>NZ_JADQBY010000047.1 GCF_016278385.1 Methanolobus sp.
CCGATATAGACACATCCTTTAGGCTTCAGATGCCTTCTTTGTAGAATTCCAACATCACCTTCAAATTTGGCTTCTGGATGATCTATGTACTCAAGGAAAACGTCACTTAGTGGCTTCCAATACTCCCTTCCCTGAAGTATGTCTCCTGTATTTTTATCTATGAAAGGATTCTCAACGGCAACCTGTGGATTATTGTTGTCAGGAGCAATAGGTTTGACTTTCTCCCCATTTTCATTAACTGTTGTACCATTACCAACAAGCATAAAGTTGAACGGTTTGATTTGTTTGTCAAATGGCTTCCCGTCATTCATTTTCTTGAACCATCTAAGAATAGTTCCTGTTGATACTGCAAGGTTGGAGATTACTGCATAGTTTTCATATTTCTCCAATACATCAGGTAACTCTTCAGGATGAAAGTGAACTTTGAGAATATCATCCCATAACCTCTTATGCCATTGGTCTCCTTGCTTCAATTCCCTACTAAATGGATTTGTGATATGACCTAATCCATGTAGTTTATAGAACAGTTTCTTACCTTCAGGAATGATGATCTTATTTCCTTCAATTTTGCCGCCATCGTAATTGCATTTGATGTTAATGATTCCTCGGAGCATTTAGCGGTAAATCTCAGGACGTCTAGCGAAGTTAATGCGGATGTTCGGAGTTGCTGACGATGGATATTTATTTTTCCGCAGATATCTTGTTCAAGTGGTAAGGTCATAATCAAGTTTTTGAAACTGCAGTAATACGCAGATGCTCCAAGCAAATTGAAAGAGCATCAGAAATATTTGTCCATAATGTTTATTCTTTTTAGATGAATCTATTCATTATCCTTCCTATATCAAAAGTAGTAACATTTTGGATAACATGTGAGTAGAGGAATATCGCCCATCACAAAAGATGTAAAGTTCCCCTCCATAATCCGTTCGTACATAAACGAACGTTTATATATTAAAAATATAATCGTCAAATATGACTAATACCATCATAATTCACGGATGTAAAAATGCTATGGTTGGATTCGAGCATCATAGAAAAAGATGCATTCGAAAAGATGAAAGGCGTTCAATCAGATGTTTGAACAGAACTAATTTTGCGCACGGTAAGTATGATGTAGTCCATAGATTAACTCAGGGTGAATATTGGGATTAGTGCCCATAATAAAAAGTGCATTTAGGGAAAGAATAGAAAGGATGTATTCTATTATTCACCTTAGTAGATTCCAGATGAATAATACAATTCATCTTAGTCAAGGAAACCTTTTTTATCCAGCCAGTTGACCTGTGGTCGGGTATATTTCCATATAACATCGGCCTTTGAATCCTGAATTTCCCATGGAGTTGCGATGACAACATCACCCTCACGTACCCACATTCTCTTCTTCTTTGAACCTGGGATCCTGCCCATGCGGACAATTCCATCCATACACTGCAACCTTACCCTGTTTGCTCCAAGCAAACTGGAAACAGTTGCCAGGACTTCACCATTTTCTTTGCGTGGAACCCTTACTCTAACAACTTCACCTTCAGGATTTCCACCCATCGCATTACTTTTTCTTTTATTACTTCTATAATTAGCCAGATTAATACCTCATAGTGTGTGATTGTTTTATTTCTGTTTTATTCAAAACAAGGATAGTAATTAAAAGTGTTGTTTGCAAATTTTTGCAACATTAAGAACCCACTTTGAATAAAACGAAATTTGATCATATCCTGTTACTGAAAAAATTAAATTTTTACAGCACATATGGACGATTAATACCACTTTTAGTAGATATGCTCAAACTATATAATATGAATCGTATAATGCAGGAATGTACCGGAATCAAGTCCGGCAAATCATTTCCTGTACTCTAATAATTATTTCTTGCCAGAAAGCATTATCTTGACAAGGCCAGCAGCAATATCCATCGATGAATAATCCTCATCTGACATCTTCTCCACCCAGTGCATATATTTGCCAAGATGACCTTCATCAATAGTTTCCTTTACTTTCTTTGCAAGCATATTGGCTTTGAAATCCTCAGCATCGCCTCTGGTTGGAACCTTCTGATTCTTTATCTTTGTCTTGGTGTATTTTTGGATGCTCTTGATCTTGTATATCTCTTTTGGAGTCACAAAAGTAAATGCTATTCCTGATCTTCCCGCACGGCCGGTCCTCCCGATCCTGTGAACATAGGATTCCTCATCCTGTGGCATATCATAGTTAAATACAACTTCTATATTCTCAACATCAATGCCACGGGCTGCTACATCAGTCGCAACAAGAGTTTCAATTTCTCCGTTCCTGAAACTTGCCATTACCTTCTCCCTCTGGGTCTGCTTCAGATCACCATGAATAGCATCTGCAAGAAAACCCCTGGTTTTAAGGATGCTAACAAGTTCATCCACCATTCTCTTGGTATTACAAAACACAAGAGATGATTTCACATCATAAATATCGATCATTCTGCAAAGAACATCCGGTTTCATATGATGTTTTACTTCAAAATAGGATTGCTCCATGTTAGGTGCAGTAACTACTTTATGAATAGTCTTGACATGCACTGGATTTTGCTGGAACCTTTTGGCCAGTTTCATTATTGGTGCTGGCATTGTAGCTGAGAAGAGGATAGTTTGCCTTTCAGCAGGAACACTGCTGAGAATTGATTCAATGTCTTCTCTGAATCCCATATCAAGCATTTCATCAGCTTCATCAAGGACGACCATTGACACGCTACTAAGGTTCAATGTCCTGCGCTCGATGTGATCCATTACCCTTCCAGGAGTTCCTATCACGATCTGAACACCTCTTCTGAGAGCCTTGATCTGCCTATCGATATTTTGACCGCCATACACAGGCAGTATATGAGCACCCGTGTATTTTCCCAGTTTGCTCAATTCATCTGCTACTTGGTTCGCCAGTTCTCTTGTAGGACAAAGAACAAGTACCTGAGTCTTTTTACTGTTAGGTGCTACCATTTCCAGAGCAGGGATTCCAAAAGAAGCGGTCTTACCCGTACCGGTCTGGGCCTGGCCTATAACATCCCTGCCTTCAAGAATATGAGGGATTGACTGGGCCTGTATAGGAGTCGGTTCTTCAAAACCAAGCTCCTTGATTGCTTTTTCTATATTTGCAGATAGTTGAAGGTCTTTGAAAGTTGATAATTCCATATTAATAGTTCCTGTGATTATGTGGCCATCAATTAAAACATAGGATGAAGTCACATCATCTAAATCTGTTTCCAATTTGGCCCTGTTTTAAAATAAATGTTCCAAATTGTTTTGGTAAAACAAAACAAAAAAGAGCAGTGCTTTGGTAATGACACCAAGGGAATTAAGCTTGTCGGTGATAATAGGTGAAATGATATTATTTCTGATGAATAGATTGTGATGTTTTCTCAGCCTTCCTATAAAGTCGCCGATACTCAGGAGTATCTACGAGTTCCAGCGAAACCTTTAAAGCATTCATAGAAGCTGGCGCCTGAGAAGCTGATGATGCCTGGCCACTTTTTGATGCTTTTATACCAAGTTTACCGATACCTTGAACTATATCTTCCACGATCCATGAGTCTGTCCGTTTATCAATACATGAAAAGCCAATCGAAGCCAGAGAATCAATAACCTTTAAAGTTTCCCTGTCATAACCTTTATCCAGAGCCTTGTGACCAATATCAAAAAGATGGTTGATAACAGTGGACAATACATCTCGCTGATGCATGTCTGATGCAACTATACCAATCTGTTCAAGGGATGATGATGCCTGCAATACAGAATTACCAGGATCATTCTTTTCCAGCTCCTTCCATAGGACCTCAAGGTTCCTGATCACAATAAATGTGGCATCCTCATCACCATGGTTTAAAGTGAACTTTCCAAACCTTGCCAGACGGGAAAAAATATAGTTTGCAATTATTTTTTGTTCTGTGATTTCAAGGTCACTGTTCATGAATATCTCTTTGGCACGCATGCCTATAATATTCAGGCCGTTCCTTGTTGTTTCAAAATCGTGCTTTAATAGTGAACTACTGATTATATCGACAATAGGTTGTATAGGATCATTTTCCTGAATTCTATCGGCATCTGAGCCGATAGCTGTTGTGATGTTCTTTGCATTCAGTTTCATTGCCTGAATATTGAGCAATGTTGACGGCTTGAGCATGTTAAGTGTCCTGAACAGGTATGGGAACAATACCAGTAAAGAGTAGACTCCAAAATGGAATGCAAATGATATCCTGAGTTGCATTTGAACTGTACTCTTATCAGTTATGGATTTTAAAACAAACAAAGAATAGATCATGGATGCAATATAAATGACCATGAGAATCCAGAAATCCGGATTATATACTTTGAGAAGATCAATCATTCTCACAGAGTAAGAACCCGAAGCCAGTTCGACTGCCACAAGACTCATTGTGACAATTATGGCCAATATAGCCGCTTCACTCTGTATCAAGGCACTTATCATATAGCGCGCACTCGTCATATCATAACTGGAAGGCCCAAATACCAGAATTATGTGGTGAAATACTCCAAAACTGAACAGAAACAAAAGAATATAAAGAATAATCCGTGAAAACCACAGACGCAATACATCCAAAGAAAAGTTTTCATTATTTGTTTTAGTTAGTAGCATTTTTAACTTCAACTTATAGTCTTTATGAGTCAATACAACGTCAAGAATGATAACGACACATTCCATAATAAGTTTTTTTGTTAACTTATCTAGTTTGGGGTTCGTTTTTACGCCAAATATTTATATTTTAAGAGCAGTTCATTTTATGGGAGTACAGTCAAATGCTGTAATCAAAATCTTCATACCTTTTATATGAGCATTGAATTAGCAGTGGAGGTAAACTATGCCAGAGTGGATATTTGCCATCAAGGAAGAAGATCTGAAAGAAGAGAAAATAAAAGTTATCAAAACAGGGAATAAACAAATTGCTCTGATAAAGAAGAATAGTGAAATATATGCACTCCTAAACGAGTGCCCACACCAGGGGTGCCCTCTTAAGAACGGGACTCTGGAAGATTATGTACTCAAATGTGCCTGCCACAACTGGGGATTTGACATTCGCACCGGGGATAATGTAGACACCGGTGAATATATAGACATGGATGACCCAAAAGTCGAGGTTTTTGAGACACAGATTGAAGACGGAAATGTATCTGTCCTGGTCTGATTTATTTATTGTTTCTGAAGCACAAAGAAAACATAACCGTATTCATCTGAATACTGACTGAAAATATCCATTTCCTTTTTGACAAACTCAATTATAGATTCAGCCTCAGAGTTGCCTTTGAACTTGTCTTCGATTTGATCAAGTCTTTTCCCCAGAGGATTATAGTAATCATCCCACCATGCGGATGCCGGTATCTTGAACCTGTCAATAATAGTGTAGCCAGCAGATTCTATTCTTTTTTCATTTTGAGCAATTACCGCTATATCAGGATAACATTTATTCCAGAACTGAAAGACTTCCTCTGAAGGACAGTCTGTGAACCAGGATGTTTCTGTAAGTACCATGAAACCACCTTTTTTCAGGAACTGTTTCCAATACGACAGTCCTTTTTCAAAACCCATGACAAAAATAGCACCTTCGGACCAGATTATATCGAATTCATTATCCCTAAATGGCAAATAATCCATAGAGACACATACAGTGGATATCCTGTCAGCAACCCCTTCGTATGCTGCTTTTTCCATAAGGCTGTCAAGGTATGGCTGGTAAACATCAACCGCAGTGATATGGCAATTATCACAAATCCCTGCAAGATGAATGGTCTGCATTCCTGAACCGCAGCCAATATCCAGAATTTTTATATTTGCAGGGAGGTGCGAAAGCATGCTGAAAGCTTTTTCGGTACATTTATTGCTACCCGGACCCTGCCTGGGCAAACCATCAAATATTTCAAATATTGCTGATGCGACCATGAATAAACATTATACTTATCGATAAAAGTGTTTTTGGTCCATATATTTCTTAAACTTTAATTTAGAAATTATCTGCCATAAATTATTCACATTAAACAGACAGGATATGCTCATTAACTTGCAAAGCTTATTGAAAAACTTCTATCTCGATGATACGATTTTATTTCCAGATGCGTATTCAAAAAATAGTAAATAAGGAAAGACCGAATAGGCTCCGGAAATAAAACGCTGAGCTTGAATTTCAATCTACTTTTTCAGAAATTTATTTGAAAAATAATAAATACCAGTTTCTTGATGATTACTACGAGCCAGCTTGAAGCTAAAGCAATTATTTAATAAATTGACAACCATTAATATGCTAATAGTTCCAGAGTAATGTCAAAAATAGAAATACACTGAACTTTAATAAATGGGGAGAAAATACATGAAGAAAAAACTAATTATTTTGCTGCTATCACTCGTTATTCTATGTACAGGATGTGCAGAAGAACAAAATGTTACAACTAAGATCTCTAATGATGCTGTCATCACTCATCTTTCATACGGTGCTTTTACCTTGCAGGAAATGGCAGTACAGGAACTGGAAATCAATTCCACAGATGTTACGCTCAGTTACTACAACTATGAAAATGAGCTCACATCCAGATATGTACGATCCATTGATGAAGAGATGCGTAGTGATTTGCTTGCACTTTTCGAGAACAATGATTTTATGAAGATGAGTGGTTTTTATGGACCACTTGAAGGCCAGCCAATTGTTGCTGATACAGGAACTGTTGAAATATCCGTGACCCAGGATGGAGTGACCAAAACAGTGAAAATTAATCCATATTCCCAGGAATACATGCCAAATTATCTCAGGGAAATAGATGAAAAACTAATTGAATTAAAACGCTATGCTATGACCATACCTGAGGACAAAGCTAGAACAATAGCTGAAGAATGGATAATAAATGCACCAACATACAGCTTTGACGGCTCTGCGCTTGAATTACAGGACTTCCAGGCCAGTAAATATTATCCTGAAGAACAGATTCTAACATATTCTTTTGTCAGCAGCCATAGTGGCTATGGTGACAGATCAAAAAATATGACCAAACAGACCATCACCAATCATTCCATAGAAATTACATTAGAAAATGGAGAGGTCATATCAGCTGCTATTGATGGAACATGGGATGAAATTAACCAGATTATGCTGGATACAGTTGTGGAAATGCAATCCGAACAAATGAATTGTAATGAGGCACCATGGCAACTCTGGTACACAGAAGGAGATATAAATTTCCTGAAAGAGCCAACTGAGGAAGAACTGGTAATTACATATTTCAGCACTGTCTATGAAATAGAAGTATCAGATTTCACTTCTGTAAGTTTAAATGATGGCATGTGCCAGTATAACCTTAAAGTAAAATACAGTGATGTAGATACATTATCAGAAATGGGATGGCAGGAAGCTTAATATTCCTGTCATGTTTCTCTTTTTTATTTGGACTTATCATAAGAGTGTACTCATATTTTCAACCCAGAGATTATTGAATCCGTACTGATTTAACCATTTAATATGCATCTTTTCTTGATTGTAAAGCAATAGACACCTCATTGTTTTAGAAGAAACTTCCATAAATTTCAATATTGCAAGACTAAAAAAGAATTATAGCTCATAAAAATGAAAAAACAACAATTAACAATACTTTCAAGAAATAAGAAAAGTGAATTTTGATGGAAGGATATCAAAGGCTTTACAGATATGAAAAAAATGCACATGCCATAATAGTGAAGGTTGTGGAGTTGGAGGTAGAATTGATGGCGTTGTGACCTGTTGTATCTGTAAAGCCTATGAATTTAATTGTGGAGTTAAGTGTGAATTGATAATTATGAAAGGGATATTTAAATTGTGAAATGGGGATGTGATTGCTAATAGCAAACATCCCCCATTTCGTGAAATTTTCCAAAGAAAACTTCTTGATACTACATTTAGAGCCCGTAGTTCTCTGGCTTGAATACTGGTACTTCTGCGGAGTATTTCTCCATACAGTCGCTCATGAATGTCTCGGACTCTGATGTGAGTGCCTCGAATTCTGCGGTTGCCTTTGCAAGTGCACCGAGCTCGAACTTTGTCATGTCGAGACCTTCGGAGCCATTGAGGATGTTGCAGCATTCCATTCCAGCGTTCTTTGCACGGAGGAATATGTCTTCTCCGTCCTTTACGATTGCTTCTCCAACCTTGTATGCGTTGTCGTATGCAAGGATGTAGGATTGTGGGTCTCTGAATCTGTCGGAAGCCATGAGGAGGTCTCTGAGAATCTTCTCGTTTCCTGACTTAAGAGCTGTGTTCATAAGAGCACAGTCGTAGTTGAGGGACTCAGACCAGCACTGTACTGTTGTACCACCGAATTCTGCGTGGTATTCAACGGACTCGTTTGACCAGAGGTCACAGCACTGCATGATAAGGTTACCCATGACATCTGAGTGTGCACAGGTTGAAGTCTTACCTTCAAAGGACATTGGCATACCGGAGATTGCTTTTACGATGATGTTCTCGTATCCACAGTCTTTTCCTGGACCTACTGCGCCTGCTTCGTATGCAGTGAGTGATCTTGGAGCGGAGATTGCTCTTGCGACGATTGCAAGGGTGTGTGCAAGGTTCTTGTCAAGGAGACCACCTGCAATGAACATTGCAGTGTTTGCCTGTGCACAGTCTGTGTCACCAGCAGCGGTTACGCCTTTCTGCTGTGCTACCTTTGCGATTTCCTGCCAGAGGTAACCCATGTCCATGCTACCGAGGCAGCCGATTGCGTAGAGCATACCTGGAACGTCGTTCCTGAGTACTGCGTAGTCGAAGATTTCCTTTCCACCCATTGATTCAATGGACAGAAGGTCTGCGCCGCTCTCTGCGACCTGGTCGAAGGACTCCATGACTACAGTCATCTTGTCGCCTCTAAGACCTAAGAATTCCTTGTCTTCTCTGATGTCACCAGGAGTGTGTCTGAGTGCGCATTTGATGCCGTACTCTTCGTTGTACTCTTCCATGATGGTCTTCTGTGCGTGTGCAACAGCTGCTCCCCATGCTGGGTTGTTGGTCATCTGCTGGACATGCTCAGTCTCAAGTACTACGGATGGGAAACCGACCTGGACCATTCTTGCCATGATGTCTTTTGTGATTCTCTGGTACTCGTTTACGAGTTTCTCCTGAGTCTCACCTGCTTCTGGCCTTGGTGCGTAGTTTACTTCTGCGGTTGTGTAACCTGCGCCGATTTCAAGGTCAAGTCCTGCTTTCACAGGTTTCTTTGCGTTACCGAAGACCATTTCGTCAGCTTCGGAATAAGCCATTGTTGTAAATCTGTTAATTGCCATTTTTGATCACCTTAGTGGGTGTGGAATCTTGTTCTAAGTGCTGCAATGTCTGCGCCTGCAAGGATAGCGTCTGCCATCTTCGGTGCATCTGCTGCCTCTTCACCATATACTCCAAGTGAGTATGTTCCAACGAAATCCTGGTTTACAGCTCCGCCACCGCACTGGAATGGAAGGCTGAGTCCACCTTCAACAAGACGGTCGTTGACTTCCTTGAATGCGTACATTGTGGTTGTCATGAGTGCTGTTCCTGTGAGCATCATTGGCTTCTCTTTCTTTACAGCTTCGATAACTTCATCGACTGGGCAGTCACGGCCAAGGTCAACTACTTCATATCCAGCTGCTCTGAGGAGTGCTGCAACAATTGACTTTCCGATGTCGTGTACGTCACCTTCAGCAACGTGGACAACGATCTTGCCTTTTGTTACTGGGCTTGCGCCAGATTCTGATTTACAGAACTCGATACCTTCGAGCATTGCATCTGCTGACATCATTACGTTTGGAAGGAAAATGACACCCTGGTCATACAGGTCTGTTACTATTTTCATACCGACCATAAGTATATCGTCGATGAGTGCGATTGGGTCCTTGCCTGCTGCGATAGCTGCCTCAAGACCTTCAATTACATCATCCTCTTCGCCCTCGAAGATCGCTTCTGCGATAGGCTTGTATAACTCATCTTTTGGATAGAGTTCTGCTGCCGCCTCTTCAGGGGTCATTGATTTTTCCATTTTAACGTTGTATCTGATAAGGATACCTTCTTTGTCTACTATTAACATTCTATACCTCCTTCAATTTGGATAGTTTAGTTTATTGAGCTTGGGTCAAGCTCAATCCAATCTACACAAAAAGGTTCTATTGAACCTCAAAATATGCACTTTTTTTATAGTATATAAACCTTGTCTATGGCTTATACGTATATATAAACATTACTATCAGGAATTAATATATGTATATATATAATAAAAAAATAATGCTTTATTGATAATGATTTTAAGATATTATAATTTTTGTATAATTCAGCAGCTACAAAATATAGGCATATGTTTATATATAATAAATGCTACTTTTAATTAAATTAATGGTATTAAAAATAATCTATTGTTGAGTATATATGATTCTTTATTTAGAAAAAAAATAAGTCTATTGATGTTGGAATTTTGAGTATTTAATTATGCACAAATAAATCACAATCAAATAAACCACAATCTTTAAATAGCACACCATGTTGCTTTTTACAAGCATATAGCATGATTTTCAAACTGTAATAAACAAAATCGTAGTTTAGAGGCAAATTATTAAAGAATATAGAATTACATTTCAATATAGTTTATATTGAATCTTTATATATGCATTACTGAAAAATAAATCGAAAAATAGGATATGTTAACCAAAAAGAAGAAAATCACTTATTTTCTCTGGAGACACATATCGTTGTTGGGTTTCCATTCAGTTGCCCCTTTGAGCAACGCATTTCAACATTTATCATCTCCTGAACTGAGGATTCGAATGGAATCTTGCATACATGCGCCTTACCGCCAAGAATATCCTTCAGCTCAGATGCTGCTTCCAGGAATTTCTTCTGTGGGTAAAGATTCAGTAAATTCATACCTATAAGTTCCTTTTCAGAATAAGCAAGTCGCTTACATGCGTAAGGGTTTGCGTAAAGGATACAACCATCATTATCCATCATAAATACCAGATCTTCCATGGATTCAAAAATAATCTGTAAATTCCGGATGTTTCTCTGTACATCTGCCTGTTCACGCATACGGCCTATAACAGGCCCCATCTGGGATGCGAGAGTTTCCAGGGAATCACGAACTTCAAATGGAACTGAATAGGTACTATGTGATGCAAGCATCAATATAGCCACAAGCTCCATGCCATACCTGATAGGTATCAGGGCAGTAGCTTCAAGACCTTCATAGCTTAACTTATCCCCCGGAATCATAGAAGTCAGTTCATAATACCGCGTATACAAAGGATATTCGATTTTAAAAAGGCGGGCATGAATGGATTTACCCCCATAATGCCTTGTACTCTTGACAAACTCAGAGGAAAGGCCTGAATGAGCCACCATGTTCATATCACCGCTTGTGTCATCAACCAGATAAAGTGCACCACTATCCAGATTGTCCATCTGGGTCGTGAACTCCACAAGCTGGGAGAACATATCACCAACATCACCAAGAGGACTGAAAAGCATACCCATATCGGAACCTATTTGCATGAAGTTCTTTACATTTTTACGTTCAGTTATATCCACAATAATACCCTGAATATACTGAACATTGCCTTCAGCATCACGTTTAATAACGGATCTTTCATCCACCCATCTGACCTCGCCGGCCTTTGTGAGTATACGATACTCAAAGGACAGGTGATCCTCTCCTGAAAAGAGATCATATTCCATTGTGAGCCTTTCCATATCAGATGGATGAACAATGTCACCATAAAGTACCTTACCGGACATGAGTGCACCCGCTTCATACCCAAACTGGGATATATTCTCTGAAACGAACTCTACTCTCCAGTCCTCAAAGGGTTTCCAGAAAAACACTACTGCAGGACTGCTTTTGATAACTGTTTCCAGAACCTTCTGAACCTCGATCAGATCAAGGAGTTCCTTTTCCTTTTCCTTCTGATCAGTAGTATCTCTGATAATAGCCATTATAGCAGGCCTGCCTTCATGGTCTATTATAGATGAATTTATTTCTGCAGGAGTACTTTTACCGGTCTTTGAAACCAACTCGATCTCATATTTCAGGGTTACCTTGCGGTTCTTTTCAAGACTCCTCTTAAACTTGTTCATAACAAGACGCTTGTATTCCAACACTAAAAAGTCTTCAAATTGCCTGTATAGTATTTCAGTCCTGGAAAAACCGGTTATTTCACAGAACTTCATGTTTGCAAACACAAGAATATTATCCTGCACAACTATGATGCCATCATTTCCTTCTTCAACAAGCGTGGAATACTTCTTCTCGGAAGCTTTTAGCTCAGCCTCAGCGAGTTTTCTCTCAGAGATATCCCTGACAGCCATCATCACAGAAGGTTTTCCTTCATGCATAATGAAAGACAGACTGATTTCAGCAGGGAACAATTCACCATCTTTTTTAAGGAACTCCACTTCATTGTTTCGGCGGATGCTTCGACTGTCTTTCAGGACTTTCTTAATTCGTTTGCTGATCATCCGCTGATAATCAACTGGTAAATTGTCCATGAAAGCCCTTTCATATAATTCTTCCCTTGAATAACCAATTAATTCCGAAAACTTTGAATTGATAAATTTGAATGCATCATCCTGAAGGATAATTATACCATCGTTTCCCTTCTCTACAAGTGTGGAATACTTCTCTTCAGATGCTTTTAGCTCAGCTTCAGCACGCTTTCTTTCCGATATATCCCTGATAGCCATCATTACGGAAGGCCGCTGTTCGTGTAGTATATATGAGAGACTTATCTCAGCAGGGAACAATTCACCATCTTTTTTAAGGAACTCCACTTCATCATTTCTTCTGAGACCACTCTTATCTTTAAGAACTTTTTTTAAGCGCTTGGTGATCATGCGATGATATTCCATAGGAACACATGATAGCATATCCTGACCTGCAATATCCGTTTTTTTGATACCCGTCATCTGAGAGAATTTAGAGTTGGCAAAACTAAGAATCCCATCCTGAATAACAAGTATACCATCATTTCCTTTCTCAATGAGCGTGGAATATTTTTCCTCAGATGCCTTAAGCTCCGTTTCGGCGATTCTCTGAATAGTGATATCTTCTATTGAAAGAAGGATACGTAACTCATTACCAACCCCAATCTCAAATGGTCTTGCACTAAGATACATTGTTCTGCTGCCAAGGCTCTCTACATTGCATTCCAGCTCCAGATTGTCAAAGAAAATATTCTCCGTCAACAATCTATCGAGGAATGATTTCAGTAGAGGTCGGTCCCAATTTCGTCCGTAAAGGTCAAAAAAAAGTCTTCCTTCCGTTTTTTCGGGACCTAAATTGAAGAGTTCGTAAAAATACCTGTTAGCAGAGAGAACATGGAATGTATTGTCAAGTATTAAAAGAGGATTCTGTATGGTATCAAATATATTCTGGCAACAAGTATTTTCTTTTTCGGAAGAAAATACAGCACTATATTCTGGCTCCAGGCTCCCCGTTGCAAATATAAGTCCATGAAGAAGACTGCTCCCATCCTGTAAGACTTCAAAGGTCTTTTCAATTACCTTACATGACCGACCATCCCTGGACAGTATCCTGTATCCTGTTGTAAAATACGATACGTTTTCGTCCTTCCTGAATTGAGCAAAATCTTCGTCTAATTTTTTAAGATCCTGTAAATAGACAATATCTGAGTATTCTATTTTACCTGAGCTAAAATCTTCGGGTGAATAATCCAAAAGAGAGATGTTATCTGAAACTGATATTACTGATCTCTTGTTTTCATTAGTCCAGAGGAATGAAAAAACAGGACCAATACCGGCAAGTTCTGCGTCACTCAGGCTAGAGGGGTATTTGATTTCCATGAGAATTTCAGAACTGATAATATGACCCCCATTTTAATGATATTGTATCCTTACGGCATTATTTTTGTTTGTAAAAAAATTATATATCATAGGCAAATAACATACAGACATATCCATTTAGAATCAAAAGGAAGTATTCGTGTCTTTAATATTTTCTGGCATAAAAGAACATATTAAATACATGGAAGATGCAGATTATTATTTGGCTCTCATCTAAATTTTATACTTCCTTCAATCCAATCTACACAAGAGGGATATGTTTTTGGATGTGGGCCACCTATTATATTTCATTTTGCTGTACTAATAGCTTCAATGTACATGAAATTGTTCCCTTAATTCCTCTATGCTTTTGTCTTTTAGTATCATATCCGCAATTTTTGGAACTATTGCAGCATCTTCGCAATATATGCCAAGTTCATAGTTCATTACAAAATCCTGAGTTACAGCCCCACCACCACATACAAATGGTATTCCTATATCGTTTTCAAGTAAGCGGCTGTTAACTTCCATAAATGAATACATGGTTGTTGTCATCAGGGAAGTGCCAGTGAGCATAATGGGTCTGTGTTTCAGCACAGCATGTATAACTTCATCTATCGGGACATCGCTTCCAAGGTCTATGACATCATATCCATTGGATCTTAAAAACACGGTCAATATCTTTTTACCGATGTCATGGATATCTCCTTCAACAACATAAGACACAACCGTACCTTTACATTCATGTGTCTTTCCAGATATCTGTTTACAATATTCGATCCCATCAGTCATAGCATGAGATGAAATTATAACATCAGGAAGGTAAAGAAGACCATCATCATATAGCCGGGATACGATATCCATTCCTACCATCAGAGCATCGTCTATAAGGGATATAGGGTCTTTCCCGGCTTTTACTGCTTCTTTGAGAGTAATAATGACTTCATCTTCATCACCCTCAAAAACTGCTTCAACTATATTACTTAGCAGTTCGTCAGAAGGGAATAATTCTCTTGCTACCTCATCAGAGGATAACTCGCTCTCGAGTTTTACATTGTATCTAACAAGGATATGTGTCGGATCTATATCTAGCATTAAGCCTCCTTTATTAGAATTTATGTTTTTTATGCGGTACGTGTCTGCTTATAGGAATAAACTACTGTGATAAGAGAGTTTTGTATATACACATTTCTAATGGCTAGTTTAACTGTAAGTCTGATATGTAAAGGTAACGTCTAAAAACATAAAAATGAAATTGACCACACATCCTAAAACAAGGCCTGACATAAGCATGACTAAAACATGCAACCAGGACAATTAGTATTATTTTCTTCGCACAACCAACATACGCTCATACAGTCCGTAAATAATGGTTATTATTTTGCTTCACTGTTATCTTCCCACAGACCAAACATATTTCCTTCCGTATCAAGACAGATGGCAAGATAACCCCATCCAGGCACTGGCATTTGATTCAAAACTTTGCCTCCGGTGTTTTCTACTTTGTCTGCATACTCTTTAATAGACGGAACTCCGATGTAGCCGGTAATTCTTTGCTCAGGTTCTCCCCGAAGACCCATCCCACCTCTGATGCCTTCTTCTCCATTAAGACCAGTCGTTTTGAAGAGATAGTAATCCATTTCGGGAAAGGGTTTTTCAAATTCCCAGTCAAAAAGGTCGGAATAGAATTTCTTTGCACGTTCAAGATTATCCGTTGGTACATCAATGTGAACAAATGTTGACATATATTAACCCCATCTAAATCTAGGGTTTGAAATATTAAAAGTTATGCTCATTCTGCCATCCACCAAATCATATATAATCCATATCACCATTTCCCATCTATGAACCCGGCATCAAAAAAACCATACATTGAGCTTGTTACCGGTTCCGTTATGTTCGGACTTTTAGGAGTCTTTGTTGATTATCTGCAAGATGTACCTACCGGATCAATGATATTCTACAAACAGCTCTTTGGTGTGCTTTCACTGCTGGTATTTATAATACTCACGGGGAAGTTATCCCAGATAATACCACGGAAGAAGAAACGATACTTGTTGTTGCTTGGGTTTATTAATACTACTACTCTTTTCACATATTTTGTATGCATAAAATACACCAGTTTCTCAGTTGCAATACTCATGCTTTACACGGCACCAATGTATGTTACCCTGCTCTCACCACCCATACTTAAGGAAAAGATAACACGTAAAGGTATAATGGCACTGGTAATGTCATTTATCGGACTTTTGTTCATTGTTGATATATCTGGCATAAGTACCGGATTCACAACGGGCAACCGGTACATAATAGGTATAGCTGCAGGAGTTCTTTCCGGTTTTTCATTTGGCAGCGAAATTGTAACTATCCGCTATATCAAGGATGATTACTCAAGCGTTGCCCAGCTATTCTGGTATACCCTGATAGGTGTCGTTCTGCTTTTGCCATTTGCAGGTGATGTTCCAAAACCTGTTTTTGCAGCTAACCTGAATCTGTTAATAATCTTCGGAATTGTTAATACGGCCATGGCCGCACTTCTGTATGTTAGTGGTATTTCACAGATAGAAGCACAGAAGGGAAGTATCCTGGCTTTGCTGGAACCTGTCAGCGGCATATTTTTTGATTTTACCATCCTGCATACACCCTTACTTGCAAACACCATTATAGGCTGCGTATTCATCCTGCTTGGTGCGTATATTGCTGTAATGGAAAAAAGTCCCAAAATATTCGGGAAATACTTTAGGATTCAGGTTTGAAACCAGAGTCTTATCCAAATCTTCTGACAAAGTGAAAAGCAATAATTAGATTTAAATATGTATTTCAACATATTTTGAATTATCTGGTATTGAATCAAATTGATAAATACCGGATTAACAGTGTTAACTTGGAAAAAACAGCGGAGATATAATTATGAGGATGCTTGAAGAGTTCTTTCCCGAATTTACCGAGAAACTTGATGAAATAGACAAACTCTATGCCGAAAAAAGACCTATAGATGAGAAAACATATCAATACCTATGCTTTGCTCTTTCCATCAAGGCCAGGTCAAAACCATGTGTTTTGAAACATTTTAAAGGTGCATTGGAGGCAGGAGCCACAGTAAAAGATCTCTCATACATTTTTGCACTTACCATGAGGGAAGCAGCTGGTGCCGATGATTGCTGGACACATGATGTTATAGGAGACTGGAAAGAGATATTAAAAGGAAATGTCTGTTGCAGTTGTTCCGGTGACGAAGATAAGTGAACAGATAAACATATCATACTGAAATAGTTTTATTTTAACATATTCTTTTTTTATGAATTACAGCAGCTATCGGACAGAACTGCTGAAAAACAGATGTTTTTTAATTTAGACGCAAACTTTTAAAAACACCAACATGCAATGAAACTATAATTATAGACGTTTTATGGAGATCAAAAGGAGAACATACCATGGCATCGGAAGTAAAAGTAAATTCAGCAATTTGTGGTTTTCAGCACAAAATAACCGGACAACTTGAGGGGAAGACCGTCATCACAGATATTGATACTAACTGCAGCAAGGTCGCTAAGATCTCACATATGGAGATACCAAAAAAGGAAACTATGAACATAAAGGAAAATTATGTCATGGACCAGGCAAAAGATGTCTGCTGCACAACATGCATCGTGCCTGCGGGAGTACTTCATGTATGCAAGATGGAATTGGGTATGCTTTCAAAAACACTGGCAAAACAATCCGAAAGAGTTAGTATCGAATTCAATGACGACTGAATACGTGATTGAAAATGACGACAACTGTTAGGGTGAATTCAGCAATATGTGGGTTTACCCACAAGATTACAGGGGAACTTGATGGAAGTACTATTATCATAGATATTGACACACCCTGTGAGAAGATCAAGAAAATGTCACACATGGAAATCCCCATGATGGAAACCATGGACATTAAAGATAATTTTGTTATTGACAAAGCAAAAGAAATCCAGTGCACACCTATATGCCTTGTACCGGCAGGGGTTCTTCATGTATGCAGGATGGAAACCGGTATGCTTTCAAAGAATCTGGCTAAGAAGTCAGAGAGAGTGAGCATAGAGTTCGATGAACTATAAAAAATAAAATGGAGTTTGTGGAGGATTTGGGGTGCTTTGCACCCACATAGACTTCAGACCTTACAAATATTAGATTCCGTCAGCCTTTTATTAAGAGATGACAGTTCGTTTTTCACGAAGGTTGATCACATTGTTAAGCTGGAAGCTTTTACCGGTTTCATGTTGAAAGCAGGGATATTTTCCTCTTTTTTCCAGTATGAAGAAAGCTGATAGTGTATTCTGCTCATCATACATCGTCTGAAATGGTTCAGGTTAATAACCTTGTATCTAAGTTTTGTTGCTATATCCATATTTTCACCTTTTAATTCTACCAGATACCGGCATCCTATGTATAACCTTATAATATTTAGTATTATCGTTTTTAGGTATAATGTATATGTGCATTAATAAAAATCCAGATATAAACCTATAGCTAAATAATGCGTATATAGATGAAAGTCAATTATTATGAAATATAAAAGGAGATGAGATGTTTGAATAAGAAAATTATCAAAATCATTGCTTTCATTGCAATACTTTCAATTGCAATCCTAAGTTCCGGATGTGTAAAAACAGATGAGGACAATGTGCAGGGAGAATTGCCTACAGGCGAGGATAATGACGCCGTGGATGAGATAACTGACATGGTTCAGCCCATTACAAGTTCCTATTCAGAAAATGACAGTCAGAATACAGTATATGCCATAAAGGGAGACGCCATCATCGTGAAACTCGCAGAGAATCCCACAACGGGTTATTCATGGAACCTGACGAACAGCAATGGACTGGAACTCACAGAAGACAATTATGAACAGAAAGAGGGAACTGATAAACTCGTTGGCGTAGGTGGCATTCATCAGTGGATATTTGAAGTTACCGACAGGGGTGAGCAGAATATTTCAGCAGTTTACATGCGTCCATGGGAAGAAAAGACAGGAGCTGAAGACACTTTCAAACTGAATGTTATGGCTCTTAATGAAGATGAATTAATAAAAGGGACCGGAACGATTACGTATCTGGAACTGGAAGGTGGATTCTATGGCATAATCGCTGCAGATGATTCACACTATGACCCGATAAACCTTGCAGAACAATTCCAAAATGATGGAATCATGGTCGAATTTGTTGCATACCCAAGAGATGACCTGATGAGTTTCCACATGTGGGGACAGTTAATCGAAATAAGGACCATTGCTGTGGAGTGAATAAAAACAGATGATCTGTTACCTGAATAACATATCCTTTTTACTATTTTTATAATTCATTGCCGAGGACTACTGTGATACTCTTTATTCGAGATTATGCATTATTGGAAGCAGGGGACTGTTTATTGGCTCGCCAAATGCCCTGTCATTCAGTTCCACCCTGTCCTTTATTAGCTTTAGACCTGTAACACTTATCATTCCGTAGAGTGCTGCTGTCAGACCACCGAGTACCGGTGCAGGGATAGAGGCCAGCAGGCCGGAGAATTAGGGGATGAGTGAGAACAATATGAGATACCTGCACCTATCTGCACAACCTGCACACAGGACACCCTTGTAAGAGCCACAAGACCGATGTTCTCTGAATAACTGGTGGTACCACATGCACCAAATACACCGGCAATGAAACATGAAATACCTTCTGAACCAATACCACGATTTATCTTTTTATTGTCAATTGGCAGGTCTGCAATCGTGGATATAGCATGGTAGTCGCCCGCACTTTCAATGATACTGACCATGAATGCGAAAAGAAGTATGATTATGGCACTTACGTCAAAGACCGGAGTGCCCCATGTAAATAAATTTGGAAGACTGAAAAATGGAAGGCTTTTCACCAGAGTAAAATCAACCAGTCCAAATACAATACTCATGATATAACCGACCAGTACACTTGTAATCACAGGCATGGTCCTGAATGTTCTTTTCGCTTTCAGTGCAACAAGTATTGTGGTGATAAATGTCATAAGGGCAATGATAGAAGAAGGCAGAATAGTGGCGTCGGAAGCATCGACAAAATAGTCAAAAGAATACTGGACAGCCACATTGGCAAGAGAGAAAACCACAAGCGTGATGGTTATGCCTGTTACAAGAGGTGAGAAGAGTTTTTTCAGTTTGCCGATAAGCCCTAACGCCCCGGTCAGTCCTCCAACAATACCACCAACAAACAGGGTACCTTCCACTGCGGCAAGGCCAATCCCGGAACCGATTGCAATAAGTCTGGGAATGAAAGCAAAACTCGAACCCTGAACAACGAAGAACTTAGAACCGATAAATGTCTGTAACAAGGTTGCAATGCTCATCGCAAGAAGAACAGCCTGTCATCACTGCAATATCCGAAAGTGAAGCCCTATTGCAGAACCAACGACCAGCGAGTGACAGTGGCACCGAACATCGCAAGTACGTGCTGGAATCCTAAAACAATCCGTTTCATACCAATCTCCATAAAATGATTTTAACTAACTCTATTTCAACTTTAGCAGCCAGTCGTTTTCTATATAGATGATAGATATAACTACCACAGTTTTTGATTATGACAACCTTTTTCCCAAACCAATATTCATTTTTCATGATTAATATTGTTTGGGTCAGTTTTTAAGGGGTGAAAACATTTTTGAACAAACAGAAAGATATGAATTAAAGGAGGCATCTGATGGATAAAAAGAAAGAAATGATGGGGAAAAAAATAGAGGACATTGAGATTCCAAGTCTTGACGAACAGATAGATACCTGGTGCACAGTACCGGAGCAAAATGATGATACAAAAAGTGCAGATGACCTAGAAATTGATGCTTGGTGTGATAACACTACAGTGGAAGAGGAAGAAAAGAAAAAAACTAAAAAATAAACTACGTTCTTGTTTCTATTTTTTGTCGGAGGATTGTGTCGCATAGCGGAAGTTGACAGTGGTAACTAATCACCCCATCATTAAATGAGAACAAGAGCGGGAACACCTTTACACCAGCCTCCAGAGCCTTCTCAAAAGTCTCTGCAAATGCAGGGTCGATAATCCCGTTGGCCGTGAAGCATTCTGCCTCCGGCCTGAGAACAAGGATGAGTACAGCGGCTTCATGCCCCTCACTCCTTGCCTTGATAAGTTCTTCAAGATGGCGCTTTCCACGCGTTGTCGGAGCATCAGGGAAAGAGGCGATCCTGCCTTCTGCCAGTGTACAGCCCTTGACCTCTACCCATATACTCTTACCCTCTTTCAGAATCAGATAATCAAGCCTGCTGTCACCGTACTTCTTCTCCGGCAGGATACTGTCCGCATTACTTAAAATATCCACAACCCCATTCTCAATAACCCAGCCGGATATCTGCCTGTGAAATGCAGAGTTAATGAGTATCCAGTTTACTCCTATCTTCCCTGCTATCATGTCCCATCCGGTCTTTCTCTTCGGATTATCGGCCTTTCTCAAAAGTACCCTATTACCGGGATAGAGTACGTCAATGAGCCTGCCGGGGTCATGCACATGAACCTTCTCCTGCTTTTTGTTGCCGTTCTCCTCGATCTCAACGATGGCAAGGAAGCGATTTGGGCGCTCTATGAGAGTGCCCTCGGTGTCGGTGTGGATGTGAAGGACTTGCTGGTAGGGGGTAGAGAGTGGTGAAGTCATGAATTTGAGATGTTGATATTGCAATTTGAAGGGGATTAGTCACATTGGAACCCATGTTTGACAGGTAAAAGTAATAAAGTGTTCTTAGCTAAGTAGTATTCGACCAAAAATGCCACCAGAACTAAGAACACACGAAATTACTCCCAATGAGAATATATATTTTCTTTTTTGAACTATAAGCTTTTTAAAAACAGTTATTACTTATTTAGAAGTGATTCCCCTACATAAATCATAATATATAATGTATTCAGCATAATTGCACATGTAATATAATATAATATAATAATTAAATATATAGTATATGAATATATGGTGAAGTGTATAATTTACTTTATACTTTTTAAAAATGGGATTGAGATTAATGAAAATACTTATAGTTGGAGTGGGAAGTTTAGTCGGACAGAATATTCTGGATGTTTTTAACTATCCACAATTCAATCGTCGTAAATACGTAACTGTGTTTGGTACTAACAGCCTGGAATACAACGCAAATAATTTCCGTTGCGATAAGTGCTGCATCGTTCCAACTACTGCTAGTGGGGAATTTGTACCATCCATCATAAATGTTATATTTGCCTTTTGCAGAGACATTCTTGCTTGGAGATACAGAGAAAACTCCTGAATATAAGGATGCTGTGTACTTTAAAGACCTTCTGGCCCGGCCCATAACTCGGAAACAACCAGATACAATGACTACGTACAAAGTATGGTCCAGTCAACAAAGCATAGAAGTATTCTCCAAGGAAAATAACTACTGGCAGTAGACAATTAATATAGTTCAGTGAGGATTTTCTTAATAGAACATTGCATTTGCATAAGCTACGGCTGTAATTAACATCCGGATAATTTCGAAGCATTACATAGTAAGCATGTAAAAACCTCCCCACATATAGATTAACTTTATTATATATCGACTTACATATAGTGGAGAGACAAATGATCAACATAACTAAACCTTATTTGCCTGACAGAGAGAAACTGAATGAATACATCGACGGAATATATGACAGAGCTTGGCTGACGAATAATGGCCCTCTTACTCAGGAACTCACACAGCGACTAGAGAAATATCTGGGTGTTGAAAATCTCCTGTTAGTATCCAATGGGACATTGGCCTTGCAGGTTGCATATAGGGCCATGGGTGTCTGTGGAAAGGCAATAACAACTCCTTTTAGTTTTGTAGCCACAACCAGTTCTCTTGTATGGGAAGGTATTGAACCTGTATTTGTAGATATAGATCCTGAAACACTTTGCATAGGTTCTTCTGAAATTGAAGAAGCCATTACACCAGAAACTACAGCCATAGTACCTGTACATGTTTTTGGAAATGCCTGTGACATCGAGGAAATTGAAACTATCGCACAAAAGCATGGATTGAAAACCATCTATGACGGAGCACATGCCTTTGGAGTGCAATATAAAGGAAAAAGTATTTTATCTTATGGAGATGCAACGACCCTTAGTTTTCATGCGACTAAACTTTTTCACACAATTGAAGGCGGAGCTATCATCTTCAAAAAGAAGGAAGACTATGAAACAGCTAAGTTGATGACCACGTTTGGAATCAATGGCTCTGACTCAATTGTAGAACTGGGCATCAACGCAAAAATGAATGAATTTCAGGCTGCAATGGGTTTATGTGTACTGGATGAAATCGATATTATTGTAGAAAAGCGTGCTAAAATATGGCAGCAATACCACAAAGAATTAGAAGATTTCCTCCAAATACCACTACTAAAAAAGAATACCAGTAACAATTATAGTTATTTTCCCGTTTTATTTCAGAATGAAGAAACACTTTTGAGAGTTAAAGCAGCACTAAATGAACAAAAAATAAACCCACGAAGGTATTTTTATCCCTCTTTAGATACAGTGAGCTATTTACATTTGCATCAGAATCAAGAGATTTCAAAGGATATTGCCAGTAGAGTGCTTTGTTTGCCTGTTTATCCGGGGCTGGAAGAATTTGAAGTACAAAGTATCACAGATATAATTAAATCATGTTTACTGACAAAAAAAAAATGAGTCTTTGTGGCTCTTTTTTAAATCATCCATAACGATGCATACAAAAAAACCGTTTCCACTAGAATTATTTGTGATATAATTATCTATCAAATTCCTATACCATTTTTCCGCGGTCTTGGTTTTTGATTATTTTCCTTTTTCTTTGTCTCCAAGGAGTAATAGCTATTGCTTCTAGTTGCCCCCTTGTTAAAATATCTATCTTCTGAGTCGTAATCATTCTCCATCATGTGTAGTATTTGATCTACAATTTCTACTACATCCTGATAATCCTCATTGAGGTATTCTATCAGGAAATCTACAGCGCCATTGCTTAGTAGTACTTGAACTGCAACCATGATTGAACAAGAAGTAAAAATAGGACGGATTACTTACAGTGTGTTGAAGCTGGAATCTTGAAATATGGAAGCGTAAATAAATGTGGTAATTGATGTCTAATACTAGATATACCTGTTTTAAAGCTCCGTATTTAGTAATAAAATATTAATGTATTTAGACTATACTCTTAATAAACAGGGACCTTAAAGCAGAAAGCATTGGAAGGGAAATGAACTCGTATGAAGAAAATAATGATTCTTGGAGCAGGAAGAGGTCAGGTTCCAATTATTAATTTGGCTAAGAAAGCCGGATTTGAAACAATTGTTGCGAGTATCCCAGGTGATTATCCTGGTTTAAAAATTGCAAATAAAATATATGAAGTCGACATCACAGATAAAGAAAGAGTACTGGAAGCTGCCAGAAAAGAACATGTTGACGGAGTAATAGTAGACCAGATAGATATTGCAGTCCCGACTGCTGCCTACGTAACTGAGAAACTGGGACTTCCAAGTATTGGCTATGATTGTTCATTAAAATTCACAAATAAATATTTAATGCGAAATGAATGCAGGAAATTGAACATAAAGGTACCTGATTATTATAAAGCCTCTACATTGCATGAAGCTAAAGGTAAATGCCTTGAAATTGGTCTCCCGGTTGTAATCAAACCCACTGATAACGCTAGCAGTAAAGGTGTATCTTTGATAAAGAGCAATGATGAGATCGAAAATAAATTCGATGAAGCAATCAGGAATTCCATGGAAAAGAAGGTTATAATTGAAAAATACATACAAGGAAGAGAATATACAGTGGAAGGCTTCGCCTCGAATTACAAATTCACGAATCTGGTCATTGGAAAACGCAGATATTTTGACATATCTGATATGTTCATTCCCAGCCAAACTATTTTTACTTCAGAGAACAGTGGCCCTATAGAAGAGCATATTTTAAGGATAAATCAGAAACTGATAGAGGGTTTCGGATTGAAGTTTGGAGTCACACACAGCGAGTATCTGGTAGAAGAAGGAACAGAAGAAGTGTATCTGGTGGAAGTTGCTGCCAGAGGCGGTGGTGTTTACATATCGTCAGACCTTATAGAACTTGCCACAGGAATTGATGTTAATACTATGTTGCTTGATGTTGCTTCCGGAAACTTGGATGAGATAGAGATACAGGACATAAAGAACAATGTATCTTGCTACTTATGTTTCACATTACCAGAAGGAATCATCAAAGAAATAAAAGGTATTGAAAGAGTGAAGAGGTTGCCAGGTGTTTGTAAGATATTTTTGGACTCTGTCTGGGTAGGTATGAAAACCGAAGCCATGAAAGACAAATCCATGCGTATGGGCCCAATCCTTATTAAAGGTAAAAATAAGGAACAATGCGAAAAGACTATAAATGAAGTAAAACATCTTCTGGAGATTAATGTAGAGACTTCTGAGGGAGAAAAGGGTATAATCTGGTAAACAATATATCTGAATCAAATGTGATTTTTTTTTATAATATATTATTATATAAGTAATAAAAGAATCCAAAATAATGTCAGCTTTTTGTACGCAAGATTGCCTAACCTAATTTAGGTGACGCCTTCCAGCAAATATATAGTATTCTATACACTATAAATTCATTTTACAAGGTGATTCAACAGTCAGCTAAAAAAACGATGGGAAATTACAATATGTCACTTGCTAAAAAAACAACCGTTGGAATCATCTGGAATTTTGCCGAAATGATGAGTAAAAGAGGCATCAGCATAGTAATAACTTTGCTTCTAGCACGTTTCCTTGCACCGGATGACTACGGACTCATTGCAATGATGAGTGTGTTCACAGCTGTGGCAACTGAAGCTATGGAATCTGGATTCAGACAGGCACTCATCCGAAAGTCAGATGCAAAGCAGGTCGATTTCAATACAGCCTTCTATACCAATATTATATTGGCTATTCTGGCTTATCTTGCTTTGTTCGCTTCAGCTCCTTTAATCTCAACTTTCTATGGCGAACCAAGGCTTACTCTCCTGATCCGGGTTGTAGGCATCACAATCCTTATAAGTTCCCTGCAGGTAGTCCAGAGTTCTATCCTAACCCGTGAACTCAAATTCAAAGCACAACTTCAGGTAACCATTCCTGCAACTATTATCTCCGGAATAATCGCAGTGATCATGGCATACCATGGCTTTGGAGTATGGGCATTGATAGCACAGATGGTCGTTTCTTCAATACTTATTACATTTTCCATCTGGTCGCTTAAACTATGGAGACCAACAAGAGAAGTCAGCCGTGAATCATTCAATGAGATGTATAGTTTTGGATCGAAAATATTCCTTTCCAACCTGCTGGGCATCGTTTTTGAGAATCTGTACGTCATAGTTATAGCAAAAATATTCACAACAGCCGTAGCAGGACACTATTTCTTTGCCAAGAAAATAAGAGATATGACTTTGACTCAATTTGTCAAAACCATACAGGTCGTTACTTACCCTGCACTGGCAACATTGCAAAATGACGACGTAGCTTTGAAATCAGGATACAGAAAAATTATAAGGGTCACTACTTATCTGGTTTTCCCGGGAATGGGGTTTTTAGCAGCATTAGCAGAACCTTTCTTTGTTTTAATGCTAAATATAAAATGGATTCCAGCTGTTCCATACCTTCAGCTTTTGTGTATAGGAGGTTTAATGTATCCATTACATTCAATTAATATGAATATCCTGCAAATAAAAGGACGTTCTGATCTTTTACTTTATCTTGAAGTTTTCAAAAAGATTTTTACTGTAATCATTCTTTTAACAACTGTAAAGTATGGAGTAATAGCAATTCTTGTAGGACAGGTAATAGCAAGTTTTCTTTCATACATCCCCAACAGCTATTTTTCCGGAAAAATGATAAATTATCCTTCCAGCGAACAGATGTCAGACTTTGTCCCGAGCTTGATATTATCTGGAACGATTTCAATTGCCATTTATTTTGCTGTATCTACGTTAGTATTGCCAGCATACATAGAACTGTTACTTTTTGGTGCTCTTGCTGTAATCGTATATATTGGAGCAAGCTATATTTTGAAAGTAGAAGCAATTTATATAATATATCATTTAATAAAAGGCACACTTAAAAAGAGGCATCAATGAAAGAAGAAGAAGAAATAATGGTTAGTATCTGCTGCATTGCATACAACCAGGAAAAATTCATAGCTGATGCAATTGAAGGATTCCTGATGCAGGAAGTTAACTTCAAATATGAGATCCTTATACATGATGACGCATCACAGGACGGAACAGCAGATATTATCCGCTCTTATGAACAAAAATATCCCGATTTGATCAAACCAATTTATCAAACAGTAAATCAGTATTCAAAAGGCATAAAAGTATCCTCTGCATTTAACCGCCCACGAGCTAAAGGAAAATATGTTGCTTTTTGTGAGGGAGATGATTACTGGACTGACCCCAGAAAATTACAAATTCAATTCGATTGTCTTGAAAATAACCCGGATGTTGTGTGTTGTTACCACGGAGACTACGTATTAAAAGACAATATCCTTAATAAAGAGTCCAGAATAGCACCTGAGTATCGAAGATCATATACAAGTTATGAAATGATGACAGCTCAAGTTCATATATCCACTCTTACGATTTTTTATAGAAATCTGGATATATTCAAAGATTACCCTCATGAAGCTCACTTCATAAAAAATGGTGATACATTCCTTTTTTCAATTATGGGACAATACGGATCAGGCATGTATTTACCAAACATAGAACCAGCTATCTATCGCGTTCATGAAGGCGGAATATGGTCTATGAAAGCAAGAACCGAACAAAAGTCCATGACTATGAATAGCTGGTTCTGGATGACTGAATACTATGCAAGAATAGGTAATAAAAAGATAGAAGATCAATTCAGAATGCGATATATTATTGGATCGATGGCAGGTGTACCTCTTATTCGCCTAATTAAAATTTTTACTAACATTACAATCAATTATGTCGTAAGTCCATTTTAAAAATTTAAAGATAACGGAAATAAGAAGAAGGATAGAAATGCAGTTGATTAAATTGCAAAATCTATTTTTCTGAAGTTTATTATAAAAGTGCTGTTCATAATATTTGAGATAAAACTCTTAAAATGATAGTGAAGGTAAATTGGTATTGAAGCAAACTGAGAAGCTTTCGAATTCATGGACATATTAAAACTGATTGTAAAAAAAGAAATACACTTCAGACAAGCGTCTTCAACGTTGCAAGTGCTGCTTTCTTCAAAAAACCCTTACATTCTACATCAAGATCGCCATTATTAAGTGAGTGAGACAACTGTCCTATGGGGTCATCGCTGGAAAGTATTGATTTTATAGTATCCTCATCAGCTGAAACGGATACATTAGCTTCGATTCCATTGGTTGAGGAAACTTCACTGAACTCTGTAATTAAACCGTCTTTTGTAACGGCTTTTATCTTCAGGTTGGTATTATCGGTCTTTGCAATCTCAAGAAGGATTACATCATTTCCTGCAATTTTTTTAATTACATAAGGAACTTCATCAATGCCATTATTGTAATACTCGGTGTATCTTTTCATCTGGCTGTAGAGATCGGTTTTTATAGATTTTGTATAACCTTCGGCATTAGCCTGTGCTTGGGAAGCAGATGAGCTGGAACCGGAATCAGTGTTTGAACTGGAAATACTGTCGGATTTATAGTTTGAAGGTGGTATTGAAGATTTACTGCTATCCAAAACTATGTTTCCGAGGGAACCTAAAACATCATGGTCACTGATTTCTTCCTTTATAGCACCTGCAACTTCTGCAAGTGACAGGTTCGAAAGTAACAGAATAATTAGAATTACTGTACCAACTGAGAGAATTCTTTTTACATACAACCCTTTAGTATCCACTCTCATAATTAGTAGCATTTATGTCATGTTTAAAAAGACTATGTCCATGAAAGTTTTTGAATATGTACATGGAATAGAAGAAGTCTAAAATCCGGTCAAATATTTGTTCACCCGTTACTACTGTTAAAATTCACTAACTATAAGTAGGAATAATTATGCATTGTTATGCATATAAGACTGAATAGCAGTTCAAAATAGGACTTTTCAACGAGTTACCAGAATTGTTGTCAGGGGGAATATATATGAAAACAGGAGCAAGTAAACCTATTTATATAAATGTATCGGAGGATATAACCAACTTTCCTAGGTAAACGGTCCTGTATAATTCAATTGTTTGCGGCTTCATGTAGGTGCATACGTACTCACGATATAATGATTAGTATAGAATTACGATGCCCATAAACTATAGTTTAGCTTATAAGCCTTAAAGATACCACAATTTGCTCGTAGTAGTCTCACCTTAGGTTCATTTGAACCGTGTCTGTATGATACAACATCAAAAAGGTAGAAAAGTTTATACTACTTTTGAAAAACAATTTTTATCTTAGAATCAATCTCATCGACAAATCCTGAAAAATGAACATCTTCTCCTTCTATGATATATTCCACATTATTGTGTGAGAAAGTATCGTCATTGTTATAGACATCCGTAAGAAAAACAACTATTTTGTCAGGATCATCAAACCACGTTCTATTCGGGTAGTTTATGTCCTTCTGAAATGGACCCGCTATAAGAATATCCATATTTTTAAGGAGAGATTTCACGTTCAAGTTTGTAGAATTCAGAAGCTTATCTGATGTGTATCCAGAAAAGCATACCACTGATAAATTATTCCCTTTAATAACTTTTAAAAATAATCCTAATGCATTGCTCTGCTGAAAAGGTTCCCCTCCTGTAAGAGTAATGCCTTCACAGTTAGTATCTTGGCACAATTTTACAATTTCAGCCGCAAACGTCCCAGGATTCACGAGGTTTTTAATAACATGCGGTTGCAGTGTGGGGTTGAAGCAACCTTTACACCTGATGGTGCAACCCTGTACCCAAATCACTATTCTTTTCCCAGGACCATTAACATAGCTCCCTATCACCACATCAGCAACATTGAGTAAAGGGCTTTCATCCATTAGATCACTCTGTTATATCAAATTTAATTTTTGTTTCAGAATTACTATCAAAACTAACATGGATACTTCTTCCTGGTATGAGGAACTGTTTGTTCCTGAATAGATATCTTGAAAGTGGATTTATGAGATCCCTTTCTGCAGCGTTGAGTAATCCCCTACCGCCATGAGACATTTCAGCACGTTTTTCAAAATATGCATAGATCTCATTGTCAAGAAGGAGTTTAACATTGAATTTACTGCTTACAATTTTCTGAAGAGGTTCTAACTTTCGCTTGATGATTTCCTGGCGCAAATTTTTGTCTTCAATTGTATTGAACACAATAATATTATCTCCAATCCTGTTAAGTAGTTCAGGCCTTTTCAAAACATTATTGAAATGATTCTTTACTTCTCTCATATAATCAGAGGTCATTTCCTCGTAGCCTTTACTGCTGTCAACAGTCGAAGCACCAATATTACTTGTAAAAATTATGATACTCTCAGAGAAATAAGCTGTAACACCTTTCCCATCAGTGAGTCTTCCATCTTCAAATATTTGCAGGAATTTATCCAGTATCCTTGGATGAGCCTTCTCTATTTCATCAAAAAGAAGTACACTAAAGGGTTTTTCCAGAACTGCGTTGATAAGCTGTCCTCCTTCTTCGAATCCAACATACCCAGGTGGTGCACCTATGAGACGCTGATCAGATTCCTCATGACTATATTCACTCATATCGAATCGAACGCATGCCGTTTCATCTCCAAACAAGAATTCTGCAGTTGCTTTAGCAAGTTCTGTCTTTCCAACTCCGGTAGGTCCTACAAAAAACAGTACCCCTTTTGGTTTGCTCATCTTGGCGGAATGCTGTATTCCAGAAAGGCCCATTGCAGCTTTTATAATAGTAGTGGATACATGATCTACAGCATGGTCCTGACCTACAACACGTTTTTTGAGATCATCTTCAACGGTCATTAGCTTTCCATCAGAAAGATCTTCCCATGGGGATCTCCTCTGTCCGAATCTATAAAGATTTATCAATTTCTCGGCTGTAAGGTCTGGATTATCATAACCAAGTTTTGTAATCTGCACCATATCTATGGTCTTCAATCCCTCTGTAAGGTCTGCAAAGTCGCTGTCATCCTCAGGTCGTTTCAGTTCTATGACTACTAGGGGCATCCCGTTGATGAACAATACAATATCAGGTCTGCGATTGTTCCTGTTCTCTATTACTGTGAACTGGTTGACCGCAAGGAAATCATTGTTATTAAGGTCGTCAAAATCAAAGAGCTGTACCTTGTCATATACCACTTCGCCTTCCTTATTGCGGTATTCCACATCCACCCCATTAACCAGCATGTAATGGAAGGATCGATTGCTGTGTATAAGGTCCTGTGATTCTTCCCTTATGACTATTTTCAGTGCTTCTTCTCTGGCTTCATGAGGAATATGTGAATTTATATGACCTATGGCGGACCTGAGTCTTTCAATAAGCACCACATCAGAGAAGTTGACCCTTTCAGCATCGGGAGTATCAGGTGCTATATCCAAGTTCTGTGAGTATCTCAAGAGCTGCTTCTTCGACATCTGATTCAGGGATTATGCAGGACATGGGTTGAAAATATTAAGAAATTATTTTTATATTTAAAAGAACTTAACATTCTAAATATTTAAGGTTGCCTATTTCTTAATAAACTAAAAAAAGAACTACCAATTTGGTATTAATTGGTAGTCATTGGTATATCATCTAAACTCGTTGCCATTCAGGCACGGACTAAACCTGGTTTTAGTCCAAGACGATCTTGAAACTCTCGTGGAATGTCACTCCAGTGTTCTACTAGCAGATCTACCAATTGCCTTCCGTTAACTAGTCCAATGCGAGGGAAACCGGTTTCCAAGGCAATGTCTGTTGCATTATTCTGGAAATCTGCGGTAGTGATGAATGCACCTTGACCACCAAACGGTATTGCCTGTCTCAGTTGCCTAACGCTGTTTGCAGTAATTTTCGTACCAAGTTTGTAGCGTTTGGCCTGTACAAACACTTTTACTTTTGCAAGGTTGGCGACGTTCAACTCACCGATAGCATCCACACCGCCATCTCCTGTCTTACCAGTCACTTCTGAACCTTCAAATCCTACTGCTGTTAACAGATGGCCTACAAGAATCTCGAACTCTTTGTCGTCAAGTTCCAACACTGCCTCAAGTACGGCAATATATGGATCATAGACAGCAATTTCAAACTTATCAACAAGATCATCTCTACCCACTGCTGAAAGGAACTCTTCACGTTGTGATACTGCAAATACAGTAAGGGAAGAACGAATTGTATTCTGGAATGGAACTGAGAAGTTGCTGCGTTTCAGTTTTTTATTTTCCCACTCTACAGGCCGTCGATGGCGGTAAGGGCAACCGTCATCTCCTTGGGAATAGTAATAAGATGATTCAGATTCAACAAGCTTTCCATAATACAAGAGCTCAGTGTTTGCTGCAGGAGTTATGATGTAATCTCCGGGCTTCATTTCCAATAGGAAGCATGCTAGTTGTCCAACTTGCTGCCCGATGACTACATTGCTAGTATCTTCTGGGTGTTCGGAGGCATAAAGTGGATACAATTCCTCTCGACTAGAAATGGAGGATAAATCTTTCTCATAGATATATCCGATGCCAACAAATCCATTATTCACGAAGTGCTGTGCATATACGCCATATTCAGCACGAACACACCAAACATTAGTCACTCATAATCACCCTATTATTTTATATCGTTTATTTAAAGTTCATTAAAATCCTTCGTAATTCCTCAAAATCCTTCTCTGAAAGAGATTCCTTGTTCAATTTTTGTTCATTCCAAAGTCCACTCATTTTTATTTTTTCCTTGGGAGAATGATTGCCTAACCAGTTCAAAGAGGGTTTGCATTCAGTACAGAGTGAGAGCGTAGAGATTAACTTTGACTCTAACTCCATTCGTTTGTCCTTATCTGTAACTTCAAATACCACAAAGGAAAAGTTATCCCGGATATATTGGCTAACTTTTTTTTCGGTACTGGCTCGTGTAGCTAAATCGATGCGACCAGAATGTTTAGCCTTATCCTTTTTTGTTTTGACCTTGATGTACCACTGTTCAAGAAATGGATCATTATCCTTATTCAAAAGTGCTCTACCAATATGCCCCCGAAGTATACTATCATCTTTATTCTCTTTAATAAAATGCTGCCTGAGCCTTATTCTTAGTCTATCATCACCGCTATGTGTGCCTACACGAACTATCCTGTCTGCATTATGTCCAGACTCACCTTTTTCAAACAGTATATAAATCCCGTTATTAGGAATCCTGTTTGTATCAAAGGGATAACTAATTCTTTCAAGCTCACCAAATAATTGGTGTAACCTGCCACATTTATCATTTATTGTTGACATGTTCTTTTAGATATTGTAATTACTCGCCTATTCTCATCCCTTCTAAGGGAATCTCATACTTTGATATGTGCAGCAACAGGTATTTCCTGTACTTATCACCTTAAGAAACACAAAATCATCATTTTTGATATCAGTAGTTGTTTCAATTGAGATTAAACATTTTTGCTGACGCATGATATGAATACATTCTTTATCATTTTCAGCACTCAATATAAATCTGCTTTATGTCATAAGATGTATTCCTCTTTTTGAAGAGGTTCACCAAAGAGCCAGTGGTCACGTGTAGGCTCCTTGTTAAGAGATATGGCTGCAACACCAAGTATTTCAAGCGCAGAGGCTTTTTTTAAGTGTTTTGAAATTTGTTCACCATGGACAATCAGGAAGAAGCGCTGTTCCCAATTCTCAAGATTACAATTGCTGACTGCCATTACAATCTGACCAATGGCCTTGTAGAGTTTCTGTTCCGGTTGTCTGGAAGATGCACCTTCTGCTTCAGCAATAATACAAAGTCCTTTTTCAGAATTGAATGCAACTATATCCCGATCTCCCTCTAGCTCCGGGAGATTGTTTGCAGAGTACCAATTTGCTCTATTGCCTCCGACAGCTACTCCGAGTTGTCTGAATTCCTCTCTCACTTTTGAAGCATCCTCTTTCATTTGCGTTTGGCGTTCCCGAGCTTCAAGACTATTGCGGAAGCCTCCGGTTCGACCTTCTTCAGATGCATCTATATCAACGAAAACTTTCCACCCTTTGTCCGGGGGGCAGTAACGGCGAACAAATTCAAGCTTAACCCTAGGCTGAAACATTATGACCATTCCATGAAAGCGTATCAAATATCTGTTCCCTCTTTGTAGGGCCAATCCTCCGGCACTAATTTAAGTCCACCTCGCCACCTTTCAACAATAGCTCCTTGGTACAATTCCGTGTCGATATCTGCATGTTCTGTGATTATTACTTGCATTCCTGGTTCAACCTCACTGATAGTTTGTAATACAAGTTCAAACATCCTTGATACAGCTAGTCTATCATTTTCTGTTACTAGTTCCATGGAACCATTAGAGTCCTTTTCTGAAGGGAAATATACCTGTGAAGGTTGATCGAGAAATAGAAAACCAGGCACTTGTCTATTTTTTTGGGTAAACCATTGGTGTAATGCCAAGTGTGCTATAAGGTGATAACCAACCCAATTATCACCACTGCCCATTCTTTCCATTGGTACAGGTCCATTGTCAGTGTCCGCAACAATAGTAAGTTTGTTAATCTCAAGCCGTAAAGAATATTTAGAATGCTCAAGTCCAAGTTGACTTGCCCATTGTGTTAATCTCTGCCCCAGAATAGAAATAATCGAATCAAGGCGTTCTTGAATACGTTCAACACTTAAATCTTCTTCAAGTGCGCTTAATTGTTCCCGAAGGCTTTCCTTTGACAATACAGATCGCTTCTGGAAAGGAGCATGATAGTCAGCATTTCATTGAGATTATGGAAAGTATCAGGGTCAAGACGGATGGAAGACCAAGGACGAGACCATCAGAAGTGCTTGAAGATTCTGCTTACGATAATGTTGTAATCAGAAAATACTTGAAATCAAGAGCGATAAAAAGTAACATTCCTGTCAATATTAGGAATCAGAAAAATAGAATAAGAGGAAGGCCCACAAGGTTCGATTATGAGTCATACCATAAAAGAGGAACAATAGAACGATTCTTTGCATGGTTGAAGATGGGTTTCAGAAAAATAGCAAGTATATATGAACGACTTAACGTAGTTTTTAAGGGGCTAATGGAAATTGCATGTTTTATGTTATGCTGGAAAAAGGTATAAGGGACGTTTTGAAATAGGCTCTATATATGATCGAAGCCTACTGTTTTTACTGAAGAGCATTATATGGAGCAACATAAATGACCTGAATCGCAACCGTAGAAATTGAAGGCGAGAATCTCTTTGCAAGATGTGAATACAATCACCCCAATATTATCAGCCTTCCCGATAAAAGAAAATCATACTATTGCAAAACATGCGGTGCTTTGTTTGTTGTTGACTCCAACTATTCGGATCTGATAGGGGATGACAATGTCTAATGTTTCTTCTTGTCCCGAAAAAAAGTTTTGGGCGAATACATCAAGCTCCATTTTGTTTATACATATTTCTCTTTTTTGAAATTAAAATATATGCCGCGGAAAGAAGTAATAAAAATATACAAATCGTCGTGGAAGCGATAATTGTAGAATATTGGCCGCCAAACCCCTCAGAAGATAGATGTTTTAGTAATATTCCTGCATAAGCCCAAACAATAACAAGTCCATATGCAATATCTCTGTTTTTTAGCATTGTTGTGGCTCCGATAATAAATCCAACAAAAATTATTAGAGCAGCCCAGGTAGCCTCGCTAAAAACAATACCTCTCCAGCCTAAACTGACAAGAAGCACAGCAGCATTAGCAATGGTTGCCACTGTGATCCATCCAAAGTACACACTAAATGGGATTCTGACAAAAATATCCTCTCTTTCAGAAAGCTGTTCATCTTTTAATGTCTGATTAATCAAAATTAAACAAGCAAGGATCACAATCATCAACAACATAGATAATGGAAACTGTTGATAGTGCCATGAGAATATCCAAGCTGCATTAGCAATGGAAGAAATAGAAAAAATAATTCCAATTTTGTTCAATAGCTCTGTATTGGTAGTAGCACTGTTCCCTTTAAAGAGACCAAGTTGGTATAATGTATAGACTCCCAACAATAAGTATATGATTCCCCAAATTGCAAACGTTATTCCTGCCGGAGCAAAAAGATTGGGATATGAATCTGAAACTTGACCAGTTGAGAGCCCATTAATTGGGAGGATACTAGCAAGTGCATTGACAATGATCATTGCCAAAAAAGTTGCTAGCACTGTAATTCTAATAATTGTAATTCTATGCTTGCTTTCCATCTTTTCTCCTCTTATCCTTATATATATCCAACTTTGCTAGTAAACGTAATGGTTCTGTAGAAAAGTTCGATTTTCATTAAATGTTGAAAAGAGGATTAAAAAGTATATATTTTAAAAAGTGTATAAACCTTATACAATTGCAGCATTCTGCGTCCACTGCATGAGTGATACCTGTTGCACATGCACATTTTTCAAACTCACTACTTACATATATGCGAATCATTCCCCAGACATCTATGGAAAATACCAATCTATAAAAATAGGTAATGCAATGGATGCAAGTATATCAACAATTGAAGAATTAGAAAATGTAGAGCATTTATATAAAAACATTATTTATTAATACAGGATGTGCCGGATGAGTTCACAATTTATTATAAGTAATATTGCGAAAGATCTTGAATTAAATGACTTTTCAATTAAATATACAATTGAACTGTTTGAAGATGGAGCAACCATCCCTTTTATTGCAAGGTACCGAAAAGAAAAAACCCATGGTCTGGATGAGACTGATATCCGCTCCATATCTGAAAAATATGAATATTACAAAGAGCTCGAAAAAAGAAAAGAAATCATTTTAAAGACAATTGAAGGCCAGGATAAGCTAACCCTTGAACTTAAACAGAAGATACTTGGCTGTACCGATAAAAACATGCTTGAGGACATGTATCTCCCTTTCAAGCCCAGAAAAATGACGCGGGCTACCATTGCAAAAGAAAAGGGTCTTGGGCCGCTTGCTGATCTGATATACCTTCAGCAAAATATAAAAGGAACAAAAAAATCAATCGTCTCAAAATATATTGATCCAAAAAAAGGAGTACAGACATACGAAGATGCCCTAACCGGCGCTTTGGACATTATTGCTGAACTGATATCAAACAACGAGTTCACGCGAGGATTGGTAAGGAATATTATTCAGAAAAGGGGTTTTATATCCTCAAAAGCAAAGAAAGACTGGATTGAAAAAAAATCAAAGTTCCAGAATTATTATGAATTTTCTGAATTAATACAAAAATCACCATCTCACAGGATGCTTGCGATTCGACGTGGATCAGCAGAGGATGTACTCACCTGGAAAATTGAAGTTGATGAAGAGCGCATAATAGGTCTGATCGAGTCAGAGGTTGTTAAAAGAAGTGACTTTTTATTCACCGCAGAAATCAAGGATTCAGTAAAAGATAGTTTTAAACGACTGATATTCCCTTCCATTGAAAAAGAAGTATTCAACCTCAAGATGGAGGATGCTGAAAAAGAAGCCATAAAGGTGTTTTCGAGGAACCTCAAAAATCTGCTTCTATCACCTCCTGCTGGTGGTAGAATAATAATGGGTATAGACCCCGGTTACCGATCAGGATGTAAGGTTGTTGTAATCGACAAAAAAGGAGATTTTAAGAAATTTAATGTAATCTATCCACATGAGCCTCAAAAAAGAGAGGATGAAGCATCCAGGATTCTCCTAAATCTAATTGAGCAATATGAAGTCGAGCTGATCTCAATTGGTAATGGTACTGCTTCTAAAGAAACCGATATTTTTGTAAGGGATATTATAAAAAGACATAACCTCACCGTAAGATCAGTTGTGGTCAGTGAGGCAGGAGCGTCGGTTTATTCTGCGTCTGAAAATGCCATTCGAGAATTTCCTGATATGGACGTAACAGTCAGGGGTGCTATCAGTATTGCCAGAAGACTACAAGATCCACTTGCGGAATTGGTTAAAATTGATCCTAAATCAATAGGTGTGGGCCAGTATCAGCATGATATTGACCAGAAAGAATTAAAGAGATTCCTTGATATGACAGTTGAATCCTGTGTTAACTATGTAGGAGTCGAGCTCAATACTGCCTCAGTTGAATTATTGTCATATGCATCAGGTATCAAAAGAGCAATTGCTGAGAATATCGTACTATACAGAACTGAACACGGCTCTTTTAAGAGCAGAAAGGAGCTTAATAAGGTGTCCAGACTGGGGCTCAGAACATTTGAGCAATGTGCCGGTTTTTTGAGAATACGGGCTAGTTCAAACCCACTTGATAATTCTGCGATCCATCCTGAGACGTACCATATTGTCGAAAAAATGGCTGCCGACAGAAAAGTCAGTCTCGATCAGATAATTGGGAATGAGAAATTAATATCATTGATAGATATTGATAAATATGTAACAAAAGATTTCGGAATTCCTACGTTGACAGATATACTGGATGAATTGAAGAAGCCGGGTATTGATCCTAGAAAAGAGTTTAAAAGTGTGGAATTTTCTTCAGAGATAAACCATCTGGAGGATTTGACAGAGGATATGATACTTGAAGGTAATGTAACCAATGTGACGAATTTCGGTGCTTTTGTCGATATAGGTGTTCATCAGGACGGACTGATCCATATTTCAAAATTGAGTGACAGCTTTGTAAAAGATCCCAATGATGTAGTTTCTGTTGGCGATACTGTAACTGTCAAGGTTTTGGATGTTGATGTTGCTTTAAAGAGAGTCTCTCTTGAAATGGTGAAGTGGAAATGATTACAATGAATGAAAAAGTAATCACTAAAATATTGCTTAATACATAGGATTTCTCGAAGAAATTTACTGGGCAAGGAAGAAAATAATTTCACCGGGAATTTCAGCTGTAAATAAAAAGGAAACTCTCCTGTAAAGTCAAGGATTCAGGATATTATGGTATTTTCGTTAATTCCGTTAATCTAACTAATCCGTTACTTTTTAATGAGGTTAATTACGAAAATATCGGGTATTTTGAAAATACCCCATATCCAACCACTTTCCCATGATGAACTAAATTTGTGATTCCTGTTTTTCATAATCTCATCGATTCCCGATAATTTCAGTTTTTAGTATTTTCGAGAAATCCGGAATTTTTGGGATTTCTTATTTTGCCCGAACACTTTCATGTGAAACAGTAAGTTTTAGGAAATTTCGGTTTTCTTCCTCCAGTGATTTCTCCCAGGAACTATTTGGTACTGAGTTGCACGAGAGGCTTTTTTCCTGCCAGGAGTTATAATGCGCTGGGTGAAGGTGTGATAGATAGTTTCAGTTTGCTGCGAGTAGTGGAAATTATGGATTAATTGTGACTGGATGCTGAAGAATGAAGATATTTTGTGTTCGGGCTAGATAGGCCCTGTTCTAGTGAGAATTGAAAGATTTTATTCCCTTGACCCAGTCAGTTTATGATTGAACCTATATCAAAACTATAAATACTACTTCATCGAATTTTATTATGGGGATATTAATGGAATTCAGGGAACTTTCTGATGAACAAT
>NZ_JADQBY010000039.1 GCF_016278385.1 Methanolobus sp.
GCGTGAAGGAGATTTTAATTTGAATACGAAGGAGATGAGGAAAATATTAGAGAAATGTCGTTATGACATTTCCTCATATTCAGGATCTTCAACTTTCCAAAAAAGAGATATTGCTAAATATGAATAACATAAATTATTAATTGATTTAATATGATGTATGTAATATTAGTGGCTTGGATAGGACGTGAAGTGAATGAAGAAACCATTGCAGGATGTTATATTTTGTTCTAGAAAAAGAAGAGATATACTTATACTGCTGCAAGAAGCCCCTCTGGAAATGGATTATCTTCTTAAGTCACTGGATACAAACAGACAGGCTTTACTACCACAAGTTAAGATTTTGGAAAATCATTATCTTGTTACCAAATCTGATGATGTTTATGGGTTAACAACAATTGGTAAACTAATTGTTGATGAAGTGAAGCCTTTATTGGACACAATAAATGTCTTCGATACTAACGTTGAATACTGGGGAACCCATGACCTGGGTTTCATTCCCCCATACCTTTTAAAGAGAATTCATGAGCTTTCTTCATGTAAGGTAATCTCAAACATACCCCTTACGCAGATATATGAACCAAGTGAGAATGTTCTCGAAAAAGCAAAGTTTTCTAAAGTTCAGACATCTGTAACCACATTTATTTTTCCAAACTTTGCATCGATACTTAAGGACTTCACTGAAAGTGGAGTTAAGATGCGTTTGATAGTTACCCAAGAACTCCTTTCCAAAATAAGAAATGAGATGGAGGAGATAAGATCCCTTTTAAATAGTGGTGACCACGAAGTATTCCTGTACTCCAAAGAAATGAATTTCATGTCTTTTGGAACTAACGATTTTTGCTTTATGATGAGGGCATTAACCAAAAAAGGAGATTACGATATGAAATACATAATGACTTGCAAACCTTCTGCAATTCAGTGGGGACATGAATTATTCGACTGTTACCTGAAAGACTCCACGCCAATAACCGTAATTTAGTACTTAATATTTTTATTTGCTATTAAATTATAATTATCAGCGTGTACTTTTCAGATATTTCCAAGCTCTATTTACAATCAGTTCTGAAGTTCTTTAGCACCTATGAAGGTTATCCATAGCACCCATATAAGCTCACCTATTGTGAAAGCATCAACGTAGGACGGCACAACTCCTATAAGGAAATATGAAATCGTTGCACCTAAGTATCCTAGTGACCCCTGATATAAGAAATATCCAATCCAGTTTGGGAACATTCCTGATTTGATGACCAGTGTACCAATGGGTATGAGCCACAGTCCCCAAAACACTTCTGCTAAGTGTGTTGCTTCTGGAATGAGTATTGCCATCAATGAGAAAGGTACTCCTAAGAGACCGAATATGACTATTAGTGATGCTTGTTCCTTATCAGTCTCCATGAATAATTTATAAAGCAATAACGCAACCACTATCTGGAACACTTGTACAATAATCTGGCCTAACTGACCAAGTTTGAAAAGTGTAGATTCACTAGAGAGTGTAGGTGCGTATAACAATGAAAATATGCTTATAACAGTCCATATCGGATAAAGAAGCCTGAGCTTTGTTATGGTTTTCATAACAAGATTTATGTAGGTTGAATATATGTATTTAGGGTTTTTAAAAAGTTCAGTATTATAAAGATGCAATATTACTTTAGGATATATATTATTATGTTATCTCATAAATATATCTACATGCTAATTTTTAATTCTAAGTCGAATGGACAATTGTGATTGTCATGTGCAAAAGCGTACACTTTTTCTTGGATTTTTAAAATAGGTTGTGTGGATTATGTGCAAAATACCGTACACTTTTTTCACGTTGTATATATCCCTAGACTATAGTGAGGGGTAATAGTAATAGCTGAAAAACGCAACGGCAATAAAAATCCCATATATTAAGAATTATTTTGTTTGTTTTAGAATGTTTAAGTCTAAAATTATAGAAGCTGTCCAATTTTCCTATTAATTTACATGAGATATATTTAGTTGAAAAGAGAAATCATTTTTTTTATGAAATCAAAAGATTTACATATAATATAAGAAGTAGGGATAATTATGAGTTTAGACATCTACGTATATGTTGAAAATATTGATGATTCTCTTATACCGCTTTGGGTTGAGAAACTCAACCAACGTGACATGAAATGTGAAATTCATCCCGAATTCTCATTTGCTACTGCTTCTGGATATTTACCATTTAAAATTGAACTTCGTGATTCTAAGCGAAAGGAACTTCTAAATAATGAGTTCACATCAGGGTTTGAACTTGATATTGATGATTTTAATCTAGAAGATGAAATACAAGATAGTAAACCTAAACAAAATTTGGTTAATAAAATTTTGAGTAGAAAATCATCTCCAGTTTACTATGTGAATTCTGAAATTGATGAAAAACTTAAAAAATGTAGCAAGATACTGTATTTCAGATGGGGTTCATCATATGATATATTTGAATTGAGAATGGCTTTGTTATCATCTGCAACATTGGCAGTGCTCACAAATGGCGTTTGTTATGACCCCCAAGATGACATTTGGTATGATAATAGCACAATTATCGAAGATGCTTTAAAAGAAGTGAGAAAATATGAAAATTTACTAGAGCCAGATGAATTAAAGTGGGAGAAATTTGAAGAATGGTTGTAGAGGGTCCTTTGCATATCGTTTGTAAAAAGAATGGTAGGTGTCAAAATGCACTTACCAATTTCCTCACCTCCTTTGTCCAGAAATTGAATTTCTCACCACTAGAAATCCTGTCCTTCATCCTTTTGAGTGTGCTCCTCTGCATTATTCCATATTCCCTTGCTTCCTTTGGAGTCATAACCAGTATCTTTTGCTTGATGGATTCCTCATCAATAAAAGTCTGTGCTCTCTGAAGCTCTAATTCCTCTTCATCAATATTGTTGGCTTCCTTACCAATGTAAAGGATGCCATCTGCATGAACGTGTTTCCTTTCCAGAGTCCCAGTATCGCCCTCAAACTTATGTTCAGGGTGTTCTGCATACTGTAATATGGTTTTACTCAGTGACTTGAAATAGTGTGTTCCTTGCATGATTTCTCCTGTTTCATAATCAATGAATGGTTCATGAACTATTGTTTGAGGATTGTCACAATAAGGAGCTAGAGGTTTTACAGCTCTACCATTCTCCTCTACCGCCTGAAATCCAACCAGACAGAAATTGAAAGGCTTGATTTGTTCTTTCCAAGGTTTGCCATTATTGAGCTTCTTGAACCTGTTCCATACATTAGGAGTGCTAACATCAAGCTTTGAAATAGCATACATGTTTGCATATTTTTCTTCAATATCTCTGGAACTGATCATATCATAATGCAATTGCAGTAAATCATCCCATATTTCCTCATGCCAATCTCCTCCTCCGTCCTTTGAGAATGGATTTGTTAAATGACCCAATCCATGAAGTTTGAAATCCTTGAATACGATCTTGTTCTTCCTGAATCTGTACAATGGATAGCGTTTGGAAGAGATACCATAGAACCAATAATCCACCTTTTCAGGTTTAAGCAATGGAATATCAAGGTTATATGGGTTTAGAGGTTGGAAATACTCTGTAATTTCCTCTGCGTATTCTGGAGGTACAAAGATAGAATCAGTATCCATATAGGCGTGTGTAGCTCCTAATTCCTCTACCTTTGCTTCTGCCATAGCTAAGAACAGCTTTGATCCAGAAGTAATCATTACAGCCAATAGAGGATGATAAAAATTACCTGGCTTTTCATATCTGTTCTGTGAAGTGCTGAATGAATCAAGCCCATATACTTCAATATCACTTTTCCTGTCTTCTGGATTAAGCTCAATGAAGATTCCATAGCTCATGGCATTAACAAGAATTTTGATAGCTTGTGCTCTACTGTCTAGCTTTTGGTACACTTGGCTTTCTTGATCAATACCTTTCATTTCAATCTTGATCTTCTGCCTTTCCTCAACAAGCATCTGCACAAGATTATCTTTTTCAGGATCAATATCAATTCCAAGTATCTGAGACTTTCTCAATCCTTCCTGAATGCCTACTGGAACAAATCTGACAGCTTCAATAATCTCTGGAGCTTTGCCAGTGAGAAGAACGGAAGCTATGACATCAGGTAATGCATACCATAATTCATGATCAGAGGATAGATAATTTACTCCAACGTTGAATGATCCATTATCTCCTTTGTAATCCATCCTTACAGGCAATATATCCCCATCTGGACGAAGCTTGACCATTACAACAAGGTCTTTCCAGTTATCCTCATTTTGCAGATATTCAAGGTTGATTATTTCTAGTAACTCTCTGATTTCCCCTGTTACATTCTCTGTTTCAATGA
>NZ_JADQBY010000035.1 GCF_016278385.1 Methanolobus sp.
GGGAAGGGGAATGAAGCAGGAAGCCACGAAGTCTTTAGCTTCGGGGTAGTTCACCCATATGATGTTAAAGAGAACCGAACAAATTAATCATACTTATTGCTATCGAGCATTAAACCCTTTGTGAATGCTTTAAACAAAATACTTCTTAATATCCAGTTCCAATAAAAGAAAAAAAGATAAGGAGGGCTTTTTATTATGCCCTCATTTGTTTTCTAACAGTTTTAACCTAGTTACTCTACGCAAATCTCCTCATTTCTTAATTACCAGAGTACGGGTAGTTCCAGTCCATGTGCCATCATTGTCTTCGACAAGTAACGAAATGGTGTGAGTGCCAACAGAAAGCTTGGATGTACTGAAACTGGGAGAGGTACTCAACCAACCATCACGACTGGATTTCCAAACATATCTGGCAATTTTACCATCAGGATCAGAACCTGTTCCTTTAAAGGAGACTGAACTACCTACCTTTGCAGGGCTCGGGGAGATGGAAGTTATACTGACTACAGGTCTTTGATTTGAAGCTTTAGGAGTTGTTGCTCCACTGATGGTTAAAGTTGAGGATACTTCTTTAGACCATGCTCCATCGTTATCCTTTACGCTGAAGTAAATGGTATGTGTCCCTGCAGCAAGGGTTGAAGAACTAAAACTTGCGGATGTACTTATCTGATCATTGATGCTTGATCTCCATTTGTAAGCATCAATTGTTCCGTCTGTATCTGTTCCACTTCCACTGAAGTATACTGAAGTGCCTTTTGTTGCAGATGTCGGATTAATTGAATTTATCTTTGCTGTAGGTTCTGCATTTTGAGCGCTGCTACCAGAGCTACTAGGGCTACTAGGGCTACTAGAACCAGTTGTCACAACTGTGTGTGTCGAAGTTTCATAGTTCTTTATAGCAGTTCCGGAAGGTGATGTGATAACATTGTTTCTGATATTGTATATTACACCTGTGTATGATAATGCAGGTTTGTTGTAAAGTATAGAAATACCATTTCCATTAACATCTTTAATTACATTATCTTCTATTATGGTATTGTGGAAACCTGCGGTAGATATTCCACCACCGGGTGCTGTTCCTGTACGTCCGGTGTTAGTGATGACATTATCGTGGATGTATAAGCCAGTTGACTGTGATTTATCATCCAGGTTCTTGGACGAAACACCATATTTGTAAGCAACTGCGTAAATACCGGCATTTCTCGTATTATATATATTGTTATTATAAATCTCAACTGAAGTTACAGGACTATTTCTATCATATGATTGAACGTAAATACCCGTATATCCACTATTAACTGTAGCATATATCTTATTATTGTGAATTTTCATATTGTTTGATGCTTCAGCGCGAATTCCTGCGTTCACCTGAATAGATATATCGTTATTGTAGATGTTTGCACCATTACAGTAATCGAGCCAGACAAATTCATGTCCCTGGTCCCTTCCTATGTTGTCATGGACAGAGACACCAGTACATCTTGTGAAGTGCATCAGATCAAATGCATTGTTATGTAGTTTCATATCATAGACTTGGACATTATCGATATTCTGGAATAACATCAAAACATAATAGGAACCTTCTCCTTTTGGATGTTCTTTGTTATAATCATAGTTACCATCGATTTCAAAACCATGTATTTTGATATTACCTTTGGAACCTACGTTTTCTATCAAAGGTACATATATATTCCATCTTGCATTGTTCTTTAGCTTGACAACAGCATTAGAGTCACCAGTAAGGGTAGTACTGTCGCCAATTTTTATAGTATTCCCAATTATATAAGTGCCGGATTTCAGATAGACTGTTCCACCTGTTCCAGCTACTTTAGCCAAGGCAGCATTGATCTGCACATCGTCCCCTGAACCGTCACACGTATAATCTGCTTTATCGCCTGAAAAACCAACCGTAACTGTGGCTGCTGAAGCAGTTCCTATTAAAATTGTAAGTAATACTATTAAAAATAATGTTCGTCGCATTTTATAAAATCTCCTCTTTTTAAATGTAGACTTACCTTTATTTTTCCATACCCGTCTATATGTAGTCCATATATTGTATAAAAAGCTAACGATTTGTTTATTGGTGCTATAAAAGTTTAACATAAAGGCTTATTGACTTTTATTATTATATATGATTCATCTTATTGATGCTGTTTTTCTGAAAAATACAAATAATAAAAACGTGTTGTATAATATTTTTGAAAGAAAATAACTAATATGTTAAAAAATAAATAATATAGTATTGTTTAAGCCTCAAGCCGTGGTCTCTATAAAATTTATCGGGTACATAAACATTTGTGTCTTTAATTGAAATCCAATACAACTTTGAAATTTAGAACAAATTAATCATACTTATTACCATCAAGCATAAAACCCTTTCAAACCTGGGTTTAAATGAAACAATCTTATACAAAAATAAATAAATAAATAAATAAATAAATAAATAAATTAGAAGCGTGAATACTTTAAACTAAATACTTCTCAATATCCAGTCCCAATAAAAGAAAAAAAGATATGGAGGGCTTTTTATTATGCCCTCATTTGTTTTCTAACAGTTTTAATTTAGTTACTCTACGGAACTCTCCTCAACTCTTAACTACCAGAGTACGGGTAGTTCCAGTCCAACTACCATCATTGTCTTCGACAAGTAACCAAATGGTGTGAGTGCCAGCAGAAAGCTTCGATGTACTGAAACTGGCAGAACTGGTAGAACTACCCAACCAACCATCACGACTGGATTTCCAGACATATCTGGCAATTTTACCATCAGGATCAGAACCTGTTCCTTTAAAGGAGACTGAACTACCTACCTTTGCAGGGTTCGGAGAGACGGAAGTGATACTGACTGTAGGTTTTTGATTTGAAGCTGTAGGAGTTGAAGTTGTAGGAGTTGTTGCTTCATTAGCTGTTTCTGAAACCGCACCAACTGTCAGAGTATATCTATCTCCAGTCCATTTACCATCATTGTCTTCGACAAGTAACCAAATGGTGTGAGTGCCAGCAGAAAGCTTGGATGTACTGAAACTGGCAGAACTGGTAGAACTACCCAACCAACCATCACGATCGGATTTCCATACATATCTGGTAATTTTACCATCGGCATCAGAAGCGATTCCGTTAAAGGTGACTAAACTACCAACAGTTGCAGGACTCGGAGAGATGGAGGTGATTCTGACTGCAGGTTTTCCATTTGAATTTGTAGGCAATTCATTAGTTTGTTCTTCAACAACCGTTTCATCATTAGCTGGTTCTTCAACAACCGGTTCTTCATTAGCTGTTTCTGAAACCGCACCAATTGTCAGAGTAGAGTAATCTCCAGTCCATTTACCATCATTGTCTTCGACGAGTAACCAAATGGTGTGAGTGCCAGCAGAAAGCTTGGATGTACTGAAACTGGCAGAACTGGTAGAACTACCCAACCAACCATCACGATCGGATTTCCATACATATCTGGCAATTTTACCATCGGAATCAGAAGCGATTCCGTTTAAGGTGACTGAACTACCAACAGTTGCAGGGTTCGGCGAGATAGAAGTGATTCTGACTGCAGGTTTTCCATCTGGATTTGTAGGAAGTGAAGTCGTAGGCGTTGAAGTTGTTGCTCCACTTATGGTTAAAGTTGAGGATACTTCATTAGACCATGCCCCATCATTGTCCTTAACGCTGAAGTAAATGGTATGTGTCCCTGCAGCAAGGGTTGAAGAACTAAAACTTG
>NZ_JADQBY010000025.1 GCF_016278385.1 Methanolobus sp.
GAAATTGTAAATTGAGGCGCATATTTTGCGCCATCTTTTTTTCTTTTTTGTTCTCTTTAACATCGAGTCAGTAATGTAATTTTCCTGCCATAAAAATCATAGTATTCCTATATTTTTCCGTTTTCAGACCATAAGACCTTTTAAAGGCAGTTTTAATTTTATTGTTCAATCCCCAGTTTGACAGTTATCACTATTGATGAAGAGAATATCTTCTCTTTCAACCCAAATGTTCATTTTTTTGTCAGGAAAAACTATTTGACAGTTTTAACAATTTGATGCTAAATTACACGATTTTGCCCATTTTTGCCTTAATATCAGTGCATTTATCGCATCAAAATTGGCATAAATGTACTTTTTTGCCTGATGTTTACGTCCCGTGTGAAGTATGTCACGGCAAGCGTTACAACAGAGAAACTCTCGAAGTAACCTGTAAAGATAAGAATATAGCAGAAGTCCTTCGAGATATCACAGGGAAGAAAAAAGCAGAAGAAACACTGCTTGAAACAAACAGATATCTTGAGGAAACCACATACCGTGCAAAAAATATGGCCGCTCAGGCAGAAATGGCAAATCGTGCCAAAAGTGAATTCCTTGCCAATATGAGCCATGAGATCCGCACACCTCTCAATGGAGTTATTGGCTTTTCAGATATACTAATGGAAACTGAGCCTACAGAGTCCCAATCCCACTACATGAAAATAGTGTATACATCAGCAAATACACTGCTTGATATGGTCAATGATGTACTGGACTTCTCAAAAATAGAAGCGGGTAGACTGGAACTTGACCCGGAAATAACAGAGCTTACAGAGCTGCTTTATCAAATTAAAGATGTTGTAAAATACAAAGCTCATGAAAAAGAACTAGAACTTAAATTAAACATAGTCTCTGACATACCACAACATATTATTGTGGATAATCTAAGGTTAAGACAGATACTTATCAATCTATTAAGTAATGCAATTAAATTCACAGAGAAGGGAGAGATTGAACTAAAAATAGAAACTTTCACAATTCCTGATAACACACATGAGATTGGATTAACATTCTCAGTAAAAGATACAGGAATAGGAATTGCAGAAGAGAACATAGGCAAAATATTCGATTCTTTTTCACAGGAAGAGGGATCTATAAACCGCAGATCTGGCGGAACCGGACTTGGACTAACCATCTCAAACAGACTTCTGGAAATGATGGGATCAAAACTGGAGCTTGAAAGTGAAGTTGGAAAAGGAAGCACATTTTATTTTACGATCGTTCTTCCCGTAAAAAAAGAGGAAAAATCAATTCTCATAGATATTCCTGAAAATTCCTGAAAAGCCCTCATAGAAGAGAAAAAGAAATTAAAATATTCCATATTAATAGCTGAAGACAATCAAACAGATATGGAATTAGCTTCAATCATCGTTTCCAGATTACTACCGAAAGCAGAAATTTTGAAGGCATGGACTGGAAAAGAGGTCGTTCGAATATTCAAGGAAAATAAGCCAGATCTAATATTAATGGACATACAAATGCCTGAAATGGATGGGTATGACGCCACACAGGAGATTAGAAAACTTGATTCTCAAAATAGAACACGTACTCCAATTATAGCCATTAATGCAAATGCATTCAAGGGTGAAAAGGAACGCTGTCTGGAAACAGGTATGGATGATCAGATTACCAAACCCATTGTTTCCAGTATGCTCCAACATATTCTGGATAAATGGCTTTTCATGATTGAAATCAATAGAAGTGAAGAAAACGATGCGCTGCCATTGAACCTTTCCATTTCGACAAAGAAAATTATAAGAAGCAATAAATAAAAATAAGAAAGTATACTGCATGTTAACTTCCATGGCAATTGGATCCATTTGATCTAACCTTGAATATATAATAACAGACTTTTCAAATAGAGATGTACAGGGAGTAAAAGCTCATGCCCATAAGATGAAAGGAACTACACTTAATATAAATTTTAATATTCTCGGCAATCTGGCAAAGGAACTTGAAGAAGCTATTGAAGTAAATGGAGAAATTGTTCCCTATCTGCAGGAACAAATGAAAAACGAAATTGAAATTGTAAAACAGGATATTGAAAAATAAAATAATAAAAGAGAGGAATCAATTCCTCTTCAGTTTCGTAACTACTGCCTCAACCTGTTCCACAGCAGTACCGATGTACCTGTCCGGGTCTACAAGGTTGATAATATCCTCTTCACTCAGGTAGTTTGCAACATCCGGGTTTGCCAGCAATACATCCTTGAAATAAGCTCCGGTATCGTGGGCTTCCATTGCACTGGAGCGTACAAGCTCGTGAGCTTCCTGACGACCAACGCCACGTTTTGCAAGTTCTATCATTACAGCCTCACCCATGTTCAGACCTTTAAGAAGATTAAGGTTGCGGCGGATATTCTCCGGATAGAAACGCAAGTTCTCTATAACTCCGATTGCAAGTTTTATTATATGGTCTGTAAGCACACATGCTTCAGGGAAAACAATTCTTTCACATGAGGAGTTTGTCAAATCCCTTTCATCCCAGAGCGTGTTGTTCTGGAGTTCCGGTTCTATCATTGCGCGTACTATCCTTGCAAGGCCACATATCTGTTCGGACTTGATAGGGTTACGCTTATGTGGCATTGTGGAAGAGCCAACCTGCTTTTTCCTGAAACTTTCTTCAACCTCAGCAATTTCACTTCTCTGAAGTGTGCGTATCTCCACAGCTATTTTGTCAAGAGTTGTTACGGTATTTGCCATCCACATGACAAATTCTGCATGGCGGTCCCTCTGGATGATCTGGTTTGAAACATCTACTGAGCCAATCTCAAGGTACTGCATAACTCTTTTCTGAATCTCAATTCCATCTTTACCAAATGCGGCCTGGGTACCTACAGCACCCGTCATCTGACCGACTATCAGGCGTGGTTTGAGCTGTTCGAGACGCTCAATGTGCCTTGCAACTTCGGATGCCCAGATAGCAAACCTCAATCCATAGGTTGTTGGAACACCAATCTGTCCGTGTGTCCTTCCGGCACATACAAGATTCTTATGAGTATCTGCCTGAATAAGAAGTACATCCAACAGTTTGTGGATCTTGTCTTCAAGGATCTTCGCAGCATCCTTTAACTGGAGACCTGTTGCAGTATCAAGCATATCATTTGATGTGGCACCAAAGTGTACCCACTTGTCGGCATCATCTTCGCATTTTTCGGATATGGCGATCACAATTGCCATCATATCGTGGTGTATCTCATCCTCAATCTCCTTTACCCTTTCAAGTTCCACAGAACCAATGCTGTTCTCTATGATATCTGCAGCTTCCTTGGGTATCATTCCTATATCAGCTTCAGCTCTGGCAAGTGCAGCCTCAGCTTTCATGATTTTTTCCAGGCGGTTTGCCTCGCTCCAGACAAATTTCATTTCGTCTGTTCCGTAACGGTATTCTATAGGGTGGATTGCCATTTATTGAATCTCCATGATCTTGATATGAATAACAGACACTATATCGTCGATATAATAATCTATTATAGATAGCATTCAAATTAACGATATGCTTTTGGTATAGTTAATCTACCAATAAATAGGCTTTGTATGAATAAAAAAGTAAAAAATGATAGCAATGCCTTAACCGGATTAGTTCTTTTCATCCTTAAAGCCACTTTCAATGTGAGAACCATCACAAAAAGGCTTGTTCTTTGATGAACCGCATCTGCAAAGTGCCATGACAGGCTGTGTTTCCAGGTTATCGCCTTTTGAGTTGGCAAGATATTTCACATTTTTGATGATATACGGACCATTTTTGCTGACTTCAATAGATGCTTCTTCTTTTGTGCTCATATTTTAAACCCAATATTCATTGTATTTTCTGAATAAATAAGTATATGTTAATTAAAAAATAAGACTGCGAGTAAGTCAAACCGAGTTATTTAAATAGTAGTATATCGGAAGAGGGAATAGTATTACAGACATCCGAATTATAATATATAAACATAGGTGGAACTATGGAACAGATAACAGAATATAAATCAAACAAACAGGTGATGTAATTGGTACTCGACACAGGAGATACAGCATTTATCATCATCTGTACCGCCATGGTCATGCTCATGACCCCGGGAGTAGGACTCTTTTATGGCGGAATGGTGCGTAGTAAGAACATAATATCCATGATAGCTATGTCGTTCATTGCCTTTGCTATTGTAAGTATTCAATGGGTTACAATCGGCTACAGCCTCTCTTTTGGTCATGACATATCAGGATTCATTGGCGGTCTGGACTACATAGGCCTTACAGGTGTAGGAATGGAAGGAGAAGGAATCCCTGACATGTTGTTCATGATGTTCCAACTTGTTTTTGCAGGAATCACACTGGCAATCCTCACATCAGGAATTGCCGAGCGTGTTAAACTAAGTTCCTTTATAGTCCTCGGATTACTCTGGACTACCCTGGTCTATGACCCTCTCGCCCACTGGGCATGGGGAGGCGGCTGGGCTGGAGAACTGGGTGCTCTTGACTTTGCAGGTGGTACCGTAGTACACATCAGCTCAGGATTTGGAGCTTTAGCACTTGCAATCGTCATCGGTAAGCGTTCAGGATTCGGAAAATACAGCATGGAAGCCGAGAACATTACAACAACTCTCCTTGGTGGATCACTTCTCTGGTTCGGATGGTTTGCATTCAATGCAGGAAGCGCACTTGCAGCAAATGGACTTGCAGTCAATGCGCTTGTAGTAACCAACATCTCTGCAGCATCCGGAGCAATTACCTGGATGGGAGCATCATGGATCAAGGGTAAACCAAGTTCCCTGGGCCTTATCAGTGGAGCTGTCGCCGGTCTTGTAGCTATCACACCAGCCTGCGGTTTTGTCGGACCTATGTCCGCCATCATAATCGGGGGATTTGCCGGACTTCTCTGTTACGGAGCACTGCTATTCCGTGTACGTAAGGGACTTGATGAGAGTCTTGATGCATGGGCAATTCATGGAATGGGAGGCTTATGGGGAGCACTTGCAACCGGAATATTTGCAAGCGCAGCCATTGGCGGAGTTGACGGACTGATCTACGGAAACACACATCAGTTCCTGATACAACTTATTGATGCTTCCGCTGCTATACTATATGCATTCGTAATGACATTCATAATTGCCAAAATCGTGGACAAGGTAATGGGACTACGTGTAACCGAAGAAGAAGAATATGTTGGGCTTGATATATCCCAGCATGGAGAATCCACAACAGCCTGAGGTGATATGAATGAAGACAATTAAAGCAATTATTCGCCCGGAGAAGCTGGAAGATGTAAAGGCAGCACTTGAAGAAAAAGGCTACTTTCCAATGACCGTTACCCAGGTCAAAGGCCGTGGTGCACAGAAAGGTATCTGCCTCCAGTACAGAGGAAAACAGATCGTTGTAGACATGATTCCGAAAACCGAGATAGAAATGGTCGTGGGTGATGATGATGTAAGACCCATAATCAAGACCATAAGAGCAAGTGCAAGAACCGGCAAATTCGGTGATGGAAAGATTTTCGTGTCTCCGATAGAGCTGGTAGCTGCAATCAGAAATGATGACGAGATAGTGTCCGAATAATATGAGGTAATTCCTCATATTCTCCTTTTTTTACCTAGCCCTATATATTTGCAGGCATCAATATATTATATATAGATTAATTATATATTCCCACATTCTAATGAGCAATTACCCATGACTCTTAACTGAGGAGAGAACATAAGGATTAACAAAAATATCGTAGATTTTCATACCCATACATGCTATTCTGATGGAGATCTCTTGCCTAAAGAAGTAGTAACACTGGCTAAAAGAACAGGATTACGTGCTCTTAGCATAACTGATCATGATACTGTTGAAGGACTTGAGTTTGCAAGAAGGGAATGTGAAAAACAAAACATTGACTTAATAGCAGGTATTGAATTAACAACTGAAATGGAATTTTCCAATATTGAAATACACATTCTCGGATATGATATCGACCCTGATGATTACAGCCTTCTTAAACTAACAGACCATGCAAAGGAAAATGCCAGGAATTACTCCAGGAAGGTCTGTTCAGCTCTGGAGTCGTTTGGCTGGGAAATCGACTATTACATAATAGATAGTAGTAAAGGTATTATCACCAAACATGATATTACAAGGTCGGTAGTCAATAAAAATGTCAGTAACTACGATTTTCATATCAACTGGTTGTCTGAAAAATCACCCATCGATACAGTGATGCAGAAATTATCCGCTAAAAGGCAATCAAAACAATAATAGTGCAGGTGGAAAAGCTGTTTGTGCACATATCTTAAGAACACTGGAACAAACAAATGACCTGCCATTTTTGCCATATATATCAGAGTCACTCATAAGATGCGAACTCGATGGATTAGAGGTGTTTTATGCTAAAAGCAGCAAAGAACAGGTTCACATGATGCATGAAATATGTTCAAAGCAGGGACTTTTGATGACCGGTGGGTCTGATTTTCATGGACCTGGAAGAACAGGACGTTGTCAGCGTGGGGAATTCAATACAGATTCCAGATTCAAACTGCAGGAACTGTTCGGTCAACTTAGTAATATCAGCAATGAACATATAAGACAACAAATATTGGCATGACTTTTTCAGTTTCCTGTAAATTTAGCCTTACCGGACATACCATTCCAGAGGAACAACTATCTCATCACCATTCTTCTTCGCACCAAAAAGAGGAATCTCAAATTTTGTATCTTCCAAAAGAACAACTGAGAGACCACATCCTCCACCACGCGGAATACATTGAATAACCTTTGCTTTAAAACAAAGCTCTTCACCTTCATTTCCCCATGAAGGGACATTGATAGTAATAGTATCACCAATGCTGTCAGGCAAACTATCTTCAAATTTGGATATTCTCTTGTAATCCAGTGCAAAACCTGTCCCTTTAAGGTTGTTCCCAATATCCCTCACGCCCATATCAAGTGCATCTGCAATTTCTTCTATAGAATATCCGGCCTGGTGAAGAAACTCTGTAGAGCCTTTTTTGAGATGGTCAAGGTCTGAATATTTCAACGGGCGAGTCTTACACAATTGACGCATCTGTTCTAATTTATCCTTAGATTTATCTTTAAATTCATCCTTAATATCCGTTTCACAATCCAGAACAAAACCTCCTTAAATGAAATTAGAGCAATAACAAATATAAAACACTTTTACTTTGCTTTACTTCTGATGTTCTCTTCGAACCAGTCAAGTATTGTAAACATCAGGTAAGAAGAAGACTTGATCAAATCATCCCTGCCACATATTTGATTTTCGGATTGCACGTAAATACCTTCTGCAAGATCAGAGATGCAGTTTGTAATCAGACTGTCCACACATCCCTCATTGACTTCGGGGTGAAACTGCAATGCAAGCACATTATCCCCATAGATGAAAACCTGCTCTGGGCATGCTTCAATTTCAAAAAGACGTTTTGCACCCTTTGGAAGACTGAAGGTATCACCATGCCATTGGAAAGTATTAATTTCCCCAGAAATATGAAACAGAGTACCTGTCTGAAATACATCAAGTGAACAAAATTTATGCCAGCCAATTTCCTTAAGTGGGCTTTGTGACCCTTTACCCCCCAATAATTCTGCTATTATCTGTGCTCCAAAACATATACCTCAGACGGCTTTACCGGATTCGATAGCAGTTTTAACAAATTTCTTTTCCTCCTTTAACCATGGATATTCTTCTTCCTGATAGACACTCATCAAACCGCCCATTATTATGAGCAGATCAAATTCGTCTGTTTGCGGAAAGGTGGAAGTAATGTACGGCATGGTCACAGCTATAGAGTGATCATTACTGCAAGCCCATTCTTTGATATTGCCAAGAGTTTCGAATTCTAAATGTAACAGACAATGTATTTTCATAATTATCCTAACCCGAATAGAATGTTAGCTTTAAAGCTTTTGGTTTGTTCTAAAAACAGCATTCAAATTTAGAAGGAATGAATATTAATTATTATTTTTTGCTTAGCAAGCATATTTGACACACAAAATAACAGTAATGTACAGATTCATATATATCATCATTAATATTATTATTATTATTATTATTATTATTATTATTATTGCTATTACTATTATTATTTACAAACTACTGAATAATATATTAAATGGTGATTATGGAAGGGTAACATGAGATACAAAGACATTTCAATTGGGCGTAAATTGCTAATATTTACACTAATAGCTGCTATAATACCCGTTCTTCTTGTAGGCACATATGCCTATGAACAGGCAAGCAACAGCATTTCAGATGAGATACAAAATAAACTTGAAGAGCAGGTACAAATAGAGAATGATTACATTGGCTCAACATTATCTCTTGCACAGGACAAAGTAAATAGTGATCTAGGAGTTGCAAGGGCCACTTTTTATTCAAAAGGTACTCCGAAGATAGTTGACGAACAAATGGTACTTGGAGAAGATTATGTTATTAATAACAACTTTGAAATAGTTGATAACATCAAAAACATGGTTGGTGGAACAGCTACCGTATTCCAGGTACAAAACAAAGAGGCTGTAAGGATATCTACTAATGTAATAACTGACGACGGAACCAGAGCAGTTGGCACTACTGTATCCCAACCAGTATATGATGCAGTTGTCAATAAAGGGGAAACCTTCTATGGAAGAGCCTGGGTTGTTAACGCATGGTACATGACAGCATATGAACCCATTAAAGATAATTCAGGAAATGTAATAGGTATTCTTTATGTTGGTGTTTTGGAAGAGCCCTTTATCAATCAAATAAAAGAGCACATGGAAAAGCTTGTTGTCGGCAAAACAGGATACTTATACATAATGGACACAGAAGGTAATCTGATATTGCATCCTAATAAAGAGGGTGAAAGTATCTATGAATATGATTTTGCAAAAGAAATGATTGAAAACAAAGAAGGTTACCTCTCATACGAATGGGAAGGGAGGGAAAAGGTAGTAGCTTATTCCTACTACGAACCCAGAGAATGGATTATAGCATCCGGGAGCTACCTCGACGAGTTCACAGAAGGAATCAGATCCATAAGAAACACATTGATCGCAGTGATACTTATCCTTATAGTAGCAGGTTTTTTTGCTGCAAGGAGATTTTCAAAATCGATCACCGACCCTCTTGAAAATATGGTTACTGCTGCCAACAATATAGCACAAGGAGACCTGACAATAACTCTTCAAAGTAATTCAAGAGACGAGATCGGGCAATTATCCTCTGCAATAGATATGATGGCAAAAAATCTTAATGAGCTTGTACTCGAAATTGAACAAAGCGTAATCAAGGTAACCGGGAACTCAAGTAGTATGCTTTCATCATCAATAGAAATGGAATCGGTGAGCAACCAGATATCCAAGACAATTGGTGAAATAGCCAGTGGTGCTCAGGGACAATCAATAAAAACTGAAGAAACATCACGTGCAATGGCAGATATGACATACAATGTCCAGGATATTGCTTCAAGTGCCCAGGTTGCTGCAGAAACTGCAACAAAGGCAAGCCAGCTCATACAGGAAGTGGGAATCCAATCAGAAACACTTCTTATTCAGATGGATGAAATACAAAATTCCGCAGTACAATCAGCAAATGTTATAAGGGAACTGGATGTTAAATCAAGAGAAATTAGTGAAATAGTAGAGCTTATCACAAATGTTGCAGACCAGACCAACCTGCTAGCACTCAATGCTGCAATAGAAGCAGCTAGGGCAGGTGAACATGGAAGAGGATTTGCAGTTGTTGCCGACGAAGTAAGAAAACTTGCTGAGAACTCAGGAAACGCTGCACAACAGATATCAAAGCTGATCCTTGAGATACAACAAAGGACAGAAGAAGCTGTTGTGACAGTAGAGAAGGGAACCGGAACCATTGCAGGTGGTGCAAAAGCACTTCAGGAAACAGTAGATGCTGTTAAAAAAATAGTAGAGGGTGGTGGAAAAGTTGCAGGTATGGCACAGGATATTGCTGCTGCCGCACAAGAGCAATCTGCATCGATCCAGGAAGTCACTGCATCCGTGGAAGAAATATCATCCATATCGGAGTCATCAGCTGCCGGAACACAGGAAGTATCTGCAGCTGTTGAAGAGCAGACATCATCCATAACAGAGTTCACAGAATCAACAAGAGAATTGTCTGAACTTGCAGATGCACTGAAAGCAAAGCTGGATAAATTCAAATTTTAAAGTGAATAAGGGGTTCAATGAGCCCTCACTTTCATCTTCTTTTTTATTCTTTCTCATAATCAAGTGTACACTTAAACTCCTTTTCAGAGCTACTTACTAGATAATAAGCTGCTGCAAGTGCAATAATGAGCACACCCAGACCCATAAGGAAAAAAGGATCTGTATTCTTGATGTCGATTATCATTACTTTTCGGACAATGGCCGTGACACCTACAAGAATGATGACATCCACATTCATTGATGATTCCACGATTATCATCTTAACGGTCTCCAGCAATTCTATACCTATGATAACAAGGAAGAACAGGCCGAATACATCCAGTATTTGGTCCACACCGATCAAAAAAACGGGAGGATTCAGCATATCTCTAATAACTATCCATCCAATCTCCAGTGTCGCACTGAGAATAACAAGTGCCATCATCACAATTACTGCTTTTATGATAATAGTCTGAAAAAGGTTTATGTATTTAATTATCACACTGCTCACCACTGGAAGTCCATATATTTAAAATATCAATATAATAAAATAACACAGAAACATCATTCAGTTTAGTAAGACCTGGGTTAAGTACTTTATTCTTTTAATCCAAATAATTATTGCTACATATAGAAAAAATATAGAATCCAGGAAACTTGTACACATATTATTAATACTGCAAATCAGACCTTTATTAGAAAAGATTACTGCTGATTTTAATAGATAAGAAATTGTTGCAGCTTTGTGTTCTGTTGAAGAAGTGTACCCCTATTTTTTGAAAAGCCATAAACCATACATAGACGGTTTTTTCAGTGTATTACCCCTGCCAATTACATACAAATATAAACTTGAGCTTTTCAGTGGCAAAATACCTGAGGTTCCCGGTTCAATTAAAAGAATGAATGCACCAAGTACTATGAAAAAGCATCCCTGAATAGTATTCATAAATATTGGCTCATGGAGAAACAGGAAGCCAAAAACAATACCACTTACGGGTTCAAGTAATGCAAGTACACTTACAGTCTGAGCCCTTATTTTAGCAGCACTGTTAAGATAGAGGACTGAAGCAAAAGCCGTTGTTATAAGTCCGAAGAGAATAAGGGTGTGCAGGTTCATGAAAAGTACATCTGCAGGAATCATACTTCCAAAAGGTAGCAATATAAGCAGACTGATAAAAGTCGACCAGAACAACTGGGTGAAGCCTGAGTATTCATCTTTGAGATAACTTACTGTCATTATTGTGCCACTGTAAGAAATACCTGAGAGGATACCCATAATAATACCAATGAGAAAACGACCATCATATCCGGCTGCAGTGCTGCCAGGAAGTATAATCATAAGTATTCCGGTTATTGATATTGACAATGAGAGCATACCGCGCTTTGTAATCTTCTCTTTTAAAAAAAGGGGAGATAACAGAGTAACATATACAGGTGCAGTGTAAAGAAGCAGGACAGCAATAGAAATACCTGCATATTGGATAGAACTGAAGTAAGTATAAAGCGTTAAAACGTTAAAGATTGCAATTAAAAGAATAAAGCGCTTTTTCTTGTTCAAATGCAGAATATTAAACTTCTTAAATACAATACAATAGGCAAACAGCATTGAGAATCCAAAAATAAGCCTGTAGAATATAATAGAAGCTATTTGCATATCATAAATATGTTTAATAAAGATTCCACTGGCTCCAAAGATAGTACATGATATTATAAGCTCAATATAAGAGTATTTACTGCTTTTAGTAGATATCATCTTGGCTTTGCAGAAATAACCCTATATTATATAAAGAAATCTTAAATAAACAATCATGAAGATATATAACAGCAAAATAAGTTGAAATGGACTACCCAGATAATAAATAAAAAGAATTAATTAAACAATACAAAAAAAGCCACCAATCACCCTAATTCAAAACTCGTTACACCAAAAATATTGTTAATCGGAAGCTTGGGAGCTTCTTTTGTATACATACGTCCGGTTTCAAAAACTCTGGACATGCCATGTGCATTTGCAATGGCCAATGCCTGCCTGTTGGGTTCAGGAACATCAAAAAATACAGGTGTTTCGCCGACCGAGGATAGGAGACCATTGAATATATCTTCAGCGATTTCAGGATTTGAAGCAAATAACGGACCTATTTTAGAACCTGTGAAACATGACCTTATGACACCATACCCAAGAATTGAATCTGAATCGTCAAGTTTTACAAATGAATTACATTCTTTCTGGGAAAGCCATGAACGCAGGAAATTCTCACGGCGGGATGGGAAATGCAAACTGTCATAATCAATCAGAGCATCAAAAGGAACTTCTGAAAACGAAACTAGCCCATCAGGCTCTTTTCCTCCTCCGATGCCTTCAAACCTTATGTTGCGGTAAACAAAAGTAAAACCAGACCTTTGCTGATACTTCTCCTGCATTTCCACCACCCCATCAGCACCAATATTCCTGTTGCCTGCATAAGACAGGACTTCAGCAAAAAGTCTGCTTCCATATCCTTCATTTCTGTACTCAGGTTTTACAATATAAAAGCCAGCGAAAGCAAATCTGTCATCATAAATGATATTTGACATGCAACATATAGGCTCACCTTCAAGCTCGCCCATAAAGAAACCGAAAGGATCTGCAGCGTAAAAACACTCTGCATCATTTATACCAGGATTCCAGCCTTCAGTTTCTGCCCACTTGATAGCAATATCGACATCTGAACGCGTCATGGTACGAATATAGAAATCCCTGTTTTCACTCATCGAGTAACACCTACATAATTAATATAAAAATAGTTACAGATAAATTTTAGCTGGAAATATACTAAATTGTAAGATATAACACTCGTGAATATAACAATGATAATATAATAAGAATTAGCTATGACCGCTACAAACTAAACCAGATTAACTGCAAAAACTGAAAAATAATTTATTGCCAATAACCCCATTGGCAACAATGTTGACAATAACTCCTAAGTTATTCCACCACCCAGGAATAACACTCCGAATACGCTCATACTCCACTGCCTACTTAGGCACTTTTAACCCCATTCCCAAATCACTCATACTCCACTATTTTACCCGAAGGAAGGAAATGCATGCATTTTCGTTTTTCAGATGCAGAGGGGAGAGCATCATACACGCATTTCCGTGCAATCCAATTCCGTTTTTTAACCGGGGAGAGTTGGGATGAATACCAAATCGTACCACCGAATGGTATATTTCGTTGTGACATTTGCTGCTTAGCAGTTCTTGCCACAATTAATACTACATTATCCAACTATATAAATATATCTACACTACGATATATAATGAGCATGATGATGATGAGGTGACTTTTAGCGCAAGAAACACCATCAATAAGTGACAAAGAAAATTATTCAGAGCAGAAGTATTTCCCTGTAAGAGCAAATTTCTCATGAATTAAGCATTCTGAACACATACATCCTTTCTTCACGGCCCCAGGATATGCACCTTTAGAACAGAACATGAAAGTTCCGGTTTCTGGATAAGAAGGGCATTTAGGACAATTGCAACCTTTGGAATGATGATATGACGTGCATATCCCAAAATACTTACCACGATTTTCTGATAAACACGACTTCTCTTCTGTCAGAAAAACACCTCAAGACTTTAGATAATCAGAAACTAAAGAAGAAAAACTCAATCGAGCTTTTCCTGCAGGTATTTCTTAAAATCAGGGTAATCTGTGCCAAGATAATCCATGTATTCTTCCTTTGCCTCGATCTCTTTAAGGCTCTGTGGAAGCTCAGGCTCAACTCCGGTCTCAGCTTTCACATGCTCAGGGAACTTTGCAGGGTCTGCTGTTTCCAGCGTTACTGCAAGAGTATTGTCACCAGTCTTTGCCCTGAAGTCCAGAAGTCCCTTGATTCCGACTGCGCCATGTGGTTCAATAAGGATGCCATATTTTTCATAGATCTCTTTGATGGTTGCCTTGGTTTCGGCATCAGATACAGAACCTGAGTGGATATCACTTCTGAGCTTTTCCATATCAGGCTCTTTGCTGATATGACCAGTCTCGTCCATGACACCACCATAGACAGCGATAAGTCTTGCAATATTGCTTGGGTGTCCCACATTCATAGCATTGGAGAGACAATTCTTTGAAGGAACTATCTTCTCGTATCCTCCTGTACTCAGGAAGGTTGGCACCTCATCATTCTCATTGACCGATGCAATTATCTTTTTCACAGGGATACCCATGGTCCTTGCCAGAACACAGCCCATCATGTTACCGAAGTTACCGGATGGGATGGAGAATATGATGCCCTCAGGATAGTTCCGAAGCTTTGCGTAAGAGTAGATATAATAGATGGATTGTGGAACCAGACGACCGATGTTAATGGAGTTTGCTGATGAGAGGTTCATACGCTTGAGATCCTCATCTGCAAATGCCTGCTTTACCATTGCCTGGCAATCATCGAATTTACCATCTACTGAGATGGCGGTGATGTTCTTGCCCAGGGTTGTCATCTGCTTGCGCTGGCGGTCGGATACCTCATCTGTAGGGAAGAGCACGATGACCTTGATGTTATCAAGACCGTAGAAAGCATCTGCAACAGCACTACCAGTGTCACCGGATGTGGCTGTGAGAATTGTCAGGCTCCGGTTCTCCTTGCTAAGATAGTACTGCATGAGCCTTGCCATCATGCGGGCTGCGAAGTCCTTGAAGGATGCAGTTGGTCCCCTGTCAAGTCTCATGATGTAGGTCTGCTCGTCCACTTTCTCAAGAGGGACGTCATAGTTGTAAGCGTCATAGGTGAGGGCTTTCAGTGACTTGTCATCGACCTCGCCCTCAAGTACCTTGCTCAGTACCCTGTAAGCTACCTCAGGATACGGTGCATCTTTGAAGGAATCGATCTCCTCCTTTGTAAATGTCGGAAGGCTACGTGGCATGTAAAGCCCCCTGTCCGGTGCAAGTCCGGTGATAAGGGCTTCCTCAAAGCTCACTTCCGGCGCATTTAGATTTGTGCTGTAGAGTTTCATTGTAATCAGGAATTTAAGTTGATATGGATTAGTATAATAGATAGATAATGACCTTTAAAGGATAAATAAGTATGAATAACTTGCTATTCACATAAAGCAACTACTCATGTAGGCTTATCACTTACATATTTAAATAATATGCAACAGTGAGACATTCTTAAGAATTCAAAGGTTGAGAGAAAGTGAAGAAACTTGGCAGGAGATTAAAGACAATCACATTACTAATAGCTGCACTGATGATTATTTCCATTGTATCGATAGTGATATATGTGGAGAGTGGCAGCCAGAACGAAGAGTCATACATGAGCAGCTACAACTATGATATTTCCATTGAAGCCAACGGACCTCTGGATAATGTAATGCTGTATGTCCCACTGCCAACCTTTGAGAATAAATCGATTGTTGGAGAGAACATGATTTCCAGAGATTTCTATAATAAAGCTCCTGAATGGAACTTCAGCATTGTGGAAACCGAACATGGAAACATGCTATCGATAACTAACGACAAGATAATTCCAAGGTATCAATCGCTACCAATTGCTATAGAAGAAGATGAAGATTCAGAGAACGAAGTTTCTGTAGCTACAGAATCACATGAATACTCAGAGGAAACACCCGTGATCTGGCCTGTTGATTTTTCTATTATGACAAAGGTGAACCAGAGCATTGACACAAAAGATCCTGTAGACAATGCCTTGGTCCTGCTCCCAAAATACAAGCTCAGCAGCTCAGAACCACCGTACGACATACCAACTCCTGACTACATCGAACCCGAATACTATGAGTACGAAAGCAGGATATTCGCACAATACAACTCCTCGAACCAGACCAGTGTTTATATCCGCGTTGAGGTGAACGGTGCAAATGAATGGTGGGTCGGTGGATGGAGATCAAACTCTTTCCAGGACAGAATCATCATCCGGATGAACGGACCACAGGACGGCTGGAGAACAGCAGAGGGAAGTATGGTTACTGGCGATGGGATCTATGATGACTAAGGCAATGGTAAATTGACCTGCCTTAGCCATATTATCTATTTTTTGATCGTGCTTTAGCTTTATTCCGCATTTATCTTCTTCAGCAACCATGCAATGTTTGATGCAAGATTAGCCATGGTCTGCATGCCTTCAGCATCCTCATTGACATCCCCCGGATTTAAACCAATACCAAGGTTCCAGTAAGAGGAACCCACAGTTACCATGTTGGTTATCCCAAAGAGATGATTGATAGAATCATAAGCATGTACTGCACCAGCTCTGCGAACTGCAATTACAGCAGCACCGGCTTTCCTCGAAAAGAATCCACCGTTTGCAATAGATACGAACCCTGCACGATCAATAAGTGCCTTGGTCTCTGTGTTGACATCAGCGAAGTAGGTTGGAGAACCTATGACAATACCATCGGCATCCTTCATCTTTGCGATACACTCATTGATGGCATCATCATCAAAAACGCATTTATCGTTCTTATTCTCGAAACATTTCATGCATGCAGTGCATCCATGGACCTTCTTCCCACCAATGTTGATGGTCTCGGTCTCGATACCTTCAGCTTCGAGTTTGCTGGTGAGTTCTTTCAGGAGGGCGGCTGTGTTTCCTTCTTTACGTGGACTTCCGTTTATTGCGATGACTTTCATGGTGGTTTCCTCATTTAAAGAGACTTATATTGAGTCTACCTTGATAAGAACATTGATAAAATGGGTTCTGTAGAAACCCTTATTTGAATGGCTTATGCAATTGTGCATAAATGTTATGGTTGGGAACTATCAATTTTGTGGGAAACATCGCGGCTTTTAATTACCAGTATTCAGAAACAGAGTTAAAGACAACAGATTGTTTTATTAATCTTATCTGATCGTGCCGGCTTCACCGGATTCTCTTGGATGGTTTTATTTATTCATGACTTACGAGTAGTCAAACATATTGTCCCCTGCGCCTTCGTGTTTCTGATAGCTTTACAAAAAATCATTGACAAACAAAGAACTATGCTATCAACCGCCGCAGGAGGCACGTTCTTTTGCTATCGTTCTGAACACTACTGAAATAATGCAGTTATTGAAAATTGCTGAGTTAAAGTTGGAATTTGCAGGATTTCTACAGAGCCGAAATGTTTAATAAAAAAAGTATCGTGGTGCGGGAGATGCGATTCGAACGCATGAACTCCTACGAGACTAGGCTCTGAACCTAGCGCCTTTGGCCAGGCTGGGCAACTCCCGCATTGTGAATGATGGTTAGTAGCGCTTTTTCTAATTAAACTTTGTGTTTGAAAAAAGTTTGAAGGAAACTGATTGGCATTACGCCAGCAATTTCAGTAAAAGTGCTTTCTGGGCGTGGAGGCGGTTCTCAGCCTGGTCAAATACTACAGAATGAGGGCCGTCCATAACCTCGGCACTTATCTCCTCTCCGCGGTGTGCAGGAAGGCAGTGCATGACGATAACATCGGGTTTTGCATGCTCCAGCAGTTCGGAGTTGATCTGGTATGGTGCAAGGTCTTTCAGGCGTTTGTCGCGTTCATCCTCATCGCCCATGGAAACCCAGACATCCGCATAGATAATGTCAGCGTCCTTTGCAGCTTCATTCGGGTCGTTAGTGATAGTGATGTTGCCACCAAGTTCCCTTGCAAGTTCTACAATGTCCTCATCTGGCTCATATCCGGGAGGACAGGCAACCACAGCTTCCATATCCATGAGAGCACAGCCAATGATAGCTGAGTTACACACATTATTTCCATCGCCTACCCATGCGTATTTCAGGCCGGATAGCTTGTTCTTGTATTCACGGATAGTGAGAAGGTCGGCAAGTATCTGACACGGATGCTCCTTATCGGAAAGTGCATTGATGACAGGAATAGAAGAATGCTCTGCCAATTGTTTTACCGTTTCATGACTGTAGACCCTTGCAATGATACCGTAGAGATATCTTGAGAGTACCTCAGAAGTGTCTGCAACAGTCTCACCGCGTCCAAGCTGCATATCCCTTGGATTCAGGTACAGCCCATGCCCGCCAAGGTCACACATTGCAACCTCAAATGAGACACGAGTACGTGTAGAAGACTTCTCGAATATCATACCAAGGCTCTTATTCTTCAGGAGGTCTGTGACCTTACCCCTCAGACGTTTCTCCTTCAGGTCTTCCGCCATATCGAGTAACTCAACGATCTCATCATGAGAAAGGTCAGCCATGGAAATCAGGTGTTTCATACTATCAACCCTCACTGTTATCTATTAATACTGTTACTGCCCGCGTATTTTATTCATGTGATCAATACGCCTCTGGATAAGATACCCCTTACCGATGTCAGTCCTGTAATGCAGGTCACCGGAAAGGTTCTCCAGGGCAAGCTGGGCAATCTTTTCTGCCTCTTCAATGGAATCCGCAACACCTACAACAGCAACAGCCCTTGAGCCGGTAGTGTAGACTTTGCCATCCTTCTCGTAAACACTTGAATAGAATAATATCGCACTGCCAATGTCACCCACAACAACTTCCTTGTCCTTTGTAGGATGGTCAGGATAACCAGCGGGAACAGCATACTTACAGACAGTTGCCTTCTTGCTGAATTTAACAGCCAGTTTATCAAGTGTACCACTTGCCATTGCAGCCAGCACATCTACATAATCAGTTTCAAGCAAAGGCAGTACATTCATTGCCTCAGGGTCACCGAAACGTGCATTGAATTCAATTACCCGGGGACCATCCTTTGTGATCATGAACTGACCGTACAACGTACCCTTATACTTCTGCCCGGTTTCCTTATAAAGTGCCTTTACAGTATCGATCATTATCTGCTTGGAGCCTTCCACATCTTCAGCAGTAAGGAAAGGAAGTATCTCCCCTGGTGCATTATAGGAACCCATGCCACCCGTATTAGGTCCAAGGTCATTCTCAAATGCCCTCTTATGATCCTGAACCGTTGGCATGAAAGCAAGGTTCTTGCCATCCACAAAAGCCTGAAGGGTAAATTCCTCACCAACGAGGTTCTCCTCAACAACAACACTTCCCTGATCAAGCAGACTTGCAGCATACTCTTTTGCAGCTTCAACATCCGGTAACTGGTCACCCATTACCTTGACACCCTTACCACCTGTAAGGCCGGCTGGCTTAACAGCGACATTTCCAAGTTCGTCAATGAAAGCATCCATAGCATCTTTATCTGTGAAAACATCAAACACAGGGCAACCTGCAATATTATTGTTTCTCATAAAATTGCGTGCCCATGCTTTATCAAATTCAAGCTGTGCAACCTTCTTCTTCGGACTCGCAACACTGATATCCGCATCTTCAAGGGCATCTGCAAGACCTACTGCAAGAGGTGCTTCCGGACCAACTACAACAAGTTCAATGTTCTTAGATAATGCGAACTCGACAACCTTTTCAACATTTGTCTCTTTTTCGAGGAGAAAATCCTCACACAATTCAGCGATGCCTGGATTCTTCTTTGACATCACCGCATAGATGGACGGGTCTTTTCTACTTCGCGCTATTGCAGCTATCATAGCATGCTCTCTTCCGCCGCCACCAACTACTAATACATTCATATATTAAACCTCATCATAAAACAATCATTAGCAATATACAGATACGATTATAACTTATCTCAATATCCTTTATTATTTTACTATTTTATAGGAATAAGAATACCAAAGAGTTCTAATTCCTGAAATAAATAACTTGTCTTTATTTTTACTGCATAAATTCAGATAAGGTCACTTGCTCTGACAAGAGGAACAAGCTTCACGCCAATATCACTCAAACTCTTCTCTGCCCCGGACTCACGGTCAACAACAGTAATAACCCTGTCCACAACAGCACCTGCTTCACGTATTGCCTTAATGGCATCCTTAACAGACCCACCACTTGTAGTCACATCCTCAAGTAGCAAGATCTTTGAACCTTTCTCGAACTCCCCGACAAAACGTCCGCCGGTACCATAATCCTTTGAAGACTTGCGAATTAGTATAAGTGGGAGCCCCGACTCAAGGGAGACAGCCGTAGCAAGAGGAACACCACCAAGCACGACACCTCCAACAGCATCGAGATCCAATCCTTTTATGACATGTGTTGCACCCTTTGCTATCACTTTAAGCGTAGCAGGATCCGTACTTGCCTTCTTTATGTCAATATAATATGTACTCTTCTTCCCTGAAGAAAGTGTGAAATCACCGAACTTAACAGCACCACATGCTTTCAGAGCATCTATCAATGCGCGTTTACCATTCCCATCAGACATTCGATCACCTAATAATTGTATTTTTAAAACGCTCACCAGGGTTCATTCTTAACCCCGATGAAGTAACCTATAATATTAGTACTCAGGTGCAAAACAGGAGTCAGCACCAGCAACACAATGACTATTGAAGCCGTAAAATTAGCAGCAAACCATACAGGAGCCGCTATGTAAGTAAACAACCATGCCCCTAACACAAAGTCAAGTTGGTCAACAACCGGCATGGCAGCACCTCTTTTAAGGCCAAGCCTTCTCTTAAAGAAACTCATAAACATGTCTCCGAACAGAGAACCAAATGCCAGCGCAAATATCACAACGACTGCGTTTGCACCGTTTCCTGCAAAAGAAGGAAGCTCAACTGAAAACATCGTTGTTTGCCGGGACAGATAGTACATCTGCAAAAGACCTGCCATCATTCCAAATGCTATGCCGCAAAGAAGGCCTCGATATGTTTTCCCGTCTCCAAGTATACGTCGTCCATCAATAAAGTTTTTCCCACCATCAATTGATTTTCCTCCGCCAAATACAGCAGCCATAGGACTGGGTATATAGGCAGGAAGCATAAGCCAGACAGCAATAATCAGCATCTCAATCGTAAGTATCAACTCTCATTTGCAAATCTAAATATATATTTGCAACCTTAATTTGTTGCCCTTTTCTCATATGCAACATCATTATTTAATATATCGAAGCACACTGGCTAAAATAGCTCTAATTATAAATATGTTGTACACATAGAATTTGCCGCGAGATGAAAAATAAAATACCACAACTGACAACAAGTAATACAATGCTTGCGACTGTTGTCACTTTTCTATTACTGGCAACAATCATAACAATGGGGATGCTAACGCCTCTTATCGCAAAGCTTGCAACCGGAATCGAGCTTAGCCTCGAACCTGCTTATTTCAATAACAGAACTGCAATTCCTGTATCAATCCTTATGCTGCTTCTGAGCACATGCATGCTCGTAGGTTACGCAGACCGCAAATACGTCATTCCAATAGTAGGAGCATCTGCTGCCATTTCTATCCTTTTTGTATTTATCTCGCCCTTTGAAAACACCCCTATGGACATCTCCATACCAATTCTCATTGTGACCTTACTGGCAACTATTTTCAGGATATTCAAGATATACACCAGCAGCAAGAACCTTGCTTCGTCAGTAAAGATCAGGAAGATCAGTGCACACATAATTCACGTTGGGATCATACTCATCCTGCTGGGAATTGTCCTCAGTTCCAATATGAAAGTAGAAGGATCCTCTGTGCTTGGCATAGATGAAACAGGTTCATTTGAAGACCAGCATTACCAGCTGAAAATAAACAACATGGACTCATATTACAGCGGTGAAGCTTTCCGCACATATCAGGCATCATCTTACATAACAGAAGTCAATTTTGACATTTACAAAAATGGGAATTACTTCAAAAGTGGACAGGTTAACTACGTCACTGATTTCAAGTGGGGACAGACCTACACAACCACATACATAAACCGTGGGCTCACTGAGGAACTTTTCATTGCGCCAAGAGCCATCGATGAATCCGAAGGGAAAATCGACCTCTACATGCGAACCGTACCTTTCATCAATTGCCTCTGGGGAGGCATGTATCTCATGGTAATAGGCATCATAGCCCTGCTCCTTACGGACCGTAAATACGAAGGGAAGACAGCCTCATCCGGCAATGGCAACAAAACAACTGCCGATGAAAAATATAACCGGATGCTCGAACAGGAAATAGAAAAACGCAGAGCAAAGAGGACAACGAGCAAGAGGTGATGATGTGAACTTAGGAATGATATTTATATGGCTGGCCTTTATCAGTGGATTGGGTGCTACTTTTTATTCAATTCGTTATTACACAGCATCAAACTACAAGACAAAGATACGCTCAAAAAAACTGGAAATGCTGTGTGCCTCCAGCATCACACTCTCGGCATTCATACTTGTTATACACCTGTTGAGTGTCAATGCTTCCTATGAATACGTGTACAACCACTCCAGTACTGACCTTTCATGGTTCTACCGCATCTCAGCCTTCTGGGCAGGACAGGAAGGCTCCATGCTGCTCTGGACATGGGCAATACTTGTAATGCTTTTACTGGTGCGTTACACAGGTTACACAAAAAAACTATCGGAAACAAGAATGATGGATATCACAACAATGATATCAATGGCAATAGCATCCGTATTCCTTATACTGCTGGTAATGGATAACCCATTCTCTGCATTCCGCATACTTCCATCAGGTTCCATAGAACCCACTAACTGGAATCCTTTTGCTGCACTTTACAATGTACCCTACGGACAGGGAATGAACCCGCTTCTACGCAATCCATGGATGGCTGTACACCCACCTGTTCTGTTCCTTGGATACGCAGCTTTCACCATACCCTTTGCAGCCGCCATTGCCAACCTTTTCACAAAGGATAACCGCTGGACACTGGTGGCAAGAGACTGGATGAGAATTGCCTGGCTTTTCCTGACGCTGGGAATCGGACTTGGCGGATTCTGGGCATACGAGGTGCTCGGATGGGGAGCATGGTACTGGACATGGGATCCTGTCGAAACTTCTTCACTTATACCATGGATTACTGCTACAGCTTACCTGCATGCACAGACACGAACAAAACACGGTGAATATGAGTTCTTGGCACCACTGCTTGCAATTGCTTCATTCATACTTGTCATATTTGCAACTTTTGTAACAAGGAGCGGAATATGGGCATCCGTACACTCCTGGCAGGATTTCACAACAGAAGGACTTGTGATTGCAATATTCCTGCTTATCCTTACAGGAAGCAGCATATTTCTGCTTGGGAAAAGATATCTGGAGGAAGATGAAGAAGAGAACGGACAGGAAGCAGGTTTAGCCTGAAATTCCAGCCTCTTTATTCTACTATTTTTTCACTGCGTGAACATTCAGCCTTCTGAAGTACTCAAGATATGTTCCATCCGACTGATCTGCAACCTCTTTGGCTTTATCCACAACCACATCCCTGAAAAGAGTTGCATTCTCCTCTGGCAGATATGAAACAAAAGGAACAATACTGGGTTGCTCGATCCATCCGACAAATGAAGCTTCATCAGGGAAATTACGGTCTGCATTCTCCATCCAGACCCTGTATTCTTCAAAACCTACTGAAAGGAGAAGTTTTTCATACTCAGAAGTCCCCGACATTACCCACGGCCATTCAAATGAACTGAGAGACGATGAGAATTCAGGAGAAGACATTACCTCTTTAAGAACACCGATAAGATTCGTACAATTACCTTCGCCTGCAAACTGAACCCTCATTACCCCATTCTTTTTTAAGCAGCCGTGAACAGTACGAAGGAGAACATAGTGACCTTTTACCCAGTGAAATGCAGCGTTGGAAAAAACAACGTCAAACTTATCCTCAATGATCATGTTCTCCATATCCAGCAAACGAAACTCCATGTTATCAGCCCTGTGCTTTTCTGCCTGCTTAAGCATGGAAGGAGAACTATCAACGCCCACAACCTTCCCTTCAGGAACCCGTTCTGTCAGCTTTGCTGTGAGAAGACCATTACCACAACCAAGGTCAAGGATATGCTCATCACCCTGAAGTTCAAGTTCATCCATCATTTTGCTGCCCCAATCCTGCTGTGGCTGCGAAAACTTCTCGTATTTCTGACCGTTAAATCCTTTTTCCACTTATCTCACCCGGCCAGAATTATTCATCAATAAATGTTTCAGCCTTCAACTTTCCATTTTCTTCAATAAGTATCTCTATTTTCCTTTCAGCTTTCGAGAGCTGCTGGTTACACACGCGGGCAAGTTTCATGCCACGCTCAAATATCCCAAGACTCTCATCAAGGGTTAGTTGACCCTTTTCAAGTTTATTTACAAGATTTTCCAGTTCTTCCAGTGAACTTTCAAAACTCATATTATCCAGTCTCTCCACAACTTCTGGTCCATTCATTTCTTCCACAAACTCAACTCCTCTTTTTACCAATGCCCCGCTTTTCAGACTTAACACCCGTAACTCTGCATTCCACAGTTCCATCGATAACCCGGACATCAAGAGATCCGTCAATGTTTACCTCATCAATGCTTCTGACAACACTATGATCTGTGCTTTTAAGGGTGATACTGTAACCCCTCTCCAGTGTATTCAAAGGACTTACTGCATTCAGGCGACCTGCAAGTCCTGAAAGAGATGATGCCTTCAAATCAATTATTTTCCTGAGGCAAAATTCCATGTGAATACTGAGTTCATCAACCCTTTGCATATCGCGATGCAGTATCTCAGCGAACCTTTCCGGCTCTATCCTTGAAGAAAGGTAATCCACTTGCCGCTTGTTATCAGATACAACATGTATTGCAGCCTGTTCCATACGTGATGACAGGGACATCACATGTTTCTTAAGGTCGGTTTTTTCAGGAACTGCAATCTCTGCAGCAGCCGATGGTGTCGGAGCCCTCACGTCAGCCACGAAATCTGCAATTGTATAGTCAGTTTCATGCCCCACTGCAGATATAATAGGAATTGTTGAATCAAATATCGCCCTTGCAACCACTTCCTCATTAAATGACCACAGGTCTTCCAGTGAACCACCACCCCTCCCAACAATGATTACATCAACATCTGTTTTATTGAGATGTTCAATTGACCTTACGATGCTCTCTGCAGAATTCTCTCCCTGGACTGTTGCCGGACTTAATAGAATATCTACCGGAAAACGACGTTTCAACACATTCAGTATATCATGTATTGCTGCACCTGTAGGAGAAGTAACAACGCCCACTTTTGCCGGAAAACGTGGAATCTTCTTCTTGTGTATGACTTCGAACAAACCTTCTTCCTGCAAACGGTTGCGAAGCTGTTCATAAGCCTTGTAGAGTTCACCAATCCCATCAGGTCGCATGTCAAGTACCCTGAGCTGATACTGACCTCGTACTGTGTAGACATCCACGGTCCCGAAAACAAGCACTTTCATGGACGACTCCGGTTCGAATTTGAGTGTGCGGTTGGTCATCCTGAAACTCACGCAACTTACTTGGGCACTTTTGTCCTTCAGAGTAAAATAATAATGGCCGGAACTGTGTTTGGTAAGATTCGATATCTCACCACGTACCCATACCTGTCCTAGTTGCGGGTCATGTGTCAAAACCTGTTTTATGTGTTCATTCAATTGCGAAACAGTATATATACCCATATAGGATCTCCGGCCTTTCAGGGAAAGTATGTTTTGGGAATATAAAACCCAGATGGAAGTTATGTGAAAGTATTATATTAACGATTGTTGCTGGTTGAACAGGAAACATACATAATATTCAAAGTAAAAATGGTTTCAAAAATTGAATATTGACAGAATTATTTCGAAAACTATTAATAGATTCTTTTTCTTTCTTGTAAAAACCTGTAAAGTGGGGTAAAAACGTGAAATATAAAAAAACGAAGGCAGACATGCTATCAAATAGCTCTGCTATTGTGGATAGCAGTGACATAGACACAATACATTACCGGCAAATGCAACTGATACTCTCAGAAGAAATACCACTTAGACCAGCTGACTCTGATACTTTAATTGAGAACAGAGAGAAGATAAACGTCCTGATGGACAAAGTGCGCTTATGTGTTTCTTCACTTGCCGGAAAAAAAGAAGAAAACAATGATATTTGCCCTTACAGATCAAGGGTTGCAAAGAAAAGCAGGACCATCAACATAGACTGCAAGGAATGTGACTGTGAATCCAGTTTTGAAGATGAGAAATGCAGAACAAATATTTTTACTATTCTTCAGAAAGAGCCTGTTGCCGAAAGACTCACCCTCTCAAAGCTCTATGAAAGAGATTATGAAGGCAGGTCGCTTGAAGCTATCTACATAATGGCAGGCCTGAAGGACAAACTCCTGCCCTACAAAAGTTCAAAATTTGGGGTGGAAACATGCGATAACTCTGCACGATGCAGAAAAGAGCATGCAAGGATAATGGAAACAATCCTGGATACATCGAAAACTGACCCTCTCAAAACCTTCTACATCATCGGCAAGCTCATAGAATACAACGAAACAAAAGAACTGCAATCTGAAAGGCAGACCGAATGTTCATTCTGCAGGGAAAAATTCACGAATACCTTACGTGAAATGAGCATCATTTCCGGAAGAATAACAACAGGAGTTGCTTTTGAAAGATATGGAGAAAAAAGAAGAGTATTTGCTGCTAAATCTACAGAATATACCATGGATTATGAAAAACATCTCAAATCCTATGTAAGACCACCTTTTTCCACATCAAGAATTTACACCGAGCCACCTGATAATACCATATTCCTGGAATGTTACGACATCAGCTTCCAGGATGAAAGGCGTTTGCCGGTGAATATCTACCAGTTAACAGACCGTCCTGAAAAAATGTATATCATCAACCCGGTAGAATATTCCCTTGAAGAGAGGGAGCTTAAACTGGTGGAAAGGATTAGAAAAAAGATGATAATGCACCGTCCTGCAGACCTTCATTTTTCAGACCCTGCCAATTCACGACAATACTTCCACAGGCTCAGCAAACAGTTCCTGCTTGAAGAAAAAGATGTTGAGGACATTATATCAGACCCGTCAAAGGTGAAGCTCTGTTGTGACCTTCTTACCAAATACACCACAGGACTTGGAATACTTGAAGATCTGATGTCCGATGAACGCGTCACAGATGTCTATGTGAACGCGCCAGCTGACCAGAATCCGGTTCATGTAGTACTGGATGGTGAGGAATGTATCACTAACATTTTTTTATCCCAGGAGGACATGGAATCCATGGTCTCAAGGCTGCGTTCAATCAGCGGGCGTCCTTTTGGAGAAGCAACTCCCGTGCTTGAGATGTTCCTGAAAGAATACGGAGTTCGTGTTTCAGTCATCGGTGACCCCCTTAGTGCAAAAGGAATTGCCTATGCATTCAGGAAGCATGCAAAAGACCCCTGGTCATTGCCCAGACTCATCAACAACGGTTCAATTTCACCACTTACTGCAGGTCTTCTTAGTTTTATAATGGATGGACAGGCGTCCATACTTGTTGCAGGTGGAGTTGGAGCAGGCAAGACCTCACTAATGTCCGCAATGCTTCTGGAAATTCCGCAAAAATATCGTATGATCACGATTGAGGATACGCCTGAAATACCCATTGAAGAACTTCAGGAAATGGGATGGAAAGTTCAGGGACTGAACTCCCAGTCTGCAATCATGAAGTACGGAGTAGAGATCGAACCTTCTGTGGCACTGAGGGCATCCCTTAGACTTGGGAGTTCATCCCTTGTAATGGGAGAAGTCAGAGGACCTGAGGTGGCAGTACTGTATGAAGCTATGCAGGTAGGAGCAGCCGGTAACTCAGTTATCGGTACTATTCACGGATCATCAACTAATGCAGTATATGAAAGGGTTGTAAACACACTGGGGGTTCCACCGGCATCCTTCAAGGCCACAGATGCTGTTGTAGTCTGTGCAAATACCAGAATTTCAGGAAGCATGACAATGAAAAGACGTGTCATGCAGGTAGCAGAGGTCAATGAGAAATGGGATGAAGACTCCGGAAAAGTATTCTCGGACATACTCACCTATGATGCTTCAGGAGATTGTCTGCGGCCTTCTGACATTATGGACAGGGGACAATCTGTTCTTATAGGCAAGATAGCTGACAAGTGGGGCATATCCATGGACGAGGCGTCCCGCAACATACGCATGAGAGCAAAAATAAAAGCAAAAATAGCAGAATATGGCAAAGAGGACAAAAGTCTGCTGGAGGCCAGAAATGTGGCTGTTGCAAACAACATGTTCTGGCTTCTCATGGATAAAGAAATAACAGAACCCGACGGGACTGATTACCAGAGAGTCTATGACAGGTGGCTCGACTGGTTTGGAGGGTTTGCAGACAAAACGGAAGTATGCACTCCCATGACAGTTGAAGGACAGCTAAGTACCGGGCAAAACGAACATTATATCTGCGAAGGTGGTCAGGCTGTACAATGAGAACTGGTACTATAACGGCTGCAAGTTCACGTCTGCTAATTTCAGATGGTTTGTAAAAGATTTCGATACATTCCGCCAGAACTCAGATAAATCTACCAGTGAAGACTATCGTAATGCCATGGTTTACACAGGATTTGCACTTGAACCGCATGAAACAGTGCTTTTTTCCTACGTATGCGCAGCCATTGCTTTGATAGGAATACTGATATTTGACTTTTTTCTCTTCAGGTTAACATCCTTTGAACAATCCACACTCATAGGAGTAGTAGCACTGAGTCTAATGTTCCCGCTTGCAGTCCTGTTTTACGCGAGCGAATACATCAAGATACATGCAAAATGGATGAAGGTTAATTCCCTGGGTGATATGCCGGAAATAATCAGTTACATTGTGATGTCAATGAAATTGGTACCAAACATGGAAGTAGCCATTCGCTTTGCAGCCAGCAATTCCGGCAGGCCCCTTGCAAAGGACCTGAAAAAAATGATATGGAACCTGCATGTCAGGGAATATAAAGGAATTGACGATGCAATACTTGAGTTTTCAAATCTCTGGGGCAAGGAAAGCGAGTATTTCAAAAGGGCCCTCCACCTCATCAAAAGCTCTACAAGCGAACCGGATGAAGCACAGAGAGTTATAACGCTTAACAGGTCACTGGACCTTGTACTTGAAAGTACACGGAACCTGATGGACAGTTTCGCTTCTAAACTTAAAACGCCGACTTATGTTCTGTACTCCATATTCATCCTGATACCCCTAGCACTGGTAGCATTGATGCCTGCAATAACTGTTGTTGGAATACGTTTTGGTATCGGAACTCTCGTAATAGTATACGATGTTATTCTTCCACTACTAACCTTTGCATATGCAGAATACATACTAATGCAGCGTCCTGCAGCATTCATACCCCAGGACATACCTGAAAGCCATCCTGAACTTGAGGGCATCAAAAAAAGAAAACAACAATCATTGCTTATCGCCCTGGTCATCGGGATCTTCATATCATCACTTGGCTACATTTTGATATACAGAGGGAACCCCTGGAATATTGTATCAACCGCAACTCTTAATGGAATAATCCCTCCCACTCTTTTTATAATATGGGGTCTTGTCTTCTCAGTTGCTGTTTACCTGAATATCAACTACACCCCTTACAAAAAAATAAGGGACGAAATACGCAAAATGGAGAACGAGTTCTCAGATGCCCTGTTTGTTCTTGGAAGAAGAATATCCGAAGGAAGATCTGCTGAGGAAGCCTTTATCCATACTGCTAGAACCATGGAGGGGTCTGATATATCAAATGCCCTTGAAAGGATATCACTAAACCTCATGAACATGAGAACAGATGTTCACTCTGCAATATTTGATGAGGAATTCGGGGCTTTTAAGGACATCTATTCCGAAAGAATAAAAACTACAATGCTTTTGCTAATTGAAAGTGTCAATAAAAGTCATGAAGTGGCAGGTGTTGCCATTGTTAAGCTTGCAGACCACCTTAAAGAGCTTCAGGATGTGGAAATAAAAATCAAGCAGTCACTCTATGACATGACATCAACTATGCGCTCAACTGCTGCTGTCTTTGCACCCCTGATCGCAGGTGTTACCATCGCCCTCTCAGAAGTAATAGCAAAGATACTCCAAAACATAGCAGACAGCATAAGACGTCTGCCTGAAAATGCATTCCCAGGCCCGGCGCAGATATCTCCCGAGAACCTGAGCCAATCCATCCCTTCTGACCTCTTTATGTTTGCAATCGGCATATATATCATACTTATAACTGTGATACTTGTGCGCTTCTCCGGCACAATCGAATACGGAGGAGATAAAGCGCAACTGCGTTACGATATAGGACAGATACTGCCGGTTACAATAATTGTTTTCACGGTTTCTACTATATTCTCAAGGATAATTTTCAGAGGTATGATATGAAAGGACAGCATCCGCAAGATTAAAAATATTTTAATACTATTTTTACAGAGGTGTATCCAATGAAAAAATCAATCGGTGCAAAAACTTTAGCATACCCCACTCCTGCATGGCTTGTGGGAACCTATGACATGTTTGGAAAAGCAAATGCAATGACTGCAGCCTGGGGAGGGATCTGCTGCTCTGAGCCCCCATGCATCAGCGTAGCCCTGCGCAAGGCCACATATACTTACGCCAACATAATGGAGAAAGAGGCTTTTACCGTAAACATCCCTTCAGAAGAGTATGTCAAAGAAACCGACTATTTTGGTATCGCAAGCGGTAAAGATGTTGATAAATTCGAAAAGATGGGACTTACGGCTGTAAAAAGCGATCTTGTATATGCACCGTACATAGAAGAGTTTCCGATTGTACTTGAATGTAAACTGGTACAAAGTTTCGAGCTTGGACTTCATACACAATTTATAGGGGAAATTATAGATATCAAAGCAGAAGAATCAGTGCTTGATGAAAATGGAATCCCCGATATTGAAAAAATAAAACCCATAATCTACTCGCCACAAAGGACCTACTACAGTATTGGAAAAAAGCTTGGAAAGGCATTTTCCATAGGGATGGAGAAATAACATACGAATCGCCGAAATGAGGCTCTGGTCATTCCATATATAAAAGGGCCTTGTTCGGACATATTATTACACATTTCATGCAGAGATCACATTTTGTATGCTCCACATTCACAAATCCATTGATCCTGTAAAGTGCACCATTGGGACAAACATTCTCACATTTACCACATTTCCTGCAACCCAGTGCTACAATAAAACCTTCACGCTCTTCCATTAGAAAGGATTATTGCATGAATCTTACATAAGTTTTCGGACAATGGAAATAAAATAGCCTTATATACCTGCAAGTTATAGTTTGCCGGGATGAGTAAAATTGTCCCAGGAGAAGCAGGCTCTTTTCATTCATTTTTATCAGAAGGCTGCAAACTCTGTAAGCAGGGAGCTAAAATGGTCCTTTTTGTTACCGGAATATGTCCAAAGGATTGCTTCTATTGCCCTGTGTCAGAGGAAAGACGCGCTGATGAAACCTATGCTAATGAGAGAAAAGTGCTTTCTGACATAGACGTGCTTGATGAAGCACGGCAAATGGATGCCATGGGTACAGGAATTACCGGCGGTGAACCGCTATTAAAACCAGAGAAGGTGCTGCATTACATAAGCTTGCTAAAAAATGAATTTGGACCTGAACATCACATACATATGTACACGTCTATGACACCTGATGCGGAATTAATGGAAAAGCTCTCAAAAGCCGGACTTGATGAAATTAGATTCCACCCTCCTGTGAAACTCTGGGATAAACTGGATGATACCAGCTATGCAGACTCAATTGTCCTGGCTAAGAAACTAGAAATTGAAGCAGGAATAGAGATACCTTCGATTGAAGGTGCGGACAAGGTTGCGTTTTTTGCAAACAAAAATGAATGCTTCCTTAACCTTAATGAACTGGAGTTCTCAGACACAAATGCAGATGCAATGAAATCAAAGGGTTATACTCTAAGAGATGATCTGTCAAATGCAGTAAAGGGTTCTGAGGAATATGCAACTGAAATATCATCTAATTATGAAAATATCCACTTTTGCTCTTCCAGCTATAAGGATGCAGTGCAGCTTCGAAAAAGACTCATACGCATTGCAGAGAATACTGCAAGACCCTTTGATGAGATCAGTGAGGATGGCACCATTTTTTACGGGCAGATAGAGTGTATCGAAAGTGTTGACAGGGAATTTGTAACAGAAGAACTGTCGCAGATGGAAGTGCCGCCTGAAATGATAGAGATTGGTGGAAATTGTATTGACATTGCCTGGTGGATCCTTGAAGATATCGCAGAATCTATAAGGGATACAAAAAGAAAATTGTATATTATAGAAAGATATCCTTTTAAAGAAGGATTAATTGTTGAGAAGATACCACTGTGAAAGCTAAAATATATATGTGAGAATGTTATAGATGGTACACTTTTCATATCTAATACGGGTTTTAGAACTATTACAAATAAATAGTTTTATAAGATAAAATAACATATTGAAGAAAGAGGTGTTTGTACTGGAAACGATTGAAGAGCGAGTAAGAGAAAGACTAATAAAATATCTTAGTCGCGATGATACTGGTATACGAAAAGTAGTACTGAAATTGTTCCTTAACGGTGGTAAATTTACTACAGGTGACGTGTACGAGCATCTGCATAATACAGATTTTGATGTGAGCTACAGAGGAGTATCGGCCATGGTAGGTCTTATGAATACAAGACTTGGGATCCTGAGCATTGATGTCACTGGAGATCACAACATATACTTGCTAAAGGAAGATTATAGGGATATTGTAAGGTCTGTTCTCGATAACTACTAATACAAAAACCCTTCTTTTTCGTTTTGAAAACTCGAAACTTAAAACTGAATGTATTTTGCATATAACTCACGGGAGTGGTACTCATACTAAGAAGTATACCCCGAATAGTGTACAAAGGATATGAACGCCTGCTTATGCAGGAAGTTCAAAGTGAAGTAATCCCACAGCACATAGCCATCATCATGGACGGAAACCGCAGGTATGCGCGTAAGCTGGGGCAAATTACGTCTTTTGGGCACAGTAAGGGCGCAGATGTCACTGAGAATGTAATGGAATGGGCTTGCGAACTTGGAGTAGAACACCTTACGATTTACGCATTTTCAACTGAGAATTTTAACAGGTCCAACGACGAGAAGGATAAGCTCTTTGATCTTATCAAACTCAAATTTGATGAGATAGTCGTAGACGAAAGGACGCATGAAAGAAAGATGCGAGTCCATGCAATAGGAGATATTGAAAAATTACCTGAATCTCTTCGTGAATCGATAAAGAACGTAGAACTTGTGACATCAATATATGACAAATTCAATCTCAATGTTGCAATTGCATACGGTGGCAGGCAGGAGATAGTCCTGGCAGTCAGGGAAATAGCTGCCAAAGTTGAATCAGGAGAACTGGAACCGGAGGATATCAATGAAGAGACAATATCCAGCCACCTGTATCCCTCAGGAGCTGCTGCACTGCCTGATGTAGACCTTATTATACGCACAGGTGGTGATGAGAGGGTATCCAACTTTTTACCCTGGCAGGCTAACGGAAGCGAGTGCGCAGCATATTTCTGTGCGCCATTCTGGCCTGAGTTCCGCAAAATAGATTTTCTCCGCTCTATACGTATCTACCAGTCACGCATGAGAGAAAGACATCAGCATACAACCGCTCGTGCCGCACACTTTTTAAAAGTCCTTGGAAAAGTTGAGATAGAGGAAGTCAAGCACTATTCCAAAGAGAGGATATGATCCCCCGATCATGTTTCTATCTCCCTGTTACCAAAAGAACAGTCGATGAACTTTATCCCATCTCTATCAACAGCAATCCAGATCCAGCGATATTTTTTTTGATCCCTGTATAAGTGCGTATCTCATCTAATCAACGAAAAATGATTAATCCAGAGTATTACGGACCATAAAAAACACAATATAGTAAAGAAATCAGGGCAAAAGTGTACTGGAATCAAGCAAAATAAGTTAGATAAGTTATTAGTGCATAACCTTGACAAATATGCCAAGGTTATCTTAATTATTCAAATAAGGATTTCTACAAAGCCAATACCCGAGTTAATTCTTTCAGAAAAAGTTATTTTTTCCAGTTTGCAGTTTTGCCACTTGGCTTAATATTCTCTTTTTCTTTTTCTTCAACGGCCTCTATTGCTTTTCTTCTCCTATCCGCTGTAGTGTTATTGACCATTAATCCTTCTATTATTTCTTCATCTTTCTGGAATTTCTTCTCCATGTTCACTCCCCACATGTTGATTTAGACATGTCGGACATTCAATGTAAAGCACAACTCCCCGATATTACCCAAATTGAGAAATACACATGCCAAATGAGTAGAATAATCTGTAACTATATGAAGATATAGTCAAACAAGTAAAATTAAAACATGATGAAACATTGAGACAGAGTAAAAGCTAAATTGGAATTAATAATAAAAACTAGCCTCAAAATAACATGAATATCTGGTGCGGGAGGTGTGATTCGAACACACGAACTCCTACGAGACTAGGCCCTCAAC
>NZ_JADQBY010000023.1 GCF_016278385.1 Methanolobus sp.
ATGGTTCAAAGAATGAAGCAAGAAGCTCCATGCGTAAGCGTGGAGTAGTTCACATTAGTATTATTGTGTTTTACTTGATGTTGTGAAATAAATATGTCTCATTAAAGACAGCACTTATTAAAAAAATAACAGTTTAATCGATGGCCATAATGGTTTTATTATAATTCTGTGTAGAATGAATTGTTTGTACCCAACCAACAAACTTGCACAGAAATTGATGGAGGAAGATGACGTTTTGAATGTCCTCTTCTTCCAACCTTGCATAAGGTTGGCTATACTCCATAATAAAATTCCTCCTTCCTTTTTCTTTTTTTCTCAGTTAAATAAATGGCTATAAAAGTTATATATGACTAAATTTCATCCTTTTCTGCTAATTGGCATATAATTAGCAGGAGTACAAACATGAGAAAAATAGCAATAGGATTTATAGTATTTTTGCTCTGTATTTCAGCTGCAAGTGCAAGTACAGCTGAAAAAGACACGGATTTCTCTTTGATTTCCGCAGAAGACCTAGGATACAAGATCGTCCCTGCGAAAGTGGACGATGGCGGTGTTAGTGTCAGGACCGTATATGATACTATCACTCAGGGAGAGACTAACTGGCATGGTAAAACTGTAAGTTCATACACTGAGTCCTTAAAGATTGATCTCAACTGGGGAGATACAAGTGATTCACTTAAACTTTACATATATGATCCAAGTTATAATTGCCTTGGAACATTTTATGATTCATCTGATGGAAGTATCAATGGAAGAATAACTTTGTACATCAACAATGACAATGGGATTGAACAGGGAACTTGGAGATGTAGAGTTTATGGTTATTCTGTCAGTGGAACAGAAGATTATTCAATATGATGTTATATAAGGAATTTATGAAAAAATCCCTCCTTATTTTTTTATCTATTCTTTTACTTTTTATAATACCGTGCTATGGGGATTACACAATTGTTTACCATGAAGACGAAAATAAAATAACAGACAATGATGGTTTTGACACTAATTATTCTTTCTGGGATTTGCCTCTATATTTTAAACTAATAACAATCGGTGCCATTGTCCTCGCACTTGGCTGGAAGCTTGTAGCACTACTCACTGCATGGGCAAAGAAAGACCCCAATAATGAGAATCGCCTGAATATACTTAATTTCATAGAGCAAAATCCCGGCAGTACGGTCAACATGATAGAAAACGACCTCGGGCTTAAAAGAGGTACTGTGCGTTATCATGTAAATACACTGAAAGATACCGGTAAAATACTTTTGTTCAGGAACGGGAACTATGTGAGTTTGTTCCGTAATGAAACTGATCTGTGGAATAGAAGCCAGAGGCAGATAATTGAGCCTCATTTGCAGGGCGTGACATGTAAAAATGTTTGCCAACTCATATATGAAAATCCGGGTATAACGAACATGGATATTTCCGACAGATTAGGAATCACCCGGGCTGCTGTCGCGTCTCATATAAGGACGCTGGAAGACATGGGCTGTCTCATAATTGAGTACAGTGGCAAGTTCAAGAACTATTACTTGGATGATGGCTATCATCCTGATGCATTGCCTTTCTTTGAAAGGGTGCAATGAATTTGCACTTCCTTTGGCAGATAATTCCATTCGGCTTTGCTTTGGTTGCCTATCAAAGTGTTTATTGTTCTATTTCTTGAGTATACATTGCTTCTGATATTATTACACGCTTAATTTTTGGTTATTTCGATTTTAGCAAACAAAAACAGTCACATTAATGCTGCATTTATATATATATCCTTATATTTATATACCTTAAAACCTATTATATGTGTAACATTGAAGCATTGAAGGATATGTGCTTTAGCTCAGTGAATGTGTATCGTTAATTTATTTATTCACAGAAAATCTTGACCCAAGGTAAACTAGCAGGGAGGTCATATAATCAAAAACGGGATTGAAGGAAGTATATGCAGCGAAAAAGAATATTTGAATCTTATTTTGAGGTCACTAGATGTGGTTGTTTGGTCTGCAACTTTTCATGATCTCAAACTACTTTATATCAGTCCATCGTCTGAACATATCTTAGGCCTTGACCCTCAGAAGCTTATAAGCGAAAATGCTCTTTGGTATCAGTACGTCCATCCTGATGATCTGCAAATTGTGCAGAACGCTGCACAACAAAGGGAACTTGAAGGCAAGGTTTCAACAGAGTATCGCATCTTAAGAACTGACGGAAGTATCTGTTGGATCCGTGAAATTTCAGAGATCAAATATGACGCTGATAATGTTCCTGTGTTTGTAGAGGGTGTTCTTACAGATATAAACAGGAGTAAAGAAGCTGAAGAAGAATTGCACATCAGAGAAGAACGATTAAAAAGTATTGTTTCTATTCTGGAATACAGCCAGGATTCAATTCAGGATTTTCTTGATTTTGCACTCGATGAAGCAATTAAACTCACCCAGAGTCATATTGGTTACATTTATTTTTACAATGATGCAAAAAAGGAATTCATTTTAAATTCATGGTCAAAAGAAGTTATGGAAGAGTGCTCCGTCACAGAAAAACAAACTACTTATATGCTTGATCATACTGGTCTATGGGGAGAAGCCGTCAGGCAGCGCAGAGAAATAATTGTAAACGATTTTCAGGTCCATAATCCGCTGAAAAAAGGTTACCCTGAAGGTCATGTTGAACTTCTTAAGTATATGACAGTACCGGTAATCAAAAACGGTGAAGTAGTTGCTGTTGTCGGGGTAGCCAACAAAGAATCTGATTATAATGAGAATGACGTACTCGATCTGACCTTACTTATGGGATCAGTGTGGGATATTGCGGAACACATAAAGTCAGAACAGGCTCTGTTAGAAGAAGAAGCCCGAATAAGAGTTATTACCGAATCTGCACAGGATGCGATCCTGATGATGGATCCAAAGGGGGATATCTCCTTCTGGAATCCAGCTGCGGAAAGAATTATTGGATATTCAATAGAAGAAGCCATTGGCCAAAACCTGCATTTGTTTATAGTGCCTCCACGGTATTATTCAGCTCATAAGGAAGCCATCGGACGCTTCCTTAAAACCGGGCAGGGTAATGCTATAGGCAAAACACTGGAATTAGAAGCCCTTTGTAAGGATGGACAGGAAAAATCAATTGAACTATCACTTTCTGCTATTGAGCTTTCCGATGGATGGCATTCAGTGGGGATTATGCGGGATATCACTAGTCGTAAGCTTGATGAGAAAAAAATGCTGGCATATGCAGACGAATTAAAAACAAAGAATAAGGAACTTGATATAGCATTAGTTAAAGCAGAGGAAGCAACCAAAGCCAAGAGCGAGTTCCTGGCAAATATGTCTCACGAGATACGCACACCTATGAATGGTGTTATCGGTATGACCGGGCTACTTCTTGAAACGGAGCTCAGTGATGAACAAAGACATTATACTGAAACAGTGAGACTGAGTGGAGAATCACTACTTCAACTTATCAATGATATCCTTGACTTTTCCAAAATAGAGGCTGGTAAGCTTGAACTGGAAATGGTGGACTTTGACCTGCATAATATGCTGGATGATTTTGCTTCCATGGTCTCAGTAAAGGCTCATGAGAAAGAACTGGAGTTTATCTGTGCACCCGCACCCGATGTGCCTGCATGTGTCCAGGGTGACCCGGGGCGCTTGCAGCAGGTACTGACCAATCTTACCGGAAACGCGGTCAAGTTTACCCATGAGGGTGAAGTAGTTGTACAGGTGACTCTGGAATCAGAGACTGAGGCAGAAGCACTGTTACGTTTCTCAGTTCGTGATACTGGTGTCGGTATTCCTGAAAATAAAAAGCATGATCTTTTTGAAAAATTTTCTCAGGTGGATGCATCAACCACACGGCAATATGGTGGCACAGGACTTGGATTGGCAATCTCCAAACAACTGGTTGAGATGATGGGCGGTGATATAGGTGTTGAAAGTGAGAAGGGTAAAGGTTCAGAATTCTGGTTTAGAATAAGTCTTGCAAAACAGAAGGAAAGCTGCCATGAAAAGGTCCATTCTGCAGAAATAAGCGGTTTGCATATCCTGATCGTTGATGATAACGCCACAAATCGTGAGATCCTCAACAAGCGTTTAGCTTCATGGGGTGCAAAAGTAGATGAGGCCGTGGACGGTCCCACAGCACTGCAAGCTTTGTATCGTGCATATGAAGACAGCGAGCAGTACCACATGGTTATCCTCGATATGCATATGCCCGGTATGGATGGGGAATCTGTGGCAAGATTCATCAAATCCGATGCAAAACTAAAAACTGTTCATCTGGTGATGCTGAGTTCTTTAGGACAACGTTCCAATGTCCATGGCTTCGGAGAGAGGCATTTTGCAGCATATCTCACCAAACCTGTAAGGAATCAGGAATTATTAGATGTCCTATCCGGTATATTGAACACTGAAAAGCAGAGAAACAAGGTACTTACTCGTGTTTGTGCTCCTTCTGTTCCCTCTCAAATTCATAAGAACTTAAGATTATTGCTGGCTGAAGACAATATAGTAAACCAAAAAGTAGCTCAGGGTATGCTACAAAAACTGGGCTATCATGCGGATACTGTAGCCAATGGTCTGGAAGCAATAAAAGCACTGGAAATGGTGCCATACGATCTGGTACTTATGGATGTGCAGATGCCTGACATGGATGGGCTTGATGCTACTCGTCTTGTACGGAATCCTCACTCTTCAGTCCTTGATCATGAAATTCCTATTGTTGCAATGACTGCATACGCAATGAAGGGAGATAAAGAACGTTGCCTGGAAGCTGGTATGAACGATTACATCACAAAACCGGTTTCATTGCAGGCACTAATGGAATTGCTGGATAAATGGCAGAGTATACTGGAAAATGAAACAAGTCGGACTGCTATGTCTACAGAAGGGATAAAGTACTCAACTGATCTTCTAGTATTTGACAAGCCTGCACTTCTTGAAAGAGTAATGGATGATGTGGACCTTTCCAGAAGATTGATAGCAATTTTCCTTGAAGATATGCCCAAAAATATGACTGCTCTAAAGGATTGCATAGGGAAAAAAGAATTGGAAAATGTAAATGTATATGCACATAAAATAAAAGGTGCTTCTGCAAACATTGGAGGTTTGGTTTTAAGTGCTGTGGCCTCACAGATGGAGCTTGCCGGAAACAAAAATCAGGTTGATAAAATGGACATGCTTTTGGCTGAACTTGAAAAGCAGTATGATCAATTGGTTGATGAACTTAAGGATGTTTAACACAGTGTTACATCCTGTCCATTTTTTGCTGTTTTAATTTTTCCAGAATCGATTGTATATTAAAAAATCGGTCTATCTTATAAGATAGCTTTATAATGTCTCGATTGCTAAATAGAATTGGGTATATGTATGGGAATGGACAGTGACATCTGTACTTGTGAAAACAGATTATGAGTGATAGGATAATAATTCGTCCATCGTAAATGCTGGTTTTATTTTTCAAGCACGATATCCACTTAGAAACTGCCCTCCTTATATACGAGTATCCCTTATATACTGGTATCTTAAAGATATCATAAATAGGAAACATGGTGAATAAAATGTTCTGTTATCAATGTGAAGAAACTATGAATGCCACTGGCTGTACAAAGAACGGTGTATGTGGAAAGAAAGGCGAAGTTGCAGACCTTCAGGACGATCTTATCTATGTCCTAAAAAGTATCGCATTCTACAACTCAAAAGCAAGGGCAAACAATCTCAACGATGCGAAGACTGATCAGTTCATCCTCGACGGGCTTTTTGCCACAATCACTAATACCAACTTCAGCAAAGTTGACTTTGAGAAAATGATCAACGAAGGTTTTGAACTGAAGGATGGCATCAAAAAGAAACTGATGGCTGCAAATGTCATTAATGAGAAGTCCGGTTCATCCTTCCCCCGTTGGATAAAGGAGAAACTTCTTGGTGCAGTTCCAAACGCAGGTGAAGAACTTCCAATAATGGCAAAGGTCACAGCAGAGAGTATTGCCAACATAAACACAGGAGTACTTGCAACTGAGAACGAGGACATCCGCTCCCTCAGGGAATTGCTTATCTACGGTCTCAAAGGCATGGCTGCATATGCTCATCATGCAAATGTCCTTGGATACAAGGATGATGAAGTTATGGCATTCTTCGAGAAGGCGCTTCTGGCAACAATGGACGATGAGATAGGTGTCGATGAACTTGTCCCAATGGTTCTGGAATGTGGTTCAATGGGTGTCGCTACCATGGCACTGCTTGACAAGGCAAACACTACGACCTACGGTAATCCGGAGCCAACTGCAGTAAACATTGGTGTAAAGGATAATCCGGGCATCCTTATCAGTGGGCACGATCTTCACGACCTTGCACAGCTCCTTGAGCAGACACAAGGTACAGGTGTCGATGTTTATACACATGGTGAAATGCTTCCTGCAAACTCTTACCCGGCATTTAAGAAGTACGATAACTTTGTTGGAAATTATGGAGGATCATGGTGGAGGCAAAAAGAGGAATTCGAAAAGTTCAATGGTCCTATATTCATGACCACAAACTGTATCGTTCCTCCAAAAGAGTCCTACATCAACAGGATATACACAACGGGAATCGTCGGCTTTGATGGTGTAACCCACATAGATGCAGGTGAAGACGGTGGCAAGGACTTCTCATCCATCATCGAACAGGCAAAGACATGCAAATCACCGCAGCAGCTTGAAGAAGGAACCATTATGGGTGGTTTTGCACATGTAGCTGCACTCTCTGTTGCTGATAAGATCATTGAGGCTGTAAAGGCAGGACAGATCAAGAAATTCGTTGTCATGGCCGGATGTGACGGAAGGCACAAGGAGAGAGACTATTATACAGACTTTGCAGAAGCTCTTCCAAAGGACACTGTCATCCTTACAGCAGGATGTGCAAAGTACCGTTACAACAAGCTTGACCTCGGAGACATCGGTGGAATTCCAAGGATCCTCGATGCAGGACAATGTAATGACTCCTATTCACTGGTTGTCATAGCACAGGCACTTGCAAAGGCATTCGGACTTGATGACATCAACGACCTTCCAGTATCATATAATATAGCATGGTACGAACAGAAAGCATGCCTTGTCCTGCTTGCACTGCTAAGTCTTGGTGTCAAGGATATAATGCTTGGTCCGACACTGCCTGCATTCGTCTCACCAAATGTTCTCAATGTCCTGGTCGAGAACTTCAATATCAGACCAAATTCCACAGTTGAGGAGGACCTCAAGGTCCTTCTCTAAATCTTTTACCGGAATATACTTACTAAAATAATCACTTAATTTAATTTTATCCAAGGACGTGAATTAATGATAATAACAAATTACAAAGATGCAGAGAAGAAGGATAATCCACATGGGGTGACCGTTCACAAGCTCTATGATACAGAGCATGCCCAAGTAATGCACATGCAATTAAACCCTGGTGATGCACTGAAGAAGCACTCAACACCTGTTGATGTGTTTTTTTACGTCCTTGAAGGTGAGGGAATCGTAGAGATCGGTGATGAGCAGCAAACTATCACCAAGGATATGCTTGTTGAAAGTCCCGCAAAGATACCTCACAGATTAATGAATGAAAGTGACAGTCTTTTCCGTTTTCTGGTAGTGAAGGTTCCACGCCAGACCATACAGACTAAAATGATGTAAGCCGGGTTGTATCCGGCATTCTATCTTTTTCTTTATACTGTCTGGAACTGTGATTGTACCTGATTATTGTCTGTGGGAAATAGATAAATAATGATATCCAGAATATACCCTTCATACCTTTAATTCACTATATCGGAGATTATCTATGACCGACCTTGCACCTATAATGGAAAAAACGCATGAATGGGCTTCAAAATATGCAAAGAAGAAGGGTTTTATTCTGAATCCGGACGAAGAAATGCTTCAGATGGTCATCGAAGGCCTTTCAAGGAACAAACATGAACATGGAAAACAATACTGTCCATGCAGAATAATAAGTGGTGATGAAGAACAGGACCGTAAGATAATCTGTCCCTGTGTCTATCATGAGCATGAGATAAACGATGATGGGAACTGCCACTGTTCTTTGTTCTTTAAAGTCTGAAGGGTATGAAGCAAAAACGATTGTTTCAGTATAATAATACCAGGAATTTACTTCCGGAAGGTGATAATAATGGCAAATGTGATGGAAATATACCAGTTACTTCCAAAAACGAATTGTAAGGAATGCGGGAAAACCACATGTATGGCATTTGCTGTTGATCTCCTTGGACGAAAGGTAAAGGTGGATGATTGCCCTCCACTTGTGAATGAAGCAAAATATAAGGCCAACTATGAGACATTATTGGAAATGTTCGGTTCTGTGAAGGATGTCACTGAAACCGGTCTGATCGTTCATAACGAGAAGTGCATTGGTTGTGGCAATTGTGTAGTTGCATGTCCTGTTAATGTAGCCAATGATCCATTTGGTGCAGGAAGCGGAAAGGCACCTACCTCTGATAAGGTAATCTTCAAAGTAGAGGATGGTGTTGTAAAGGCAAGGAACGTGCAGGAATGCCGTCGCTTCGGTGAGAACAAGATCCTCTGTGTTGCCTGTATAGATACATGTCCGACAAAAGCAATAGAATTCGTTTAACCTGCCTTGATTCTTATTTTTAGTGTGGTGATGATTTGACTGGAGAATATTATGTTTGTACGGGTTGTGCTCTTCTCTGTGATGACATAGAGGTTGAAACAGAAGACCGCAAGCTGAGCAAAGTGCATGCTGCATGCCTTAAAGGTGTTGCACGTATGAAAGGTTGCAGTGATCCTCTGGAATGTACAGTGGATGGGGAGAAGGCTGACATTGATTCTGCTATTACAAAAGCTGCTGCCATACTCAGGAATGCAAAGAACCCGCTGATATTCGGTCATGGTAATTCAAGTTCAGAAGCACAAAAGATTTCTATCGGACTCGCAAAGAAGACCGGTGCATACATTGATGATACTTCTTCCTTCTGTCAGGGACCGATAGTAGAAGCCATACTTCAGGACAAACTCAGGACATGCACCCTTGATGATGTAAGGCACAAGGCGGATGTTATCATTTTCTGGGGAGCCGACCCTTCCAACTCACATCCTCGCCATCTATCAAGATATTCCTATTTCCCCCGTGGCAAGGAGCGCCAGAGGGGATGGGAAGAGGACAGGACTGCAATAACCATTGATATCAGGAAATCATCTACTGCTAAAATTTGCCGGGATACGCGATTCTACCAGATACCCATGAGTGCAGATGCAGAGTTCATGGATGCCATTGTAAGTGGCCTGTCTGGCAAAATTCCAAAAACATCGTTTGATTTCGACAAGAAAAGGATACTGGAACTTGCAAATGTAATGAAGAAGGCGAAGTTCGGTGTTATATGTGTTGGCCTTGGACTTGTTTATTCCCTTGAGGAACTTGAACCCCTGTTCAAATTGATGGAAAAGCTCAATGAAGTTTCCAATTTCTACTTGATACCCATGGTTGGCCAGTACAATATGAGAGGCTTTAACCAGAACCTCTTTGCAGAAACGGGATTTATAAACCGTGTGAAATTTAATAGTGAAACCGGCAATGCCAACCACGGAGCTGAGAATTCAGTTGTCGAAGCTCTCAAAAACAAGTCAGTGGATGCAGCGCTTATCATTGGCTCAGATCCATTATCAAGTCTGCCGCTTTCCGTTGCACGCTACCTTACAGAAATTCCACTCATAACCATTGACCCATGCCAGAACCTGACAGCAACAAGATCAACAGTGACCATACCCTGTGCACTTGGCGGAGTTGAAGCCGGTGGCACTGCTGTACGTATGGATGGCGTGGAAATCGAATTAAAAAAGATTGTTGAAAGTGATAATCTCTCAGATAAGGAAATACTAACAAGGATAATGGAGGCGATCTGATGGGATTCGGACAATTCCTTGCTGCACCGGAAATCAAACTGAAAATAGTGACCTACAGAGATGTGTTCCAGAACACGGCCCAGGAATCCTCACGGTTTGGTGAAGAATATGAAAAGCTCTCAGCAGTTATCAAACTCGATCTAAAGGATATATCCAAACTAACTATTAAAGAAGGAGATACTGTGATAGTAAAGAATGGCTTTGGAAAAGTTGTTGTCAAAGCACAGAAGTCAGGATATGAAGAAGCTCATCCCGGAATTGCCTATATGGTGAATAGTCCCTGGTCCAATGTTCTTGTGCCGGATGAGACTGGTGGCTCCGGAGTTCCGAAATTCAAGAATTTTGAAGTAACAGTACAGGGTGCAAAGGGCGAGAAGGTTACGGGGATAAGGGCTCTGTAGAAAACCGACTTCCTACTTTATTTTAATATCATGATTTAAAAAGAATTAATCCTTAGCATTATCTGCTACCGAAAACACAAAGGGGATGATTGTGTTTGTTTCAGATTGAAAATATGTAACTCTCATTAAATTTTTGATTCAATGGCTAGTCTAATAAGTTTTTAAAGTTTCCGGATACAGCACAAGCTATATCAGGAAACTCACATCTTCAAATGTATAGTGCAAATATTCTAAAAAAGAATATACTCAACATTATTTAATGGTACTTAAGAAAAAGGATCAAGGGAAAGTTCCGTAGAAAAATGGTATGGGAATTTGACAAGGAATTATACCATAACAGAAACTTGGTTGAAACGATGTTATCCGTTCTGAAAAGAAAATACGGAGAATATGTAAAGGCAAAAAGCACTGGAATAGAACAAAGGAAGTTAAATTCAAAATATTAGTGCATAACCTTGACATACCTGTCAAGGTTATACGTGTTGTCAAAATGAGGATTTCTACAGAGACATTTTTTAGGCTCTGCAAAATAACTATTATAATCATGATCCATGGCCAAAATTATGCAAAAATAATCACTATTTTGAGCACATGTAGAACTGACTGCTATTCAATCTATATAGAATAAATTCTTTTCAACTCTTATGGGCCATCGTTAGTACGAATCATTACTCTGAATCTTTTGATACTTTCAGTATAGTCAAAAATAAATCTATGCCCCCATGATTAATCTGCCCACTCAATGTGAATACCATAATAGTTATCGCCAACTTTCAGGAAGTCAGTTTCATTGCTCTGCAGAATCTGGCTGAATTCATCTATATTTTTCATAACATCTTCATCCTTATAAGGAATTTTGATTTCATTCCCTGGAGAAGACACTGCTTTCTGTATATAGGGATAATTTTCCAGTTTATTTAGAGTAAATTCCACAAAATTGTCTGGTTCCCCCGGGAGTTGCTCTGCCCATACATAGAGACCTGCTCCGGGACTGTATATAGCTGAAATGAAGTAAGCTAATGCAATAACAACTAAAAATGCAATAAAGCTGCCAATGACTTTTAAACCTGTATTTCGTTTCATTCTATCATCCTCATAAAAATAAAGTAGAGTTTCCCCTACCCATATATTTGCTTAGAAATGATATCTATTATTTTCAATAGTAGCATCACAGTTGCTACACCAAACATTTTGTGACATCATATAGTCATAGGACATAATACAAACTGGTCCTAAATAACCATGATCTGGACAACCATAATTATGAGATGCTTCGTGCTGTGCAACATGCCAATCTCAATTAAATGAAATCTGGTGTTTCATTATCCATGCATCGCCGCCGTAAGTATTAATGCCTTCAGCTCTACCCCTCACATCCGTAGCTTGATTCGTGAAAATTGCCATCATATCCATGCCCTGTTGATTAGAATTCCAACCAGTCTCACTCTGGGCTTCTGCCATTAATATACTTGTACTATCCTCACCATCTGTACTATCCCATTCGGAATACTTGTTAACTATAAAATTTATGTCATGATCTGCATAGAATGCATTATCTGCGGATTCTATAGTATCATATGCCTCCTGTTGCCGCCAAAGTGACTCCTGTACTCTTCATCTGCAACAATCCATACATATACACTCACAATAGATGTTCTATCTACTGATGATTGATTACTCTGTACAGATATTAGATCGTTAATTCCGGCATTTGTTAGATTTTTTGAATAGTTTTCAGGCAAATATTTCAGATCTTCAAAACTCTCAATCTTTGCTCCATCCAGCTTCAGATCATCTTCCAAGAGCTTTCTAGCTGTTTCGTTTGTCTTAGCCAATTCGCGGATTTCATCTGTTGACAGACGATTGAATTCGTCTCCTTCTTCAGACCAAGGAGTACCGATTAATTCAACTTTAGTATCCCTTTTTGCACTTGACATTGGTATCATTGCAACACTTGAAAAAAGTATTGCTATGATTAACAAGCTAAATACTGTTCTTTTTGTATTCATTCTTTTTTCCTCATTATCTCTCACTGTTTGGATTTCTATAATATTTCTTTACTAAACAAAGACAAATTAAGATGGTACTATATAATTTTTATGGCCATCGATTAAATAGTTTAAACAGTTGTGGCAAGCTAGAAAATGTACAGCATTATAATCAAGAAGATTTCAAAAGCTCAATAGAAATTGGGCTCTGTAGAAACCCTACTTCTATTTTTATTTTAGCATAACCATTTAAAAAGGATTAATCCTCTGAGTATTACTTACTACAACTTACTACAACTTACTACAAGAAAACACAAAGGGGAAGATTGTGTTTGTTCCAGATATATAAATAAATTACATCTTAATTTAAATTTATCCATTTTAAACTTAAAAATAAGTCCTCAGAAGGTAGGAATTGTCGGACAGCCTGTAAAGCAATGTCATAAAACTCGCAAATCAAAGTACTATGTCATGGACAAAGGTTACGACTCAGAAATATACATTTAATAACAAGAGAGCAACTAAATGCAATAGCTATGATTCCTTTGAGAAAAAGGAAAAGAATCAAAGGAAAAGATCGTAGAAAAATGGTATGGGAATTTGCTGAAGAATTATATCATAACAGAAATCAGGTTGAAACGATGTTCTTTGTTCTGAAACGAAAATATGGAGGGGAAAAGAAAGGCTAAAAAATACTGGAATCAAACAAAAGAGGTTAAATTCAAACAATTAGTTCATAACCTTGACAGGTATGTCCAGGTTATATTTAGTATTCGAATAAGGATTTCTACAGAGCCGGGGGAAGATCCATTTTTTAGTTACCCTCACTTTTTAATATTTAGTTGTTGTAGGCATCATAGATCTGCCAGACCCATACAATGAGTCCCAGTAGATAGCCTATGATGATGAATTGTAAGAACCAGCAGATTACAAGGACTGTCCATATGCCGATTGCCTTGAAAAATTCGCCTTTTATTATCTGCCCTAAACCTGGTATAAAAAATGAAAGTAGTGCAGGAACACCGTATTTTTGATTGCTGCTCATATTATAGCCCTTAATCGATGGAATTAATAACCACAAACTATATTCTACTCTGGTATATAAAGCCTTTAGGAGAACTGCTTTCTGATTGAACAAAAATGATGAAGTGATCCTGGGAAATAGTAAAACTTTTAATCCATGGGTACCTTAGACAGGTATAGGCGACGATATAAATGCTTACGACTAAATTATTTATTCATTCTTTCCCGATTTGCAGGTGATTTTGTTCTTTATGATGTCTATTTTAATATCATCTAAAATTATATATTTGATTAGCGCTAGAACGGATGAAATAAGTAGGGATTGAGTGTGACCGATCAAATATTTTCTTTTTATAAGTTCCTTTTTGCCGGAGGTTTACCTCACAATGCATAAGATTTGTACTGATATAACAATTGAAGCTCCTATTAATGTGGTCTGGGAAATCCTGACAAATTTTGATGAATATGAAACGTGGAATCCTTTTATAACGAGAATGAAAGGAAAGTTTGAACTTGGTTCAAAACTCGATGTTTTTATGCAGCCTCCGGGAATGAAGGGTACGAATTTCACTCCTGTAATTACAAAAATAGAACCTGTAAATGAGTTCAGGTGGATAGGTAATTTGTGGGTCAGAGGCATCTTTGACGGAGAGCATGTGTACAGGCTTGAGGAACTGGGAAATGACCGGTCAAGGCTGATACAGTGCGAAAGGTTCAGAGGTATTATGGCTCCGCTTATACTGCACATTATTGGTGAGAAGACAAGAAAAGGCTTTGAAAAAATGAACAACAGCCTTAAGAGAGAATGTGAAAAAATACAGGAACAAGGGATTACACAAAATGCGCCCTTGGTCTGATAACTTTGTTATCATCATATTGTTCCATGCAGTGGGCTATCCATCCTGAAACCCTTCCCATTGCAAATATAGACGTTGCGAGTTCAGCAGGAATATCAAGATACTTGTACACCACGGCAGAATAGAAATCAACATTAGGATATATTGGTTTGCCCTTAACTTCGACAAATTCATGGAACAGTATGTGTTCAAGTTCTTCAGCTAGATCAAACCAGTAGCTGTTGCCGTTTTCAATTGACAGTCTTCTGGCAACATCCTTGTAAATTCTTGCTCTGGGATCCAATGTCTTGTAAACACGATGGCCAAAGCCCATTATCTTCTCTTTTCTTTCAAGTTTTCCAAGAACATAGCTCTGGACATTCTCTATGCTGCTAACTTCATCCAGCATATCCATTACTCCTTTTCTGGCACCACCATGCAAAGGTCCTTTTAGGGTACAAAGACCACATATGACTGCAGAATAGATATCTGAAAGGGTTGATGCTGCAATCCTCAATGCAAAAGTTGAAGGATTCAGTTCATGTTCTGCGCTCAGTATAAGATCCTTCTCCATTGCTTCAGCTTCAAGTTCTGTTGGGATCCTGCCTGTGAGCATGTAAAGGAAGTTAGCACCATGGGATAGCTCCTCATTGGGTTCAATGGGTTTCTGATTAAAACTTGCACGATGTAAAGCTGCAACAATAGTCGGAAATTTTGCAACAAGTTTTATAGACTTGTTTTTATTGGCATCCGGTGAATGATAGTTATTTTCAAGATCAAAATGCGCTGTGCAGGAAATAGCAGTTCTTAACCCGTCAAGAGCGTCAAATCCAAAATCAAATTCCTTGAGGACTTCAATTTGTTTGCCATTGATATTACGATTATTTTTAATTTCCCGGGAAAATTCGGATAATTCGGTTTCATCGGGGAGCTTTCCATTAATAAGCAGATAAGATACTGCATCATAAGGAAGATCTACAAGCTCTTCTATCTTGATTCCCCTGTACATCAGGATTCCCTGGATACCGTCAATGAAGGATATTTTTGTATCCAAAGCTACTACGCCTTCAAGGCCTTTTTTCATCTCTTCCATTTAAAATCCCCCAATGGTTAAAGTGTACGTTTTGCCAAAATAGGTCCAATTACACTTTTTAATTGTCAATATATAAACTTTGCTGGATTTTCGCCGCCATAATATAATTATATTCTGAGGAAATATGAACATAACATTCAAACAGAAAAAGAGAATGAACAGTTCATTCTCCGTTTATACTATCTCTAAGGAATTTGTGAAGGATGCCACCATTCATGTAATACTCTATTTCAATATCAGAGTTCAGGCGTACAAGGACATTAAAAGTTTTTTCGATTCCCTTATCTGATCTTGCAATAACTGTGAGTTCACCGAACGGTTTGAGTTCATCAATGCCTTTGATAGTGAATGTTTCTTTACCATCAAGTCCAAGGACTTCTGCAGATTCTCCTTCCCTGAACTGCAGCGGAAGTACTCCCATACCAACAAGGTTACTGCGGTGTATTCTCTCATACGATTCCGCAATAACTGCCTTGATACCAAGCAACTGGGTACCTTTTGCAGCCCAGTCACGTGAACTTCCAGTACCATATTCCTTACCGGCAATAACTACAAGTGGAGTACCTTCTTCTACGTACTTCATAGCAGCATCATAGATTGGCAGTTCCTGGTTTTCGGGCTGGTGTATGGTCCATGAACCTTCTTTGCTTCCAACAAGCCTGTTCTTAAGGCGCACATTTCCAAATGTACCTCTCATCATAACTTCATGGTTACCACGCCTGGAACCGTATGAATTAAAGTTCTTTTCATCTACTCCCTTTGAGATCAGATACTGACCTGCAGGATAGCTTGAGGGAATTGAGCCTGCCGGAGATATGTGGTCTGTAGTTATACTGTCAGCAACCATCACAAGAGCACGTGCATCTTTGATGTCGCTCAGTTTGTCCACATTAAGTGGGAAATCCTTGAAAAAAGGTGGTTCTTGGATATATGTTGAATTCTGGTCCCAGCCATAGAGTAATCCTTTCGGTGCATCCAGGCTTCTCCAGAGATCAGTACCCTTGTAGACATTGGAATACTGCTCAATGAACATTTCAGGAGTTACAGCTTTGTGAATGCATTCATCAAGTTCTTCCTTGCCAGGCCATATATCTTTAAGGAAGACCGGCTGACCGTTAGGGTCACAGGCTATAGGCTCTTTCATAAGATCGATATCAACTGTGCCTGCAAGTGCGTAGGCAACAACAAGCATTGGTGATGCTAAGTAGTTTGCTTTTACCTGGGAGTTTATCCTGCCCTCAAAGTTCCTGTTTCCACTAAGAACTGCTGCAACTGTGAGATCCTTTTCTTCTATCACACTTGAGACCGCTTCCCGTAGAGGGCCACTGTTTCCTATGCATGTAAGACAACCATAGCCTACAAGATGGAACCCTAGTGCATCGAGATAAGGCATAAGGTTGGCTGTCTTGAGGTAATCAGTAACTACACGGGAACCAGGTGCAAGACTTGTCTTTACGAAAGGTTTTACCTTAAGTCCCTTTTCGACAGCTTTCTTTGCAACCAATCCGGCCCCGATCATAAGAGATGGACTGGATGTGTTAGTACAGGATGTGATAGATGCAATAACAACTGATCCGTGTGTAACAGCAACTACATCGTCTGCACACTTTATTTTAGTAATACCTGTTTGATGTGGATGTGTGATCTCTGAAACACTGTATCCGCCTTCCCCAAGCCAGCGGCTGTAGTCAGGATCATCACCGTTAGCATTTTTACCACTCTTTGCAGTGAAAACATCTTTTATCGTCTGGTGGAAAGCTCTTGACATTTCCTGAACAGGTATGCGGTCCTGTGGTCTTTTTGGTCCTGCAAGACTTGGTTCTACCGTGCTGATGTCAAGTTCAAGTGTTGATGTAAAGTCAGGCTCAACTGCTCCTTCTTCAAGGAAAAGGCTCTGCTCTTTACAGTACTGCCTTACAAGGTTTACCTGTTCTTCGCCTCTGCCTGTCATGAGCATGTAGTCCAGAGTAATCTCATCCACCGGGCAGAATCCCATTGTAGCACCGTATTCAGGAGCCATATTTGCAAGTACTGCTCTGTCAGTCAGTTCCAATGTTTTGTATCCTGGTCCGTAGAATTCCACAAATTTGCCAACAACTCCATGTTGTCTGAGCATTTCCACAACTGTAAGCACAAGGTCTGTGGACGTGATACCATCCCTAAGTTCTCCTGTGAGCTTAAAGCCTACAACTTCAGGAATTGGCATATAGTATGGTTGACCGAGCATAACAGCTTCAGCTTCAATTCCACCGACACCCCAACCAAGGACACCAAGTCCGTTTATCATGGTGGTATGGGAATCAGTACCTACAAGTGTATCAGGATAAGCGACAAGTTCGCCACCTTTTTCTCTCAGGTGGACAACTGATGCAAGGTACTCAAGGTTTACCTGGTGGATTATACCACTTGCAGGTGGCACTACTCTTAGATTATCAAAGGCATTCTGGGCCCAGTGTAGTAATTCATACCTTTCCTTGTTGCGGTGGAACTCATATTTCTCATTGCAGTTGCGGGCATAGGAAGTTCCATAGTAATCTACCTGTATTGAGTGGTCAATTACAAGGTCTGCAGGAATAACAGGATTGATCGCTGAAGGGTCACCACCCAGTCTTTTCATGGCTGACCTTATGGCAGCAAGGTCCACTACTGCAGGAACGCCTGTAAAGTCCTGCATGAGAACTCTTGAAGGAATGAATGGTATGTCTATTGCAGGAACTCCTTTAGGACTCCAGCCTGCAAGGTTTTTCACATCATCTTCGGTAATTACTTTACCATCTACATTCCTGAGTATCGCTTCAAGCAAAACACGGATGGAGTAAGGTAATCTGGAAATGCTGGTAATTCCCAGTTCTTCCAGCTTATGTAAGCTATAGAAGTTTACCTTTTTATCGCCGATATTGATGGTCTGTTTGGATCCGAAAGGATCTTTAAAATCATCACTTGTCATAATGTCACCTCTTAAAATATAATCTTTGATTATGATATTTGTATAAGATCAAAACCGACTTTCTGCCGGATTTCTGTACCTGTGCCTTCTGGCACTCCTATCCATTCACATATATTCCCCGCTTTTTCTATTATAATAACACAATAGTGACTTGTCTGCAGGGTGTTTTGACTAGGGAATAAAAACCTGCATTGGAATAAATAAGTTTGCCCTCATGAAACCTTTTCCATGAACTATTTTTGATGTCCAATTGTACCGTTAAAAAATATGGATAATCAAGATTTGTAATATCACAGAGACACGGTTCAGACAGAATCCAAGATATCTGATGGGAAATGTAGGATTGTTTGGATGTGGTTGTGTGTGCACAATTAAGTACAGTATTCAAGATTATCTTCGTGAATATGCAGAAATTGTTGGACTAAGGAAAAAACAGTTATCGGTTGGATTTGCAGGTGTGGGGAAGAACGGGAGTATTTTGTTTTAACTTGCATCAAATGAAAGCACTAACAAACAAGGGAATTATTCAGTATAGTGGAAGCTACATTAAATCAAGGAATATTTACCAGAAACCTACAGTGGAGACGCGTTGGAATAATCGATTTTTCAAAATATTTGCAGGCATAACTGGATGTTTTGTCGGAAATAAAAAAGCACAAATAATCCTTAAAATGATTGAGCGTATGACATGAATGGTGTTAAACTGATAGTCGTACCTCTACTGATTCTCTAATTGCGTAACTGCTGAATTAAATTATGATTTTAATTATGTTGATAGTGTTAACATCGGTAGCATGCAAACATTAATATATAAGTGGCAGTATATTTTTTGCTGTTATAAATTAGTAAGATAGAGGGATAAAATGGTAATAGAAATACTAAGTTATAAGGAAAGTTTTCTAAACCCGCTGTTAAAAATGGTTACTCCAATATTGTTTGTCATTGGGGTATATTATTTTTATCAAGCCCGACAGGCATATGGCGGAGAGATACAGAAGATTGCAAATTTGTTGTTTGCAGGTGGAATAGCAGGTTTTATTGCTATGGCCTTCAGGTATGGTGGCGACAAAATCGTCTCATGGAAATGGGGCGAGAGTGTATTCATCCTTATCTTTGCAATTATCAGCGTATACGTGGCGTATCTTGTAAGGAATAGGTTAATTGTAGCTGCCAGAGCACTTGGGATAATGGAGGATGAATAAATGTCTGCTTTATTTGATTATTCTACAAGTCCACTCAACCCGGGGCTAAAAATACTTACAACCTTGCTGTTCTTCGTAGTCGCGATCATTTACTATGATGCAAGGACAAAGTATGGTGGAGCAGTGCGAAATTTTATTAGCCTTTTATTAGTTTTTGCATTGTTATTTGCCATGTCGTCCCTGTTCCGCTACTTCGGACACGGAACTGATTTCGGATTCACAAATGATTACTCTCTTAAATGGTTGCAGAGTTTATTTTTAATGCTGTCTTCATTGTTCTATGTACTTGCGGGAAGAAAATTACTTGGATTGTTTGGGGGTAAATGAAAATGGCAGGATTATCGGATCAGGTTGTTAGTTTACTGGAACCACACATTGGGAAGACAATGGCACAGGCCTCAGTTAAAACACAATGCAAAAAAATAGGAATTACACCCGAACAGCTTTCTTCTGCACACTTAAATGAATTTACAAAATATTTGCAGGCAGGGCTGAATCTTTTTGTCGGAAATGAAAAGGCAGAGCTAATTACTAAAAAGATCGAGCAGATGAAATAAACCGTTTTTGAGGTTTATTTACCTACATTCTTAGAAACGATCAAATCATATCAAATCTAATTTGATTGTCTCTGATTTTTTTATTTAGGTCACTCACTAATCCATAAGTTCTATACTTAAATTTTGCTCTTTTTAATATCCACAATCAACTTTGACTTTCATACCCACGTTTTAGCTAAAATGACATTGAAATGGAACCCATAGGGCAGTATAGTGGTTTATTATGTCTTAATTCAAGAAGCCATTACAAGTCATTCAGAGCAACCATCGTATAGGTTTTAGATATAGGTATTCCTTAATTTCCATAGTACTATACCCAGTACTCCATAAAGTATGGTTTAACTCCTTTTAGTACGAGTATATATATATATATATATATATATATTCACAAAAATATGATGCAAAGTAGGGTATGTACCCCCTAATTACTTACATTTTGACAACAAGGTTACCAAATCAGCACACATCTTTTTTTGAACCTTGCTTTCATACAATTCCCAGGTCAAGTGCTAATGATAATACAATAGCTATTATCGAGAAAGCAAATATCACCAGGTAATTCATGCGTTCCTTTGAGACGGACAAACTCCACATGATATATTGTAATCCGTGGTAATCATTCTCAGTCAAAGGAGTCCTGTTCTCAATTTTCTTAAGCAACTCCAGGTTTCTCAGAACACTTACCCGGCGTGTTGCAATGTGATATCTGTGTGCGAAAAACACCAGATATCCTATAACACCCAGGTAGAATAGAACTTTTGAAATTACCCCGCTATAATAATCTGCGATAATAATCAGTCTTAAGAAGATTGCCGATACAAGTCCTAGCCAGAAGTAGAACTGTATCCTCTTTAAGCTGTAACCTTCCGGGATATTTATGCTATTTATGCTTGTGACTGTTTGAGTCATTATATCTTTCTACCTGTTATTTTGTTTTCGATAATTCGTTTTTATGTTTAATCAGAAGACAGATTCCTATTACCGTCTTTATTGTATTTAAGTATTTTGTAATATTTTGTGTGTTGGCAGTATATGACTAAATAATTACCCTCCATTTTTCATAATTATTCTTTCACTGGCATAAGCAACAAAATCCATGTGTCTATTGGTGACAATGTTATCGGGATTCCGGAAGAGAAAATCGAATCAGTATTTGATGATTTCTATCAGGTGGATGGGTCGCTTACAAGAACATATGGAGGTGCAGGTATTGGTTTATTCATAAGTAAAAAGATAATCATAAACCATGGCGCAGACATCTGGCTGGAAAGCAAAACGGAAACCGGAACCATAGTTCATGTGATACTTCCTGTCAATTATAGCAAGAAAGCTGCATCTGTAATTAAATGAAGATTGATGTGGCTAGAAAGACTGAATATATCAACTTAATTTTTCCGAAATTCAAGAAATATTAATAATGAAAAACAAAACAAGTAAAGTTGACGGAGGATACTAAATAGAATATTTAGATAAAGGAATTAACATTCCAGACAATCAACTGGTCTCTTTAAGAATGCTTTTATCATTCCATTTTCATCTGTATCTTCTGAGAAGCGTATAAGTTCCCAGCCGTCTACACCGAGTTTATTCAGATCCTCTTTTGTACTGTCCCATTCTCCATAGCGGACAGATCTTATGTCATATTCCCATGGTGCCATTTTCTAACCTCTTATCGCATTATGTTTAATGAGTATACATTATTGTATAATCGCGTTATATAAATAACTTGTCAAAAAATCAAGTTGTGTTTAAAACAACTAAATTTGATTTTAAGGGGGCACCAATTAATACCAAATCTATTTTGAGATTAAAAAAGAATGCCGGTAAACCGGAATTGAATTCCGGTTATTATTAACATATAAAAAATAGCAGCTAGTATTAGCCTGCTATTAATGATTAGTAATTGGGCAAGTTATCCGGAAAATTACTGGCGAGATATCTTTTTAATGCTTTCAAGATCCATTTTCTCTTTAGAAAGCCCGTCAAAAATCCTGCTTTTATCGATCCACATATCGGATGCACTTTGCAGACCCTGGGATTTGTGAGGTGCGTACTCTACTTTAAACCCTGGGGTAATTGCAGCTTCACCAGTGACAGAACTACTAAAGGCCTTTTGAAACAGCGAACTGTTAGGATCATTTGTGATCTTTGCTTCTGTCAAAATCTCCTCATCATTCTTGTTGTCAGTCATATATCAGTAGATTGATCTCATGATTCTTAAAGGATTCTGACAATTGTATAAAATAGAATATGAAAACAGAACTTCTAAATTCAGCGGCATATCTTTATTAGATAAAGCGGCTGTCTTTTTATGGGAGTATAATTCAAAATATTCTTATTTTCTTTATGTGTTTCATAGGTCGTGGGTGATCATGTGGTCAGGTTAGAAAAAGATACTTTAGGAAAAGTAGAGGTAGCTGATGATGTATACTATGGCCCTCAGACTGCAAGAGCAGTAGACAATTTCAGGGTAAGTGGTGAGAGCTTACCAATGGAGTTCATAAAAGCTCAGGCAGCTATAAAAATAGCATCTGCAAAGGCCAATATTAAAGCTGGCAAACTCGATTCTCAGATTGGGGACTCAATAATTGAAGCTGCATTTGAGATTAGAAATGGGAAACTGGAAGATCAGTTTGTTGTCGATGCTTTTCAGTCTGGTGCGGGTACTTCACAGAACATGAATGCAAATGAAGTAATCGCTAACCGTGCACTTGAGATCTTAGGGTTTGAAAAAGGAAGATACGATATCATCCATCCAAATGACCACGTAAACATGTCCCAGTCCTCAAATGATACGACTCATACAGCCATTCACATTTCAGCGGCTGAAATCCTAAAGGCAGATCTTATTCCGGTAATTGATGATTTTCTGTACACTCTCAACAAGAGATCCATTGAGTTCATGCTGGTTGTCAAACCAGGGCGAACACATCTGCAGGATGCAGTTCCAATCACGCTTGGTCAGGAATTCAGCGGCTATGCCAGAATGATAGAAATTGATAGGGAAAGGTTACTACAAGCTCTGGATGGCCTGCTTGAGTTGAATATGGGTGGAACTGCCGTGGGAACAAGATTGAATGTCCCTCCCGGTTTTTCAGATATTACTATCAGTGAGATGAGGGATATAACAGGGATTGAATTCAGGATGGTTAAAAATACCTTTGAAGCAACCCAGGGTGCTGGTGCCATACTTGCCTCTTCTGCCGCACTCAGAGGTCTTGCAGTAAGTCTTACTAAGATAGCAAATGATCTGCGTTTGCTTTCAAGTGGCCCAAGGGCAGGAATGGGCGAGTTAAACCTTCCGGCAGTGCAGCCAGGGTCATCGATTATGCCCGGAAAGGTCAATCCGGTTATGGCGGAAATGCTCAATATGGTATGTTTTCAAGTAATCGGTAACGATACTGCTATTATGATGGCGGCACAGGCAGGGCAGCTTGAACTCAATGTATTCACACCACTTCTTGCCCGCAATCTTCTCCAGTCTATTAAGATACTTGCAGGGGCAATTGATTCTTTCAACAGGAAATGCCTTGCAGGTCTGAGTGTCAACATTCAAAGGTGTGCAGAGCTTGCCGGTTCGAGTCTCGCATTGGTAACTTCTCTTGTTCCTGTAATCGGTTATGATAAAGCTGCTGAGCTAGCTCACCGGGCGCACAGCGAGACTCTTTCAATCAAGGATGTCGTTATTGAACAGGGATTGTTTACAAGCAAAGAAATAAAAGACCTTCTGGATCCAATGAAATTAACGGGGGCTAACAGATGATAGATCATGATATTATCGTGATTGGTGGTGGACTTGCAGGACTTCGGGCAGCCATTGAAGCTTATCAGTTGGGGGCGGATGTTGCCATAATTTCAAAGGTTTATCCCATACGCAGTCATTCAGGTGCTGCCCAAGGAGGTATCAATGCATCACTTGGATTTGATGATAGTTGGGAAGCACATGCATTTGATACTGTAAAAGGCAGTGATTATCTCGCTGACCAGGATACAGTTGATGTGCTTTGCAAGGAGGCGTCTGAAAGAGTAATTGAAATGGAGAACTGGGGGTGTAATTTCTCAAGGCAGGAGAATGGAAAAATTGCCCAGCGTCCTTTTGGTGGTGCAGGGTTCCCACGGACATGTTTTGCAGGAGACCGGACAGGGCATAACCTGTTGCATACATTATACGAACAGGTTCTAAAATGTAACATCAAAATATACAGCGAATGGCTAGTGACCAAACTGGTTATTGATAAAGGCAGATGTGCAGGATGTATTGCGATGAATATGGCTGATTCAAAGCTTGGGGCTTTTCGTTCAAAGGCAATTATTCTTGCAACCGGTGGATATGGAAGAATATACCAGCGTTCCACCAATGCCATGATTAACAGGGGTTTTGGTATCAGCCTGGCCTATATGGCTGGTGTTGCGTTGGAAGATATGGAATTTGTTCAATTCCATCCCACAACTCTTCTGGGAACAAATATACTGATTACAGAGGGAGCACGTGGGGAGGGTGGCTACCTTTTCAATAAAGATCATGAGCGCTTCATGAGTAACTACGCAAAGGATTCAATGGAGCTTGCACCCCGGGATATCGTTGCCAGATCAATTCAAAAAGAAATAGATGAGGGTCGAGGCTTCCCTGGAGGGTATGTTCATGTTGATCTGACTCATCTGGGAAAGGATGTAATCAATGAACGTCTTCCGGGAATCAGGCAAATATCAATTGATTTTGCAGGCATCGATCCTGTGAAAGAACCTATACCTGTGCAGCCTGGTCAGCATTATTCTATGGGTGGCGTAAGTTCTGACATTAATGGCAGAACACCAATGCCGGGTCTTTATGCTGTAGGTGAATGTGCCTGTATAAGTGTTCATGGTGCAAACCGGCTTGGTGGTAATTCACTTCTTGACACTGTTGTTTTCGGAAGAAGAGCAGGGATCGATGCAGTAGATTATATAAAATTGATTCAAAAGGCTGATGGAGACAAACTGATTGAAGCTTTCCGACAGGAGGAGGGAAGGCTTCAGGGAATGTTTGGTGGTGAAGGGGGAAACTTTGCTTCTATCAGGGATGAGCTGCAGCAGATCATGCAGGAACATGTAGGTATATTCAGGAACCGTAAGGGGCTGGAACATGCTCTGGATGAAATAAGGAAACTCAAAAAAAGGGCAGCAAAACTAAGGGTTCAGAGCAAGGTCAAGGTTTTTAATTTCGAACTTATAAATGCCCTCGAATTGCAGGGCATGCTTGAACTTGGACATATTATAACTATAGGAGCACTTGCAAGGGAAGAAAGCAGAGGTGCGCATTATCGTACGGATTACCTTGAAAGGGATGATGGACACTGGTTGAAACATACACTTGCTTACAAAGATGTGGAGCCACGTCTTGAATACAAGGAAGTTAATATTGGCCGTTTCACTCCACAAAGGAGGGAATACTGATGGTACAACTGACAATCAGAAGGCAGGATGGGAATACAATATGGTATGAAACTTTTGATGTGGAAGAAAAACCTGGAATGACGGTGCTTGAAGCATTGTTCCAGATACAGGAAAAACAGGATGGAAGTCTTTGTTTCAGGTATTCCTGCAGGGGCGCCGTATGTGGGAGTTGTGCCATGCTCATAAATAGAAAACCCGTACTTGCGTGTAGAACGCAGTTATCTGCTGTTAAATCTGAAGTAATCCTGGAATCTGAAAAAGAGGAGATTCTTCTGAAACACAGCAGTAAGGATGAAAGCAAAGAAGATGTTCTTGTTGAACCGCTTCCAAATTTAAGAGTTATTAGGGATCTGATAGTTGATATGGACCATTTTTACAGGCTCGTTAATTCTATTGAACCATGGATACATGTGTCTGAAAAGACGGGCTATGAAGAGAATATAATTGAACCTTCCATGCAGATTCAAATTGAGAAATACACCAACTGTATACTCTGTGCCACATGCCATGGAAACTGTCCGGCGGCAGCAAGGGATGATAAGTATCTCGGACCAGCTGCACTTGCAAAAGTATGGCGCTTTTGTCTGGACCCTCGCAGCAGAAGAGAGGATGTTGACAAACTTACTTCCCAGGTTAACTCTAAAGAGGGTGTTTGGGGATGTGATGTTGTTTACAAATGCGTAGCTGTATGTCCAAAGAAAGTACCGCCTACAACTGCCATTCTCAAGATGAGGGAGAATACAAAGAGTAAGAGTGATTAATAATCTCTTTTTCCAGATTATACTAGTTGACAGTATATCTTTTAAATAACATCAAGTTATACAATATTTTGTGGGTATAGGGTTCATTACATACAGGATCAGTGGGAAAAGATGCCTATGGATATTTTTATTCATAGGCGTCACAACCGTTGAAAATAGTTGTCATAAACCAAGGTGAAGAAGTAATAAGAAAGCCAGTTCTGCAAAGGCACCGGAAAATACAGGGATCACAATGTTATCATCTATTTTCACGAATGTAGTTTCCACGTAAGTTGCAACAAATGCCATAAAAACAGAGACAAAAGGGTTTTGAATTAAAAGAACTGCTATAAACAGGTCTACGATAAATTCTGCAATGCAGCCTTCCAGACTCTTTCCATTAGCAAAGATCCTTATTTTTCCAAACTTTTTACCAATCAGTGCTGCACTCATATCGCCAAAAGTTGTCATAAGGATAGCTGCAAAAGCAATGTTTTTACTGAATACCGAGACCGCTATAAGTGCACCAAGTGTAAAATATACATGTGAGCCAATTCCTGCCTTTTCTTTTTGGCGTAGGAGAATATGGAATACAGGAAGTTTGATACCTCTGTCAAGTCTTAGATGTTCGATACTCAGTATCAGCACAAGATAAATAATTAATAGGGTCTGTGTTTCCTGTTTTCCAAAAAAGGCATAGACAAGTATAATAAGAATTGAGGTAAAATGTATGCCCTTTCGCATAAGCTCATTAGCAAAGGATATCGAAGCCATTGCCATTTATTTATTCTGTTAGTATATATAAGAGCATGTCATAATGAAAATTGAAGAGGTCTATATTCAATTGGTTTTTTGATCTTACAATGAACCTCTTTCAATAAGGTTTTATTTGGATAAATAAATCTATTATTGTGTTTAAAGGTTATAATGAGTATATGTGGATAATTCATCTGATAAAAATGTCTCAAAAGATGTATAATCAATTAAAATACTTTTAATATTAAAACAATTATATGTCTGGTAGTTAATTCTGTTCTAATAACATGTTCGAAAATACAGGAATGTGATCATCCGGGACTTTCAATCCTTTTCAGGAATATGATGACTAAAATGATTAATTAATTTGAATTGTTTTGATACCTTTTCTGGGAGATATGGGATAATGACTGAGATAGACTTTACACCGTTAAAAGGAATTAAATTTAATTGTCTTGATGGATGCGGATTTTGCTGTTCCTTCCCGGCAGAGGTGAGAGAATGGGAAAAGTACTTCCCGATGATACTGGAAAAGAACGGTACAGCATTCAGGAAATGGGAGAATGGACATTCCTGTCTTAATGGAATTTTTACAATGAGGCAGCAGGATGAAAAAGGTGCCTGTATTTTTCTATGCGATGATAAAAAATGTGGGATATATGATATCCGTTCACTTCTGTGCAGGATATTCCCGGTGAAGTTCTTCTTCGGGTGGCGGTTGCAGTTATATCCAAGCATGTCATGCAGAGGATTTTCCAAAGATGAAAAATCAGATATGATGCGCCTGGGAAAAGAGACTATTGAAGAATTATCTCCTGGATTCATTGAAAATATGCTAAAAGAATCAAAGGCAATGTATGCAGATCTATCTGTCAGACTTGAGAATTACATAGCTCCGGATGTGTTGCAAAGTATGTTGCTTGAATATGCTGGGGAGATGGAATTTAGTCTAAGCAACATAAGTTCTGCGAGCAGGGCCGGGTTTGAAGCAGAATTATCGTCTGATTGTTTTATAGACCTGCCATCATATCTTACAAAGGACCTTCAATGGCAGGTATTTAAGCTTGAGAATGGCCTTGTCAGGAGAATCTTACTGAAACAAACAGGTGAAACAGAACATGTTGACAGTATGTTATATTCCTGTCTTACTGTCAGAACCCTGTCATCAGATGCAGTTGAAGCTGTTAAAAGGTATATGCGGTTGATAACTTCTACGGACCATTTTATTGGTATGGTCTATCGCAAAGCTGTGGAACAAAAAACACCGGACGTACAATTATTACTGCTTGCAATTGCTGAACTGGAAAATGTGAAAGAACTCTTCCTGCTGAAAGCAGACCTTCTTTCAAAGTTTGAAAAACAGGAATATATTGATGAAAAAATAATAGAGGACACTATCGTCCTGTTTGATGGATATCTGGCAACAGTGCCAGCATTAGGCATGATATTATAAAAGAATTTCAGTTAATATCAAACGGATATTATGTAGTTTTGCTCAGTCTGCCTATAAAAAGATCCTGTATTTTTTTCAGATAGATTAATCTTGAATAAATTCTATATAGAGTTAGCTATATACCTTTTCTATCTTTACAGGTGACACGTTTTGTTTAAGAAGAACTATTATCGTACCCATGAGCTCTTTAAGAAAGTAAGTTATTTTGTACCGATAGTCATTTTTGCTCTGTCGTTACTTCTTCTGGATAGCCAGTTACATCATTTACGCTTAAAGGACATACTCACTAGTTTTTCTGTTATTTCGCTGTTGAATATTCTCCTGGCTCTCATCTTCACTGTTCTGAGTTATATTGCACTTACTGGTTATGACCTTCTGGCCCTGCGTTACATAGGTGAGTCAGTTCCGTATCGCAAGATAGCAAAGTCCTCATTCACCAGCACAGCTATCAGTTACAACGGAGGGTTTAACCTGCTAACAAGCGGCTCCCTTCGATACAGGTCATATTCCGAATACGGATTGACCTTGTTGCAGATAGGCAAAATTATCACATTCTGCAGTATAACTTTCTGGACAGGGTTCTGTTTTGTGGGGGGAATGCTATTATGTATTTACCCGTCAGAGTTGTCTGAAGTATTTTATGTATCCGCTTTTTTTGTGAGAAACACAGGGTTTCTGTTATTATCTCTACTTCTAATATATCTTATACTCTGCCTGTTTCAAAAAGCATTCAAGGTAAGGGATTATGAGATTCGGTTCCCTTATATCCGGATAGCCTTGCTACAGATATTCATCTCATCACTTGACTATATCTTTGCAGGGAGTATACTGTATTTCCTGCTGCCTCCGGATACGGGGATATCATTTACATTCCTACTCGCAATATTTTTGATAGCACAGATAGTTGCCCTGATGAGCACCATACCTGCCGGTCTGGGTGTATTTGAAGCTGTCATGCTCTTTATGCTAATTCCATATTCTCTTGCAGCAAACACTATTGCGGCGCTTGTAGCATTCAGGTTCATCTACAACATCACTCCTTTTGTGACGGGAATCATTGTACTCTCCTACAGCGAGTTCAATGCAAGGAAAAAAATATTGGTGAGCCTTCATAAAAAGACCTACTTGAAACTCTCTGCTTTCACTCCGCAGATATTTGGTGTGCTTGTGTTCTTCGCGGGGATATTGCTCCTTTTTTCCGAGGCTCTGCCACCACAGATGGAAAGCATGCGGTTTATTGGTAGAATAATACCCCTTTCATTGATAGAATCTTCCAGTCTGTTGAGCAGTATAATAGGTGTCATACTACTTGTCCTGGCCAACGGTCTCTGGAAAAGAGTAGATGGGGCATATCTGCTGTCTGTAATAATACTATTTCTTGGAAGTATCTTCTCCATTCTCAAAGGTTTCAACTATACAGAGTCAATTATATTGTTCTTTATTTTCTTACTCCTGCTACCCCAGAGGAAACATTTCTACAGGAAATCCTCCCTTCTCAACCAGTCATTCAGCAGGGATAATATCATTGTTATTGCTGTTGTTGTCCTGAGTTTCATATGGCTTGGAATGTTTACTCATGAACATGTTGAGTATTCGGGTGAAATGCTCTGGCAGTTTGGTGCCAACATGCAGGTTTCGAGGTTCCTAAGGTCGGTTGTTGGAGTACTTTTCGTCCTTTCAGTTATCGGTACAATGAAATTGCTGGGAGGTTCGAACAAGGGTCTGAAACTTCCTGATGATGCTACCTTGAAAGTGGCAGAGGGGATAATAAGGAGCAGTAAGGATACGAATGGGCATCTGGCAATGCTCAGGGACAAATACCTGTTCTTCGATGAAAAGAATGAAAACTTCCTAATGTATGGTGTCGAGGGAAAAAGTTGGGTCTGTTTGGGTGACCCAATTGGCAATGGTAAGAACGTAAAAGAACTGATATGGGATTTCCATGAACTGGCTAACCTGCATCAGGGGTGTGCTGTGTTCTATGAGGTCAGTGAAAAGTATATTCCATATTATCTGGACATCGGTCTTACTTTCATCAAGATAGGTGAAGAGGGAAAAGTTCCGCTTTCATCATTCACACTTGAAGGCAGCGCCTCAAAGGATTTCAGATATTCTGTAAAACGTATGGAGAAGGAGGGTTTCTATTTTGAGGTCATGCCACCGGAGGATATAGTCAGCCATGCTGCAGAATTAAAAAGCATATCTGATGCCTGGCTGGAAACGAAAAGTACAAAGGAAAAGAAATTCTCCTTGGGCTATTTTGATATAGGTTACTTGGCTAATTTTCCTCTTGCAATTGTCAGGAAAGAAGGGACAATAGCTGCATTTTCAAACGTCCTTATCGGTGCGGACCAGGAAGAGATAACTATCGATCTTATGAGGTACGATCCAGAGATATCAAACGCATCCATGGAGTATCTTTTTGTCAAGCTCATGCTATGGGGCAAGGATAATGGTTACAAGTACTTTTCATTGGGCATGTCTCCTCTTTCAGGCCTGGAGAACAGGACCCTTGCACCCATGTGGAACAAGATCGGTTCTGCCATTTTCACACACGGGGAATATTTCTACAATTTCAAGGGTCTGCGGGTGTATAAGGAAAAGTTCGACCCGGTATGGGAGCCAAGATACATAGCCATGCCCAAAGGTCTCAGGCAAATGTTCGTTCTGAAGGATGTAGCTTTATTGATATCAGGAGGGACGAAGGAGATATTTTCTAAATGAAGAATAATGAAGCTTTTAGTGGATGATGCGTAAATGTTCAGGGTTAATATCATAATTTCATGTAGTGTCATATTGCATAAATTGATGAAAACATTTAATTTGTATCAAAGCTTGAAGCGCATGCATGACTACTATATTTGCTGACAGAATGGGTAATACCCGTAAGTCCTTTATCAGAGAGATCCTGAAAGTTACCCAGCAGCCGGAGATTATATCCTTTGCTGGCGGACTGCCAAATCCTGGTCTTTTTCCGGTGGAAGAAATTGCAGCAGCATCTGCAAAAGTTCTGTCAGAGGATGGAAAAAATGCTCTTCAATATAGTACAACTGAAGGATATTTGCCTTTGAGGGAGTTCATTGCGCAAAGATATCTTGAAAAAAATGGGCTTAAGATAGACCCTAATGAGATATTGATCACGAACGGTTCACAGCAGAGCCTTGACCTGATAGGTAAGGTTTTTCTGAACAAAGGAGACAGAGTCATTATTGAAAGCCCCGGCTACCTTGGAGCGATCCAGGCTTTCTCTCTTTTCGAACCGGAATTCAGTAATGTTCCTCTTCTTGATGATGGTATTGATACTGATATGCTGGACAGTACTTTAAGTGAAGGCAGTGCAAAGCTTTTCTACACGGTTCCAACATTTCAGAATCCTTCAGGCATAACTTATTCCAGGCAGAAGAGAATCGATACTGCCGAAATACTTGACAGGCACAATGTGATCTGCGTTGAGGACAATGCATATGGTGAACTGAGATTTGCAGGTGATGACCTGCCGACCATCAGGAATTATTCAGACAATACCATTCTTCTTGGTTCCTTCTCTAAAATAATTGCTCCGGGACTCCGAATGGGATGGATATGCGCCAAAAAGGAAGTCATGGAGAAGCTGCTCATAGCCAAACAGGCGGCTGACCTGCATTCTAATTACCTTTCGCAAAGGATTATCCACCAGTACTTGCTGGATAATGATATCGATAAACACATCCTGAAAATAAAGGATGCATACGGAATACGTCGTGATCTCATGGTAAATATGATGACTGAGCACTTCCCGGAGGAAATAGCTTATACAAAACCTGAAGGTGGGATGTTCATCTGGGTCACATTGCCTCCTGGAATCTCATCAACAGACCTGTTCGAGCTGGCAATAAAAGAAAACGTTGTCTTCGTTCCCGGCAGTCCGTTCTATACTGAAGATGGTATTGGCAATAACACATTGAGATTGAATTTCTCCAATTCGGATTTTGAACAGATAGAAGAGGGGATAAAAAGGCTGGCCGTGTGTCTGGAAAGGCTTACTGAGAGTAAGCTTATTGCGAAGTAATGGGGAAAGTTATCCTAGGTTCTATGCATTCTCTCTTGATGCATCAAAAAGGTGTTTTTAAAATTACTTCGTATAATGCTAATTCTTTAGACCCAGGCAAAGCTCATATTGAATAGAGTAACATCAACAAATTTGAAAAATTCTCAATAAAATATAAAAATAAAGAATTTAGTCTATTCATTCCAGTGAAATTGCTTCAACCGGACAAATATCTACGCAGTCACCACAGTCCACGCATTCGTCTGCATTAACAACTGCAATATCATTATCGCCCATTGAGATTGCTTCTACCGGACAGGAATTAACACATAGTTCGCACCCTGTACATACATCTTTATCAACAATTGCTGGCATTTTTCTTTCACTCCTGTATTATCTCTTTTGAAAATAATACAGTTTCTTTCTGGGATTATCGGATAAATAGTTGTCGAATTTAGGAGATAGCCTCGCTAATGTTATATAAAAAAAAATGTGAACGGCTCTGTAGAAAACCTACTTCCTATTTTATTTTGACATAATAATTTAAAAAGG
>NZ_JADQBY010000013.1 GCF_016278385.1 Methanolobus sp.
AAATTGAGTTTGAATACTTAAGTGAATCTAAAATGAAGGTATATCGAAATCCTCTTATGTGTCTCATTTAATATTTTTAATAGATGGGGTGGGATAAAATTAAGATTACGAGTGCCCCAATAGTTAATGTCAATATCCAGAAGCTTAATCGTATCTAGTAAAGGAATCATTTCATTAACGATCAGTTTTCCAATAATTGTCAATTCATAAGTATCGTTATAATGAGTTACAAGATAATTATCTTCCAGAATTTTAGTTTGAGGAAGTAAGGCCTGTCTTGTTGTCTCCAGGTATTTGAGAAGGTTTTCCATTTCTGTTGGTCCTTCCTGTAATATTATCAATGTGTTTTTTCGTTTTTCCGATTTGAAGATAACATCTAGTATCAATTTTTTCATATATATGGCCACCAACATTTGTATCCATGTGATGGAGTTATATAAGTAAATTGGATGGTAGTAGCAATGGAACTTAAAACCTCTTCGAATATTTAGTCTATGTGAAAGTAACAATACCTGAGAAGTGGTAACAAATGATGAAACTTGGGATCTATCGCTATCCATGCCTGTATTTATTATTGTGCAAAATCAGTGAGCTTGCTGTAAAGAAAAAGGTCAGAAAAAAATAGCATCTTTTCATTCTATTTCAATATCAAAGACATTCAAAAGAGCGATTACTTCTGGAATGGAGAATTTTGTCTTTTTCAGGAAATTATTATTCGGATCGATGTCATAGTTCCTTGCATTCCTAAATGATGTGAAACTCAGGTTTGTATTTCTAAAGAGAGTGTTATTTAGATTAGAACCTTCAAAATTTGCGTTTTTGAGGTTGGTATTCATAAAATCACAGTCATAAACCTGACAATTAGTAAAATCGGTATTCTCCATATTTATATATGAAAATATTGAATAAGAAATGAAAGAGTCTTCAAATCCAATCGTAAATATAAAATCGTTGCATTTTGAAAAATCCAGTCCCTGGATTTTGCAGTTCCTGAACCTTACATCCTGAAATCTTGTGTTATTCAAATCTACGCTTGGTAAATTGCAGTTTTCAAAATTACAATCGATGAACTTTGAATTTTGAAAGGATATACCTGTAAAATTGGTGTTCTCAAAGTTTTCTCCTTCAAACTCTTCATTCTGGTATTCCATGTTCTATAACAGTTGTTCCTATCTAATATAGTTTTTTTAGTTCATCTATGGAAGATTAAGTCACTATGGTCCAGCAGGTCATACAACCTCACCTTTATCAGGTCTGTGATAACAAAAGCCACCAGTGCATACAGCCACACGATACCTGCAAGTTTCCAGCCAATTGGCGATATATAGAAACCATAAACCACAACGAGAGTTGCCAGGAACTTTGTGCCTATTGTTGACCAGAACAGGATACCGCTTGGCCTGATAGACCAGAAAGGACCTCTTGTACGGGCAAGGAATATCGTCAGGTGTCCTGCAACTGCAAGCTTTAGGAATATAAAAGACTGCAATACACCCTGACTGAGATTGAGGACATTCAACCCTATGTAAAAGATTGTAAAGGAAGAAATTACACCTATAATTCCCAGGAAAGTTGCCATACTCAAGACTTCCCTGATGTTCCACTTTTCCGGCATATTGGAATATTTCACATTATCATAGGCTATAGCCATGATAGGACCATCATTGAACAGTGCAAGTAACACTATCATGATGGCGGTCACCGGATAGAAATTAAACGCAATGATAGAAACTGTGATGAAAAACAGGACTCTCACAGTCTCAGCTATTCGGTAAATGGAATAGCTCTTCATGCGCTGGAAAATTTTGCGACTCTCTTTGATGGCATCAATGATCACTGAAAGTCCCGGAGTTGTAAATACGATGTCTGCAGCAGACTTTGCGGCATCTGTAGCTCCGAAAACGGCAATTCCTGCATCAGCTTTCTTCAGAGCAGGAGCATCATTGACACCATCCCCGGTCATACCAACAATGTGCCCTTTTTTTTGGAGAAGCTCGACTATTCTGTATTTATGTTCCGGAAACACCTGGGCAAAACCATCTGATCTTTCAATTAGATCCTGTGCCTGAAGATCAGTTTTGCCTTCAAGCTCCGGAGCACTTATGATATTCGTACCCATATCTATCTGACTGGCAATCTCCTTTGCAATTGCAACGTGGTCACCAGTTATCATCTTAATATCAACGCCCATGGAATTAGCAGTCTTAATGGTCTGAGCTGAATCTTCATGAGGTGGATCATACAGACCAATGAGTCCTACAAAGCTGCATGTTCCATTATCCTCACACTTTGCCACACCCAGCGGACGATAACCTTTAACTGCAAGATCATTTACACTCTTTTCCACCTTCTCTGTTATCATTTTCTTATTTGTGGACATGTCAAGAATGACCTGCGGCGCTCCCTTGATAACCTTAAAGTGCATGCCTTCAGGACTTTCGACACTGGCCTCCGTATGTTTTATTACAGGATCGAAAGGCTTGAACTCTGTTATTTTATAGTCGTCCAGCTTTTTTGTTGAATCTTCCATGGAACTTATTTTTCTGAAGACAGCATTATCGATGGGATCATTATCCTCTTTCCTCGATGCAAAAGCACTGTAGATTAAGAGGTCTTCATCTGTAAAACCATCAAAAGGAATAAGCTCTGATAAAGTCAATTCGTTCTTTGTAATTGTACCTGTTTTATCTGAACACAATATGTCCATACCTGCCATCTCTTCAATTGCCACGAGTTTACTGACAATCGCACCTTTTTTGGCAAGTTCGGTTGCGCCTACGGCCATAGATACTGACAGAACAGCAGGTAGCGCAGCAGGTATTGCTGCAACCACCAGAACAAGAGCGAATTGAAGAGTATCCGGAAGACTTTCGTGCCTGAATATAGCAACCATGAAAACTATGGCTACCAGTCCGGCAGCAAGGAATATCAGGTAATCTCCTATCTTTACGATTGCTTTCTGGAAATGACTCTGTGTCTTGACATCTGCAAGCAGTTCTGTGGTTTTACCAAAAAAGGTATTCATCCCGGTGGCAAATACTAACGCATTCATTTCACCTTTCTGAATAATGGATCCGGAATATGCAATATCTCCTAAAGCTTTGTCTACCGGAAGTGATTCTCCTGTCAGGGCGGATTCATCCACCTGAAGATAATCACCATCAATAAGTTTAACGTCAGCAGGAACAATATCTCCTGAACGTAAGCGGACAATATCTCCGGGAACAAGTTCTCTGGAAGCCATTCCTTTCCAGTCTTCATCCCGTAATACTCTGGCCTGCAAAGCCATTTTCTTTTTTAGCAATTCAATGGCATTATCAGCCTTATTTTCCTGCCAGAACCCAACCACAGCATTAAGGAGCAACAATATTGAGATAATGATGAAATCTCCCCAGTGTTGTATGATTGCCGAAAGGATAGCAGCAATTTCAATCATCCAAGGAATAGGGGCCCAAAAATAACCGATGAATTTTTGAAACGGATTGGTCTTCTTTTCAATAAGCTCATTGTAGCCATATTTCTGAAGACGCTCACCAGCTTCAGCATCAGAGATGCCCCCTATGCTGGAATCTAGTTTTGTAAATAGCTCATCGATATTTAGCTCTTTTACATTTCCAATTGTGTGTGATGCAGGTTCTTCCATTTTGACTGTCTCCCATAAAAGGTTACATGGACATATTGCTAAACTCACCCCAATGAGCTGCAAAATATGCAATGGTCCAAACCAGCATTATAAAGTAAAGTACATAAAGGAAAGTTGTGATAGGACCATGAGATTCGGCAATTATTCCACCAAATTCCTCTGCATGGGAATTTGCATCTTTCAGAGAGTAGTGATCCTGGTTCTTTGCGCTCAGCCATACCAGTACCAAACTTGAGAGTACTATGAGAACGGTTATCCATACTAAAGAGTTCACATAGCTTGCATATTCCAAGGTGAAACTCATATTTTCTCCCCCTGATGATTATTTGTTTCACTCCTATTTGACATTTCGTCAGGTATCTCCAGGATCCTGTATTTTGCTTCCTCGATATCTGTGAACTGTCCGGTTCTAATTCCCCATATCAGAAAACCAAGGAAAATAAGGAATAATGAAAATGCTGTGATGAGCATTGCCAGATTATATTCATCCATATCATCAGCTCCTCATATTTCTTGCATAGTTACTTTCGTACAATGGTCCCCATTTTGCATTGTAGTCATCCGGTGTGGCAAAGTGTTGGATGTAGAATATCGCCATGTACATCTCATCATCACTTAGAGAATACTTCCATGGAGGCATATTCGTAGTTTCCACGCCCTCCTTAACTTTCCAGACGTACTGTCCATAGTACTTGAAATCAGCACCTGATTCTGTGAAATTTGCAGGTTCCGGATCAATGTATCCTCCAGAGCTTAGAATAGAGGCAACACCATCTCCCTGTCCGCCCTCACCGTGACACTGTGCACAGTACAAGTTGAAAATCATCTGTCCCTTCTCGAACTGGTCCTGAGTACCTTCAATAGGCGGCACGATATGGGTCTGATTTGAAAAATTAATAGCTTCACCATCAGATACATCACCACTGACCGTCCTTATCGATCCTGTTGTAAAACTCATTTCATAGAGATTTATCTTCCATATCTCAGTTTCATTGAGACTTAGTTTCCAGCTTGGCATTGCCGTACCTGGCACACCCTCGCTTACTCTCCAGAAATGATATGAATCGCCTGTTTCAGGCATGTAGCTCATGATTCTTTCGTGAAGATTGGCGGGCTGGGTTACAACATGTCTTGCATATGGACCCTGGGCATTTCCTGAACAACCATGACATGCAAGACAACGTTCCGTGTAAGTTTTCTTACCTTCTTCAAAGATAGCTGCAAACTCTGCCCCTGTTTTTTCGTCTCCTGTATATGTCTGATTACTGGAATTATAATTCTGCATCGCAACAGACATAGAATCGGCAAATGGTTGCGTTTTATCTTGATACTCATAAGGTACTTCCGGATGGAAACTCATTACAGTAAGGTTATTTGTACCGAGGTTCTGGATATATGCAACCAGGGAATCCAATTGCGTATCTGAAAGGAATCCGAAAGGTGGCATAATGGAACTCGGACTGGTTGTTCTTGCATCCGTGTCATGAAGATAATGCCACTCAGTTGGTCTCATACCGCCTATCTGCGATAAATCCGGACCAGTACGTTCTGTTCCCAGAAGATGAGGAGAATCATAATAATAATCTCCCTGCTCAGATATTCTTCCAATAGCCCAGTCCTGAGGTCTTACAAATTGTGAATGACAGTAGAAACAGCCCATATCTGTGTATATTTCCCTTCCCTTTGCTTCTTCTATCGTATATGGATGAGCTATATCCGTGGCATTCACAGTATCAAGATTAAGTGCTGGCATGGCAACGACCATCCAGGTCATGAGAAGGAAAAGAGCCAGACCACCCACCACTATAACAGGCATACTCATGGCATGCTGAGACCGTTTCTGCAACTTAGAATGTGGCCTTGAACTTTGTTCGGGAGATATACTGAAAATATCTTCTTCAACATGGGGTTCTTTTGAATGTGTAAAGGTCAGCAGTGTATTATATGCAAAGACATACCCTGCCAGTACAACCATTCCTCCACCCATGGCTCTGGTAACATACCAGAACTGGAGGAGCTTTAATACAGGAGCAACAGTGATATTCTGGAACCAGGCTGAATTGGCGACCAGTCCTGCTATGGTCATGGATAGAAAAAAACTGGTAAAACCAATAAGTGCAAGCCACCAGCTGATACTCATAAGCCTGTCACTGTATATTTTTGTCCGGGTTATTTTAGGTATCAGCCAGTACATCATTCCGATTGCTAGAAATCCGAATCCTCCGAGTATTGCCAGATGAGCATGTCCTACTGTCCACTGGGAGAAGTGCAAGAATGAGTTTGTCCCCCTGAGTCCCTGAAGACTTCCCTGTACAGAAGTGAGAACGTAGAAAAAGAATCCTGTTACAATGAATCTGAATGGGATGTTCTCTGTAAAAATGTTCCATGAACCTCTGAGCGTCATTCCCAGATTTACTGCAAATGTAACTACAGGTACTAACATCAAAATACTCATAACAACTGCAATAGTCTTCACCCATTCAGGGATTGCAGTTTGAAGTAAATGATGGCCTCCAACACCTGTATAGAAAAAAGCAATGGTGAAGAAACTGATCACAGAAAGGAGATGACTGTACAGAGGCCTATTTATGATACGTGGGACCGCATAATACCATGTACCTATTCCAAGGGTGGTAAACCAGAGCCCCAGGACATTATGGCCGTAGTACCAGTTAAATATAGAATCCGTAATTCCTACCAATGCTCCCGATGGAGGTCTCCACATGACATTACCGATGAAATAGACTATAGGGAACCAGATGAAAGTGCCTGTGTAGTACCAGGTTGATACATAGAGTTTTTTCTCGGTCCTTCGCCCAAAAGTCGACAATATATTGTACAATATCATCAACAATGTCACCATAATCAGAACATCAATTGACCATGGAAGTTCTGCATATTCCCTTCCCTGAGTATTTCCAAGAAACAGGATCATTGCTATACCAGTCAAAAGAGCAAGATTCCATAAAATCGCAGAAAGTTTTGTAAGTCTGGCACTATAAATGGGAGTATTGACCAGCCTCGGAATGGCCCAGAACATCCCGCCTATCAGACCAGATGAAACAAAACCAAAAAGTACACCGTTAACATGAGCAGGCCTTATTCTGCCAAAGGTCAAAAAAGCTGCGTCGCCTAAAAAATACGGCTGGAAGAACTTAATTGCCAGTATGAACCCAAGTGTGGCAAATATCGGGAACCATATAAGTGATCCCAAAAACCAGTATTTTACAGCATCGTCGCCTTCGAGGAACTTATCCTTGGCAAGCTCGTTTCTGTTATCATTATCTTTTATTTCAGTTCCATCTTGAGCAGATAATTCGCCTTCTACTCCCCCACCGTCGTTAAATTCCATAATATACGACCTCCTTCAAGGAAAACATTGAGTGGATTTGAAGCATAAAAGGTTCCCCAACCTTTACTTCTCAATAACAAAGGGAAGTGATTACTATTTAATTATGTCTATAACTGTACAACTTTTCATGTTTCATCATTGTACAAATTATATTAGATAAATAAGTCTGGATATTTTAAGACCTACCCCTTATTCCAGGGTCAAAAGTATTTAAATACCCAACAACTAAGTTATTATTAACTGGAAAATGGGGTGAATATATGAAATATAAATTAATTCTTGTATTGTTCTTAGCAGCGATAATGTTGACAGTGGCACCTATGGCATCAGCAAAATCAAGTTTTATGAGTTCTTTCAACAATTACTATGATACCGGAGACACCAGGCTTGATTCATGTGCAATCTGTCACTCAGGTCCGAATGGTGGTTCTTTGAATTCTTATGGAAGAGCATATGGGGGAAATTATGCGTCAATTGAAGATCGTGATTCAGATGGTGATGGATTCAGCAACCTGGATGAGATAAATGCCCTGACTTTCCCGGGTAATGCCAATGATTTCCCCGAAATTGCAGCTGAACCTGTAGTTGAGGCTATACCTGAACTCATATCTGAAACACCAGTCGAAGAAACAGTAGACGATCAAAACATGGAAGAGCCAATTGTTGATGAAACTCAGGAAGAAACAACAATTGAAGAGCAAAGTGACGAAGCAACAACTGAAGAGCAATCTCCAGGGTTTGAAGTTATTCTTGCAATTGCCGGAATTTTTTCAGTAGCATATCTGAAAAGACGGGTATGACCTGAAATGAGTTGAAATCAGACAAACTATATTAGAATTAGTATATTTTATTCTGACATTCAGTCAGGATTTCTCTTTTTTATGTAAGGTTATGAAACAGAGGCATAGTCATCGTTGATATTTATATTTTTAATTTATTTTTTAATCTGGTGTTTTTGTTTAGATATTTTGTATGGAGTAAGGATTACTTTTCACAGATATCAATTAATTTCATTAGTAATTCCGTTCTGCTTCATCCAATCTACTAAATATTCAATTTCAGCAAGCTTATCCTCGAGAGATTGGAGACGCTTATATTCTTCATTTAAGGCAAAGTCAGTAAAAGAGTCCATGATACTAAAATTACTTTACTAATACTTAGTTTTTATCGAATAGTACAGGGTATCGATGGCAGTTTATCGAAATCCTCTTTAGACAAATCCAACATCTCGTTTTTAAAAGTAGAATCCACAGAAGTCGAATATCACATACTCAACACTATTATATATCATGGGTTATATATTACCGCACTAATTAATGTAATGATTATTTTTAAAAAAAGTTCATTTGGATACGTAGGTTCTTTTTGATAGGAAAGGTGTCGTATGAATGCAGAAATACTACTAGCCCTCATAAATAATGCGGCTTTACTTCTTGCTATAGGTGTTTTGTACGAAGTTCTTTTCTTCAATATGGACACTAACACACGCTTTAAAGGAATAGCTGCGGGTATAATCATTGGTTTGATAGGCATTGCCTTGATGCTAAATCCATGGGAGCTTTCCCCAGGATTATTCTTCGATACACGTACTATTCTGCTAAGCATAGTTGGTCTATTCTTTGGATTTATTCCCGCAGTTGTTGGAGCACTTATCATCAGTTGTTACCGCCTCTATGAAGGTGGTGTTGGAACAATTGTTGGTATTGCTACAACAGTAAGTTCTATGACATTGGGACTGCTATGGAGACAGTTCCATGACAGATTCCAGAAGCTCTTCGGTAAGTTTGATTTATACTTTTTTGGTATTCTAGTTCACATTGTCATGCTTATTTGCATTTTACTGCTTCCCTGGCCGTTTGCTTTCGAAGTTCTAAGCCATATCAGTTTTCCGGTAATGCTGATCTATCCGATTGGAACTGTATTGCTGGGAAGTCTTCTGAAAAATCAGTTGTCTCGTAAAGAAACTCAGGTTGCTCTGAAAGAGAATGAGGAAAAGCTTCAAAACTTCATAGATAATGTCCCGGTTGGAATTTTCCGCACAAGTTCCGAAGGAAAAATAGTTCAGGTAAATCCGGAAATGGCTCATATTGTCGGTCAGAGTACCCCTGAGCAAGCCATCAGTTACTTACAGGATATGGACGAAAACTATTATGTTGACCCCAATTGCCGTAAAGAACTAATCAACTTCCTTAAAACGAAAGGCTATGTTGAGAATTTTGAATATGAGGCTTTACGTGCAGATGGTAAGCACATTTGGCTACTGATGAATGCAAGGACAAGCGATGAACTGAAAGGAGGTTCATTCGTAATTAATGGTTTTATCCTTGATATCACAGAGCGCAAACGAGTGGATGAAGCACTGAAACAAGCCGAACGCAAGTACCGGCGGGCATACAATCTCATGCAGGGAGTGATTGAAAGCCCTGAAGATGTCGTTATATTCGCTCTTGATGGAGAATATCGATATCTTGCCTTCAACAAAAATCATCAGATAACAATGGAAAATATATGGGAGGCAAAGATAGAGGTTGGCGTTAGCATGCTCAATTACATCAGAGACCCTGCAGACAGAGAGAAAGCAAAAGTGAATTTTGACCGGGCACTCGCTGGTGAAGCTTTCACTCTAATTGAAGAATACGGTGATTTGTTATTCGAAAGAAGATGGTATGAGAATGTGTATAGTCCTCTTGAGGATGACGAAGGAAGTGTTATTGGAATCACACTGTTTTTATCAGATATCACTGAGCGCAAGCAGACTGAAATGGCTCTTATTCAAGCCAGGGCACTTGCTGAAGAATCAAACCGCATCAAATCGGAATTCATTGCAAATATGAGTCATGAGTTACGTACACCCCTCAATTCAATTATTGGTTTTTCCCAAATTTTGACTGAAGAGATAGTTGGTAATTTGAATGAAAAGCAAGTGAAATATGTCTCTAATATTCAAAAAAGTGGGAATCATCTGTTGGGTCTAATCAATGATATACTTGATATTTCTAAAATTGAATCCGGCAATATGAAATATGAACCTGATAAAATAAATCTGCAACAATCAATTAATGAAGCTATTTTGTTAATGGAGCCTATGATTAAAACGAAATTAATTGATTTTAAATTCAACACGGATCTTAAAAATCTGGAAACGTATGCTGATAAGATAAAAATAAAACAAATTATGTATAATCTTCTTAGCAATGCAATTAAATTCACACCTAAAAATGGGAAAGTCTGGATCGATTCCAAACTTATTAATAATAAGATTCAGATTTCCGTATCTGATAATGGCATTGGTATTCCTCTGGATGAACAAAAAACCATCTTTGATTCATTCAAGCAGGTAGATTCATCCGAGAATCGTGTTTATGGTGGAACCGGATTGGGACTTGCAATTGTTAAACATTATGTGGAGATGCATTCCGGAGAAATACATGTTGAAAGTGAAGTTGGAAAAGGAAGTACATTCACGTTCACAATACCTATAGATACTATTTAAATAAAATATTCAGATCGATTGATAATTCCTTACTTTCCTCGTTTTCTTTATGGGAGAATTCAGAGCAAATAGTCAATCAATCACAGGATTATATTTTAGGCTTTAATTGTCTCATCTATGATTTTCAGGAAACAATTTTACGATAGAATGGACAAATGATCAAATCGATTTGCAAAAACTACAAATTCAATGTAAACGAATTTATTCATGGAGAGTATCAATGGATAATGACAATAAACCTGTGATCAAGGTTTCAAAAAATGGACCACTCATTGTGAAAAATCTAAAAACGCTTAGAAATTCAAAGAGTGCTTTCATTGAAACTCGTCCTACTATGACACTGTGCAGATGTGGAGAATCCGAAAAAAAGCCATTCTGTGATGGAGTGCATCTGAAGAATGGATTCTCAGGGGAGAAAAAAGATGACCGTATTCCTGATAAAGTAGACAGCTACGAAGGAAAGCAAATCACCATCCATAATAATAAGGGAGTATGTTCACATATTGGCAACTGTGTCTTCAATTTACCTTCAGTATTTAGAAAAGGAATGACACCCTGGATCGATCCTGATGGTGCAGACCCGGAAGAAATAATAAAAATCATCAAAACCTGTCCTTCAGGTGCATTGAGTTATACCGTTAACGGAGAATTTCATAAGGAATATCCTCATGAACCGGAGGTCTTCATCATAAGGAATGGACCTTACAATGTTATTGGTGGAATAAAATTCGATGATTCGGATGGTTCAAAGCCTGAAACAGAGGACCATTATGCTCTGTGCAGATGTGGTGCTTCCAAAAACAAACCGTTCTGTGATGGTACCCATCTATTTATTGAATTCAAAGACAGGAAAAACTAAATCTTTCTGCTTTTCATTTATTATATTTCATCATTGGCACTATTATACTGGGTTTGCGATAGAAAAACCTTATATTGATGGCAACCTATTGGAAGGCGGTGATCGTGTTGAAAAAAGACCTTATGGAAATTCTTGCATGTCCTGTGTGTAAAGGGGACCTTGTCCTCAACATAGAAAAAGAAGACAGCAATGAGGTTTTATCGGGCACCCTGTACTGTTCTGTATGTAATGAATACTACCCTATAGAGGAGGGTATACCAAATATGCTTCCTCCTGAACTCAGGGAATAACACTGGTGAGGAAATTCAATTGCAACAGGTGCATATTAACAGACTGGGAGTAAATTCGATAGAATTCGAAATGGATACTGTTGAGTTACCTTTATCCCCTGGTGAGGAACGTAGTTTTGAAATTGTAATGATCAATTACGGTGCACCAACTCATATTAATTTATCCGTCGGTGAATCCTTAAGGGAAAACATTACTGTTCTTGAAGATAATCCATATGTGAGGCATGAGGAGTATATTCCTTTGATTGCAAGGATTCCATATGATGGGAGAGTCTATACTAAAGGACAGTTCTTTATTACAGTTGGTTATGGTTCCAAAAGACAGGCATTTGATCTGAATCTGGGTTATCCGAATCCAAGTGAAAAAAATTATGGCGTAGACGTTGACGAATCATTGTACAAGCCAGCACAGTCTTCTAAACAATCCAAATCTCCAAAACATTCTAAGTCTTCTTCTTCTGGTATGTATGAGCGTGAACATTGGAGTGCTCAGCTTCCTTCAATATCTGCTGAAATGATACAATCTGCTTTGAAAATAGCTGCTCCTCATTCAGGAAGTATTTTCAAAGTATTTATAGTATTATTAATATTCTCTGTGCTTGCCATAGTAGTGACGTCTATAGATTTTTCACGGTTCTTTGGTTTTTACCCATCTGTATTCTATTCAATTTTACTGACGTATTTTATGGTTTATCTGTTAATAGGACTTCCAAAAACGAAAAGATAATCAAGGTAGATGATTAATATGAAATATATCATAGTAACCGGCGGCGTAATGAGTGGGCTTGGAAAAGGTATTACCACTGCTTCTATCGGGCGTAACCTGAAGAACAAGGGGTACAAAGTTACGGCCATCAAAATTGATCCTTACATAAACATTGATGCAGGTACTATGAGTCCTTTCCAGCATGGTGAAGTTTTTGTTCTTAAGGATGGAGGTGAAGTCGATCTTGATCTTGGAAATTATGAACGTTTCCTTGATACCGAACTTACAAGAGAGCATAACCTGACCACAGGAAAGGTGTATGAGTCTGTCATATCCAAGGAACGCAGGGGCGAATATCTTGGAAAGACCGTGCAGATTATTCCTCATATTACAAACGAGATCAAGGACCGTATACGTAGAGTAGCTGCTAAGAGCGGTGCTGATATTTGTCTTATAGAGGTAGGTGGTACCGTTGGTGACATTGAGAGTATGCCTTTCCTTGAAGCTGTAAGGCAGATGCACAGGGAAGAACCAAAGGAAAATCTTGCTTTTGTGCACGTTACCCTTGTTCCTATGGATCCACAGGGTGACCAGAAGACTAAACCCACGCAACACTCCGTAAAAGAGCTAAGGGAACTTGGTCTTAAGCCCAATATTATAGTTACAAGATGTCATGAACCTCTGCTTGAAGGAACCATTTCCAAGATATCACTTTTCTGTGATGTTTCAGAAGAGGCTGTCATAAGTGCTCATGATGCCAATGATATCTATGAAGTGCCCTTGATGCTTGAAAAAGACGGACTTACTGATTTCCTGATGAAACACCTTGAACTGAGCTCCGCCGAATCAGATGATTCATGGGCCAGAATGGTTGACAGGATGCACAACCTCAAAGGTGAGGTAAAGATAGGAATTGTTGGTAAATACACACACCTTGAGGATTCATACTTGAGTATAAGTGCTTCTATTAAGCATGCTGCAATTGAATGTGGCGTTAATTATGAAGTATGCTGGATTAATGCGGAATCTTTTGAAGAACATCCTGAAATAATTTCTTCACTTTTCGGATACGATGGTATACTTGTTCCGGGAGGTTTTGGTGAAAGAGGTACTGAGGGTAAAATCAAGGCAATACAGTTTGCCAGGGAGAACGATATTCCTTACCTTGGTCTTTGTCTTGGTATGCAGCTGGCTGTCATAGAGTTTGCTAGAAATGTAGCAGGTCTTGAGAATGCAAACAGTACAGAGTTCGATGAGAACACGCCTTACCCTGTAATTGATCTGCTTCCAGAGCAGGAAAACGTTGTTGACATGGGTGCGACAATGCGTCTTGGTGATTATTATGCAGACCTGAAAGCAGGTTCATTGGCAGAAGAGATATACGGACAGTCTCAGATAATAGAGCGCCACAGGCACAGGTACGAGGTCAATCCTAACTATGTTGAAAGGATAGAGGATAGTGGAATGTTGTTCTCCGGTAAAAACAGGAACAGGATGGAAATAGCAGAGATACCTGGCAAGAAATTCTTCTTTGGATCACAATTCCATCCGGAATTCAAATCTCGTCCCGGTAATCCATCACCACCTTTTAAGGCTTTTATTCAGGCGATGCTGGATTAAACGTAAAGAGCTTATTGATTTAAAAAAGAAAGCCCGCTTTCTGTGGGCTTTAACTCATTTTTAATGGATTCGTTTTCATATACTCCCTAAGCACAGTTGTTGCATAACTTCCCTTTGGAAGGGAAAATGTTAGTGTTGCCTTGCTTTTTCCAGGGTTAAGCTCGTCCTCTTCGGTTTCAAATTCAGGTTTGCAGTTGAGAAGTATTTCCCTGCGCAGTCCTTTTGATGCAAGAGCAGGCATTTGTTTCATTCGGAAAGCTTCCTGTGGCACTCCGTTATCTTCAAACATCTTCCTCTCGAGTTCTCCTGGCACATCGGTAGCGAATTCAGTTTCATACCCTACAAGGGGTGCTGTTACAAATGCCCTTTTTCTTTTGAGGAGATTGTTCATGCCATCAACGTTATTTTCAGCTGTTTTCTGCATTTTTTTAACATCCGGAAGACCTTCTTTGTTCTTGAAACAGATGATATCTCCTGGATGGGCTTTGTCCAGTGGAAGTCCCTGCTCTATTCTTTTGCAGATAACGCGGTTAAAGATGTATGACTGGTATGCATGTATGAACATCCTGCTTATATTTTCTGAAAGTACACCGAATGAACCTGCAAAATCGCCCGGATTTTCTACAAGATAATGCATCATTGCTCTTTCATACCTCAGGCGCAATGGGTATGTTTTAAGTCCTTCAACAAAATCTCTTGTTTCCCATACATGGTCCCTTGCGTTTTGCACATCTTCCGGCTCATCCAGGAAGGACTGTGCAATGTATATGAGTGCAGCTTTTTCGAAATCGCCTTTAAGGAGCTGTTCTCCAACCATGTGGGTAACAGGCCTGATCGCTCCAAATCTCTGAATACCAAAAAAGTTTGGAACTCCACCAAAAGCAAGTATCTCTTCAGTTGTGTTCCTTAGTATTTTTTCCAGTTCATCGGGCTTAAGGTCAATATCTCTTATCGTAATTTTGAATTCGTTGCCATAGAGATCACCGAGTCCAATGGACCGTGTAGACTTTCCTATTACTTTCACTTCCACATCCTTAAGGTAAAAGTTCTCAATATCCTTTTCAGAAATATCATATATGCTGATCTTCTGAGTGGTCTTTGCTCTTTTGTCCTTTGTACCGGCAAATCCTATTCTCTTCTGACTGATGCCAAGTTTACGTGATACATCTCTGATAAGGTGGTGCATATCCCAGTTTGTCTTCGTAATTTCAAGAATTAGCTGCTTTCCGCTGTCACCTTCTTCACGGTTTGTTATTTCTCTGACAATAAAATCCTCAGGTTCCTGTCTCAGCACACCACCAATTCCTTTGGCATGTGTACAATAAAGCTCAATTCCCATTTTTTTTTCAATCGGTGGTATCATTTGTAATCATCCTATATGTAGGGTGCAGTATCAATCACGGTGACTGTGCTAGTGTTAAGGAAAGTCCAGCCTTCATCGGTGGGGGCTGTTCCGCTAGGCAGCCCGCCTGCATATATGCTGGATGTCGGGTCAAGCATAAGCCAGGATCCATACTGATCAGTAGTATAATATATAGGCACAGAGCCGTAATAATTCTCTATAGACCTTCCTACTTCTTCAATGTCGTTTCCTATATATACTGTCGCAAAGGCATGTGTGTCTGTCAGATATACTCTTGAAGTCCCTCCAATGGCTTCTATTAACGATGCCAGGAGGATTGCATAGTCATCACAGTCTCCTGCGCCCACTGTAATTGTTTCATCAGGTGTGGACCATAGGTCTCTTCCTCTGGGATCACTGATATACTCTATGCTTCCCCTGGTATCATCGAATAATGCACACACCTGGTATATGTTATATTTCCCCGGATACTTCTTTGCAGAAGCTGCAGCCATTGTCCTGACTTGTATATTATGAGGGTCTATTTTACTGTTTACCAGGTTAAAGACATATTCAGGGTTTGAAGAATATTCCGGTTCCTGCATGGATGCACTTTCCCGAACATTGATAGTCATCTCTCTAAAATCCTCAATCCCGTAATCATGCCATTTTCCCAAATCAGTCTGTGCAAGTATTGCCATCTCAGGCCGGACTTTAAGTTCTTCTACATCATCTGGAACATTCAGTGTAATTATTCCTATATTCCGCTCCTCTTCCGGAAGTATGGTCACACCGGTATCAACCATCGTAGTTTCATTTTCAGATAACAGCAGAAAACCAAATTTGTATATGAAAATTGGGGTATCACCTGTGTTTTTTACGTATACGGTGACAACATTCTTTTTTCCTTCGTAAAATTGCATGTACTGATAATAGCTTGAAATTTGAAAACCCGGAAACAGCTTTGAAGAATTATCCGGTATCTTTTCAGACCTGCTTACTTGCCTGCCTGTAGTAACCGGAACAGTAAGATCATTTGTTTTTATCCTATAATTATCTTTATTGTCTAACTCGCTGGTAGAATAAGAACTTAAAATCTCTCTTACTCTGTCAGTTTGTCCCAAAAGGAAACCCGACGCCAGGATTATTCCAATCAATATTATATAAAAGATGGCATTCCGAACATGATTCTTTTTCATCAAGATCCCTTACCAAATATAAATTCGATAAACCCAACGAAAATTGAATTCACACATTTATATAATTTATGGTTATATTTATACAAGCTTCAGGTTCCCTGTAATTTTATCGATATCATCGGCTTTTGCAGGTCCGATACCAAGTACTGTTACGGTTCCGGGAGCTATTTCTGTTAATCCTGCATCCTGTATGAGTGCTGTTGGAAGTCCCTGTCTTCTTGCCACTTCCTTTAGTTCAAAAAGATCTTTTAATGCAGGTACTCTGAGAACTACTTTTTTCTGCCCGCCTTCTTTCCACTTATCAAGGGTTGTACGGTCAGCCCATTCAGAAGCTGAAACTGCAGCATGTGCAACCTGTACGGCAAGTTTTCCTTTAGATAATTTGAGGTCGTCCCTGATAACGATACATTGTTTATATTCGCTCATTTTTTTATCCTTTAAGGCTGATTTTGAAGCCTGTTTTCTATAGTATTCAATATATGTTCTGCAACATTAATATTAAGGGAGTTATATATACCTGCTCCGGAGGGAGTTGCATTCACTTCCAGAACGAAACACCCATTTTTACCTTCAATAAGGTCTACCCCGGCAAATACTGCTCCAACAGCTCTGGCAGCATTTAAGCAGATATTTTCCTGCTCAGTTGTGAGTTTGCATTCCTCAGAAGTGCCACCCTGGCTCAGGTTATTCAGCCATCCTCCATCTGGTGTTTTCCGATATATTGCTCCTACAACGCTGTCATTGACAATAAATGCACGGATGTCCCGTCCCGGATTCTCTATAAATTCCTGTATGTAAAGAATTCCATTTTCTTCTATATAATGTGTTATAAGGTCATATACTTCTGTTTTATCGGGAGTCCCGTCCGGATTTATGACTTTATTACTTTTTATGCGCTTAATTCCTATCCCTTTGTATCCGAAAATCGGCTTGATTATAACATCTTTCAGGCTTTCGATAAGTTTCATGGCCGATCTAGTTTCTTGTGTGACAATGGTTTTCGGTGTGGGAATCCCGGCTTTAGAGATCAAGCAGCTTGTATGGAACTTATTCGCTGCATTCTGTATGGCAGCTGGGGAATTGATCATAAGTACTCCGCTTTCTTCAAGTTCCCGGAGTACATCAAAACGGAAAACGTGTGCATCGTTTTTTCCAGGTCCCATGTCCCTTATGATAATTGCATCTAACTCTGAAAGGTTAACTCCGTCAGCTTCATGTTTAATGTCTTTTCCAATGGTAGTTCCCACCTTTCCAAGGTCCAGGCAAAAGGTTTCAAAACCTCTTTTTCTGGCTTCCTGTATCAATGCATTTGCAGTCCAGTCGTTTGTGTCTGTAACCACTATTCCCAGTTTTTTCATGTGGGTTCCTTAAGTATTCTGTATAATTAGACTTGTTGCTTATCTGACATTAATGCCTATATCTGCCTGTTACTCAATTTCCTGGATATGCAGCCGGGGACATCAACAACACTTTTCACAGCATCGATTATGATTCCATCTGCTGTAGCTACAACATATGACGAGTCGCAGTTCTTCAGGCCATAGTCTGTATGTTTAGATGTTCTTGCATCTCCTGATATTGAAAGATCTTTCATTCTCTTTCTGATCAAGGCTGCAAGTTCTCCACTGTGCTTCATCTGGGTGTCCAGCAGTATAGTTGCTTTCTTCACTTCTGACATTACAAGGAAAGAGAGCATTTCTTCAACAGTTTCATATGTGATTTTATCGTTCGAATGATTTCTGAAAAGTCCACGAATATCCCTGATAAAAGAATCATCTGCAACCCATGTTCTTTCCCCCTGAAGGATACTTTCCAATGTGATAAGTACATTGTATCCGTCAATAAGGAGTGTTTTTCCTTTGAGTTCCTCGCATTTCAGTTTCTTTTTTCTGCGTTTCACGGATGTATCTGGTGAAAACACCGTACGTGCAAGTATAAATCTGTCATTTTTTCCAAGCCGATAATGATCACTGGTAAACCTGATTGAGCTATCTCTTCTGTATCCTCTTTCAAGGAGATAGCGGATATCTGCTGCAGCTATTGCAAGCTTTTTTGTCTCTTCATCAGCTATTTTTATCATCAGATGTCAATATATAATTCTGTATTTCAGGGGAATTATATGTATCGGAATAAGATGAACAATGTATTGGATTCAAATCGAGTGAACTATATCGTATGAAATTTGCTATTTTCCTGTCCCAGAGTTATTTTATTTATTAAAATCGGGTTTTGTTTATATAGTTTTAATAATATACAGTTTCTGGCTTTGATATTTGTTTATTTAATTTGAAAATAAATGCTAACTGAACATTTTATGAGTGACCGGGATGGATGAGCAAAAAAGAGGAAAGGTGCTTGTAGTTGATGATGAAGTAATGAACATCAGGCTGCTGGAAGCCTATCTAACCCATGATTATGATATATTCTCCGCATCAGGTGGAGTTGAAGCACTGGAAAAAGTGGAGATTCATAATCCTGATATAATTCTTCTCGATCTGATGATGCCTGACATTACAGGTTATGAGGTATGTAAGATACTAAAGAAATCTGAAAAAACCCGTTTTATACCTATTATAATGGTCACAGCACTCTCAAGTCTTGAAGATCGTATCAAGGGTATAAATGCAGGTGCTGATGATTTTTTGACAAAGCCTCTTGACAGGCTTGAGATTAAGACAAGGGTAAGTTCTCTTCTGAGAATAAAAAATCTGCACGATGAACTTATTGCTGAAAGAGATCAGGCACAGAATTATCTGGATCTTGCAGGAGTCATGCTTCTTGTTCTTGATGAAAAGGGTATTGTAAAGCTGATTAACAGGAAAGGATGTGAGATTCTTGGTTACAGTGAAAATGAAATAATCGGTAGTGATTGGTTTGAAAATTATGTACCTGAACTTTTCAGGGAACACGCCCAGCAAGGATTCACTAAACTTCTGTCCAGTGAAAATGTTGGAAATGGGTACTTTGAAATACCATTTCTCAACAGCAATCAGCAAAAAAGAATAATGAGCTGGAACAATATTGTTCTGCGGGATTCTGATGGTACTATAAATGGTCTGCTTGTTTCAGGTGATGATAGTACAGAAAGACTTGAAGCAGAGTCCAAGATTAAAAGAGCCAATGAATACCTCGACAATCTTTTGAAAGCATCTCCGATTGCCATACTTTCTCTTGACGGTAAAAAAAAGATAGTTACAGCTAATAAGAATGCTGCAGATCTTCTCGGTTATGATGTGGGTGAACTAATTGCAAAGCCTGTTAGAAATATTGTGGATGATGTGGACTTACTGGAATTTGCTGACAAAAAAGACTTTGAGATGGCATTTTTCACAAAACACGGCGAAAAAGTCTGGATGAATGTTTCAACTTCTCTCCTTAAGGAAGATGGTGAAAAGGAAGGATTGATAGTTGCACTTCAGGATCGCTCCAGCCTAAGGGGGTTATTCATTACTCCTCTTACTGAAGATGTAGGGGATGATACACAAGATACTGAAGTTGAACTGGAAAGTGGTTATGTTTATCTTTCGGATTGTGAATTTCCTGAAAAATGTTACCAGTTATTCTCTGAACTTGTTAAAAGCGGAAAACCAGGACTTTGCATCACAAGGAGGAACCCGGACAAGGTTCGAAATATGTATGGCATCGCAAAGACGCCTATTGTCTGGTTGACAAAGAATAAGGTAGAAGGCCAGCAATCAATAGATTCAACTGAAATTTTCAGGATATATCCTACAATAGCTGATTTTGTTAATAAGGTAGAAGATGGCGTTGTTCTGATGGATGGTCTGGAGTACCTTATATTGGACAATGATTTCTTATCAGTTGTAAAGCTTGTTGAGCAGACTAATGATACTATAATGGCATCAAATTCAAGGATGGTGCTACAATTGGATTCCGATGTCCTGGAAAAGAAGGAGTTCCATCTGCTCAAAAGATGGATGAAGTCGGTGTAATATTTCCTATGTATATTGCAAGGTAGTTTTATTTTAATTAGACAGTATTACCAATAAGTGTTGTTTTCTCCATTAAGGATATATATTATTTTTACACTAGTATACTTATTTATTCTTTGCACATAAAAGAAAGAGGAGTACAATGCGATTTGTGGACACCATAGGCGGCTTGAATGAGGTCTTTACGACTGATATACCAAAAGGCAGTGTTGTGCTTGTTACTGGTGCAGCAGGTACGTTAAAGTCAGGCTTTACTTTTCAGGTCCTTTCTAATTATCTGGAACAGCAGGATGAGTATGGACTTTATATAACTCTCGAGCAGAGTAAGGATAATCACCTTCAAAATATGGATAGTATGGGCATTAGCCTATCCAAAAAGCTGCATATATCTGATTTTAGTGACTATAGGGTACTATTCGATGATTTCTCAGGTGATTTTCTAAATATTCTTGAGGAGAACATCATCCAGTTCAAAAAGAATGTGGGGGATAAATGCACTTGTGTTGCTATTGATTCTCTTGGTGCGTTGTATTCTCTTCTGGATCTGGAATCCCCAGTTCTAAGGAAAAACATGTACAAAATGCTTGAAACCCTGCGGCGTGAACAATTTACAATTTTCCTCATCCTTGAGGAGGAAAAGCTATCAGGTATGGCAGATTCATCAACTGGTATGGAAGGCTACCTTGCGGATGGTATAATTGAACTTGGTCTTCAACTTAAAGGCAATGTTGCCAATAGGTATCTGAGAGTTCGAAAAATGCGTGCTACTTCTCATAGCATGGAACCCTGGATACTGACGGTCTCAGAGAGTGGCCTCAAAGTATATAAGGGTAATTTCTAATATTTAAAGCTAATATTTTTATACTCTGACATATCATATTCCTGTTGTACAAAAAAAGGGATGGGGGTACGCAGAATATGTTTACACAGTTCAATCAGGCTTTTGCAAATATATTGTTACAATTATTGTCAGTTCTTGTACTGGTTATTGCTGTATCGCAGGTGTCAAAAGACCCTGTGCGCAGACACTGCAAACTTGTAAGTGTTGCAGTATTACTGCAATTTGTATCCATCATTGTGTTCATGTTCCCTGCCATGTCAACATATACTGAGATTGGGGTTGGTTCCTCACTCAGCACACAAATGTACGTGCATCATTTTGCAGGTTTGTTGGTGATTATTTTCTCTATTTACATTAAACTTGCAGTCGATGGCAGAATCAAGCATATAGTTAATCCCTTTAAATTGATGAAAATAACTCTTGTATTGTGGGTAATCGTTTTTATTGGAGGTCTTAGCCTTTATCTTTCACTCTGGGAAGGTATTTCGCTTCTATGATCATCTTCTGTCAACTATGCGTTTTGGTCTTCCTTTGACACGGTAAAATTCCAGTTCTCCGGGTTTTGCATAGTTGAAAAGGATATTCAGGCTTCCGTCAATATATGAATTCTCAAGTTTTTTCTTATAAGCAAAGAAAGAGCGGAGGAAGTTTTCCTGAATGAACTCCTCGTCACATTTCAGACTATCATTACACTCCATACTTACTCTCAGGGTTGTTTCTCCTTCGTCATCCCCTCCATAAAGGAAAGCCTCGTATTCTCCGGTCAGGTACTCCATATTTTCTCTCTGAAAAACTCCCTTTTCAACATCGACACGATTAAATGGAGTGCCTGAGACCCAGAACGTCTCAGCTTCCCTTTCTGGATTCATTATTTTCATGTGACTTCTTCCACAGGCACATTTATCCCGGCTGACAACCACAGTTGTGTCTTCTGTATCATAGTTGATTAGTACATTTCCACTTTTTGCGCCGACAGGTAAAAGTGTCGTGAGTACTACCCTGCCACATTCCCCGTCCCTGACGAACTTGTCCATATGAGGATCATATACATCCAGATGCAGAAGGTCTTCAGGTACATGCAGACCGCTGATATCCGTGCATTCTCCGCACATGGTGCCCTCAGTACTTCCATATGTGTTATAGACTTCACAGCCCCATATATCAGATACGTAATTCCTTGCTTCTTCTGCAAAACTCTCACCACCTATTACAAGGCGTTCAATGCTTGAGCTTGCAGGGTCTGTGCCCTGTTCTTTCATCCTTTTTGCCAGACGGATCAGCTTGAAAATACTTCCAACGATCGATGTCGGTTTGTACGCTTCCATTACTCTCACAGGGAACGTGCACTTTCCTTCAGGTATCATTGTCATACCAATATTCCTGGCTGCAAGAGTCATTGTGTTTGCACCCACGTTCATTCCATAGGAGGCACATACAATAACACGATCACCAGCTCCAAATCCCTGGGACTGGAAGCTTCTTGCATATTTTTCTGCATATCTTTCCCAGTCATCCCATGTAAGGAAAAATGATTTTGGTGTTCCGCTGGTTCCACTTGTTTCATGAATTGTGAATACATCTTTCCAGTCCACCGTCTTAAATCCAAAATCCTCATTCACAGGTGGCTGGTTCTCACGAATAGTTTTTCCAGATATTATGGGAAGTTCCAGGAGATCATCATGTGTCCTGATATCAGAAGGTTTGACACTATTTTCCCTGAACCATTTCTTGTAGAACAATGAGTTCTCTGCAGCGTAGTTTACAGTGTACCTGATTCTCTCCTCCACAAGGGTGTCAAGTTCACTTCTGTCCATTGTTTCTATGTCCGGATTATAGAATCTACCTGATGTCATATTCATCATCACCCACTCTAAATATGTGTAAGTGCTTCTATCTGGCCCTTTATTGTGTCCATATCATTGGAAGGCAGTTTACAACTATGGTTCTGGCATATGTGCACTGTTACCCTGCCATCCTTCATTTCCATATTCTTTGTATAAGCTGCAATATCTGATATTCTGTCTTTTCCGTTTCCATCTTTGAAAAGCAGTACTTTCCCGGGGATAAATCTCTCATTTATGAATTCTATTATATCTCTTGTATCAACACTTTCCAGCTCCCCGACAATGACTATTTCTAAGGATTCATTCATAGCCAGGTCCGCAGCAGACATGAACTGTGTATAACCCACCGGTGCAGAACTTACTTTGCTCGTAAAGGCCTTCATTGTTGTGTGGGCCATGTCCTCAAGTTTGGAATCAGCAGTTATCTTTGCCAGTTTCAAGAGATTCAGTATACACACGGAGTTTCCTGAAGGAATGGCGCCATCATATACTTCCTTGCTTCTGAATATGAGTTCTTCAGCTTCATCAGATGTATGGAAAAATCCTCCGTTCTCATTATCAATGAAATGGGCCATAATATAATTGTTAATCTTGAGTGCATGTTCCAGATACTTTTCTTTAAAGTTTGTCTGGTAGAGTTCTGTAAGTCCCCAAATGAAAAAGGCATAGTCCTCAAGGAATGCATCAATGGCAGCTTCCCCTTCACGATACCTGTGTTTCATTTTTCCATTATTATCTGTCATTTTGGTAATGAAAAAATCTGCTGCATTTTCGGCTATTTTTACGTATTCTATTTCACTAAAAGCCTGTGCAGCTTTACAGAGTGCAACTATCGCAAGTCCGTTCCAGTCAGTGAGTATTTTGTCATCCTTTAAAGGATGAATGCGTTTTTCCCGTGCATTGAACAGTTTTCTTCTGGATTTCTCAATAGATATCATTATATCTTCCATGTGCTCAGATGTTGAAGATGTGATTTCATTCATGCTTTTTGTCATGTGGGGGATGTTTTTTCCGGTGAGCACTTTTGTGTGTTCCTCAACAAAGTTTCCCTTTGGTTTAATGTTGAAAAGATCGCTGAAAAGAACACTATCATCTTTTCCAAGTATGTCTTCCAACTGTTCAGTTGTCCATAGGTAAAATTTCCCTTCTTCTCCTTCACTATCGGCGTCTTCAGCTGAGTAGAATCCACCTTCCTTTGAAAGCATATATCTTTTGAGGTAAGTCAGTATCTCCTTTGCAGTGTTTCCGTATTCCGGGTTTCCGGTCACTTGATACGTTTCTGCGAGGGCGACTATCATTAAAGCCTGGTCATATAACATTTTCTCGAAATGGGGCACAAGCCACTGCCTGTCTGTAGAATAACGATGAAATCCAAAACCGATCTGGTCGTAAATACCACCCATGAGCATTGCGTCCAGGGTTCTTTCAACCATTTCCAGTGCATTTGGATTGCCGGTTCTTTTCCAGTATCTCAGAAGAAAAGTGAGATGGTGGGGGGTAGGAAATTTGGGTGCTCTTCCGAAACCTGCATATTCGCCGTCAAAGCTTCCTTGTATCTGCTGGAATGCCATGTGCAGCACCTTTTCATCGATATTGGTACCATGATCCTGTTTTCCGTAAGCTGATACCGCGGAAGTGATTGCTTCAGAACTATCGATAAGTTCACTTCTTTTATTTGCCCAGAGGTCTCTTATGGCCGGGACCAGATCTAACATTCCCGGCATACCTTGCCGGCTTTCCCTGGGGATATAGGTGGCTGCATAAAATGGTTTTTTTTCCGGTGTCATAAGGATTGTTAGTGGCCAACCTCCTCTTCCGGTAAGTGCCTGGCAGACCGACATATAAATATTATCAATATCCGGCCTCTCTTCCCGGTCGACTTTAACGCAGATGAACGACTCGTTCAAAAATTGTGCAACATTATTATTTTCAAATGACTCTTTCTCCATCACATGACACCAATGGCATGTGGAATAGCCTATTGACAGGAATATTGGCTTGTCGTTTTTCATTGCAATTTCAAAGGCTTCTTGTCCCCATGGGTACCAGTCTACCGGGTTATGGGCATGTTGTAGCAGGTAAGGACTTTTTTCTCCAATTAACCTGTTCTTTTGTTTAGGAACTTTATCTTCGTCTTTTGTCAATATGTCACTCCCAACTTCGAGCTTATTTTTGAATACAAGGATATATTCAATTAAATCCTGAAATACTCTCTCATGAAGTTGCCTGTAATTTGTGTTTCTTGTTTGCATCAACTTCCTAAAGTCAATATATTATAATAATGATGAGAATTGATTATTTTAAATGTTCTATAAGATATTTATGGGCTTAAAAAGAGACTAATAGGAGCAAATAAATACTTTAATAAGGCAAAGAAGCTTAAATTTAAATTATTTTGACGTAATTTCTATGGAGTATTTGAATTATATTTTTCATTGTATAAAGATTTATATGCAGTCATTTTAATGGTAACATATAAATTGTTTTAAAGAGCATTATATTCCATGAAAGCTGTCATTCTTGCAGCCGGCGAAGGTAAAAGATGCCGGCCTCTCACACTTACCAGGTCAAAGGTCATGCTTCCAGTGGCAAACAAGCCAATCCTCGAGCACGTAATCAATGCTCTGGTTAAAAACGATATTAAGGAAATCGTACTGGTAGTAGGGTACAAAAAAGAGCGTATAATGGACTATTTTGAAGACGGTATTAATTTTGGTGTCAAAATCAAGTACGTTGAACAAAAAGCACAAATTGGAACCGCGCATGCCATTCTCCAGGCACGGCAAATAATTGGTGAGGATGAAGGGAAATTTATAGTTGTTAATGGTGACAACATAATAGGACAGGATACAATATCTGCCCTGATAAACGGATCAGAAGGCGACGCAACAATTCTTGTATGCAAAAAGGATGATGTCAGCAATTGTGGAGTAATTGTTGCAAAAGGAAAGGATGTTAAGGAAATAATTGAAAAGCCAAAGACCCTTGTAAGTCATCTGATAAACACAGGTATCTATCTTTTAACGCAGGATATATTTGATCTGATCGAAAAAACGCAAATATCCACCGCCGGCGAATATGCCATTACTGATACACTCCAGTCTATGATAAATGCTGGAATGAATGTGACTATGGCAATGACCAATACGGAATGGCTTGATGCCGTTTACTCCTGGAACCTACTCGAAGCAAACAGCATCGTTCTTGGCGATCTGGAATCTGATATCAGCAAAGGAAAAGTTGAAGATGGTGTAAACATCAAGGGCAGTGTGTCAATTGGGAAGAACACTACCATAAGAGCAGGTTCATACATAGTGGGGCCGGTGGTTATTGGCGATAATTGCGATATCGGACCGAATGTTGTTATCCTTCCTTCCACAAGCATTGGAAATAATGTATCAATTGGGGCATTCTCCTATATCAAGAACAGCATACTTATGACTGATATACGTGTCAGCACCCATAGTAACGTGTCTAGTTCTGTTATCGGGAGCAATGTTTCAACTGGTCCTAACTTCCTCACTGAAGAAGGCAAAGATTTGTTAGTAAAAATTGAGAAAGAGCTACACAGTGCAGAAAAACTCGGGACAGTCATAGGGGACGATGTTGAAATTGGTGGAAATGTGCTTGTACGTGCAGGAAACCTAATCTCGGCAAACAGTCGCATCAGTTCGGGCAAAACAATATCTGAAGATGTTCCGACAAATTCAGTTGTAATTTAGGTACAGGGTGGTTATAATGTGCGGAATAGTTGGATATATTGGAAGTGAACAGGCAGTACCTATTTTAATTGATTCACTCAAGACATTGGAATACAGGGGGTATGATTCAGCCGGTGTTACAGTTTATAATGGAAAACTTGAAACATACAAAGTTGCAGGGAGAATAATGGAACTTGAAAAAGTTCTCCCTATAGATACTCCTGGAAATGTTGGTATTGGGCACACTAGGTGGGCAACACACGGTAAGCCTGAAACCAGAAATGCACATCCTCACCTGTCATCCAATGTATCAGTGGTTCATAATGGGATCATTGAAAATTATATGGTACTCAAGGAAAGGCTCATAGGTCTTGGTTATGAGTTCAAGTCTGATACAGATACTGAAGTTATTGCACATCTTTTGCATTTCAACATGAATCATGATGGTGGAAAACACCTTCTTGACGGGCTAACAGAGACAATAAAGGAACTTGAAGGTTCATATGCAATTGCTGCTATGTGTGAAGAAGAGCCAGATATAATTGCTTTTGCCAGAAAGGACAGTCCTCTGGTAATTGGAATTGGGAAAGGTAGCAATTATGCAGCATCTGATGTGACTGCTTTTTTAAAGCACACAAGGGAAGTCATCTTTATCAGTGACAATGAGGTGGGGCTTCTAAGGTCGGATTCATTTGAGATATTCGATCTTAATGGGAACAGCGTCTCCAGAGATATAGAAATCATAGAATGGAATCTTGAAGCTGCTGAAAAAGCAGGTTATGAACATTTCATGCTCAAAGAGATACATGAACAACCTACTTCAATCCGGAATACCTTTGCAGGGAAATTATCCGAAATAGAGGGAACCGTTACGCTGGACGAACTTTACCTCCAACCAGAAGAGGTTAAAAGGCTTAAAAGAGCTACTATTATAGCCTGTGGTACTTCATGGAATGCAGGCATACTTGGCAAATACCTCTTTGAAAAACTTGCAGGTATCCATACTGATATTGAAACAGCATCAGAGTTCAGGTACAGTAATCCTATTCTATGTGGGGAAGAACTTACAATTGCAATAACTCAATCTGGTGAAACAGCAGATACTCTGGCTGCGGTAAGGAGCTCAACTTCATACGGATGTCGTAGTATTGCAATCACAAACGTTGTTGGAAGTACTATCACAAGAGAATCTGATAGTGTACTCTATACCAGGGCAGGACCTGAGATAGGAGTTGCAGCAACTAAGACCTTTACAGCACAGTTGCTTGTGCTCTATATGCTTGCTATCAATCTTGGAAGAACACGCGGAGTTATTAGTGCAGCCGAAGCAAAGGATCTTATTGCTGGAATTAAGCGTCTTCCAGGGCAGATACAGAAAGTACTCGACAGGAAGGATGCAATAAACGAATGTGCCATACAGTTTGCAGACAAGAGGGACTATTTCTTCATCGGACGCTATCTCAATTATCCTGTAGCCCTTGAAGGAGCCCTTAAGCTAAAAGAAATATCATACATACATGCTGAAGGATATGCAGCAGGCGAACTCAAGCATGGTCCTCTGGCGCTCATTACAGATGAGACTCCGGTGGTTGCAATAGCCACAAAGGGACACACATACGAGAAAATACTTAGCAACATCAAGGAAGTAAAGGCACGTAATGCTACTGTTATTGCAGTTGCAAATGATGATGACACTGAGATTGAAAAGTATGTGGATGTTGTTATCAGGGTGCCTTCTTCACATGAGTTGCTTGCACCGGTACTTTCGTCTGTAGCTCTGCAGTTGCTTTCGTACTATACTGCATTGGCGAGGGATTGCTCCATCGATAAACCGAGGAACCTTGCAAAAAGTGTAACTGTTGAATGATTTTTTAATGAGAGGATGTCGAATGAAGTTATTTGGTTCTTCAGGTATTCGTGGACTTGCAAATGTAGAAGTCACCGTAGACCTGGCATTGAAAGTAGGAATGGCTCTTGGAAAGTCAAAAAAGACAGCAGTCATTGGAAGAGACCCTCGCGTAGCCGGAGAAATGATAGAACTTGCAGTTATTTCAGGCTTGATGTCAGCGGGATGTGATGTAATCCGTGTCGGTCTTGTTACCACACCTACGCTTGCATATGCAGCACGTAATTATGACTGTGGAGTGATGATTACTGCATCACACAATCCTGCCCCGGATGTTGGTATTAAATTATGGAACTCTGATGGGATGGCATTTGACTCTGTTCAGCAGGAAGAGATAGAGAACATTATTGAGAAAGAGGATTTTGTCTATGTGTCATGGAACATGGTAGGTAAGATCTCCATATATGAGAATGCTGTAAGGGATCATATAGACATGATACGAAGCCACTCTACCGGTGCGCCGATCCGTGTTGTTATTGATTGCGGAGGCGGTGCCGGCGGGACTATCACTCCTTTCCTTTTGCGGGAAATGGGATGTGAGGTCATTACGCTGAACTCCCAGCTCGATGGGCATTTCCCGGCACGCAATCCCGAACCCAATGACAAGAATCTCTGGATGCTGAAAAAAGCAGTAAAGGAATTTGAAGCTGAGCTTGGTATAGGGCATGATGGGGATGCTGACAGGATGATGGCTGTGGATGAGAATGGAATTTTCTTGTCTGGTGACGAAATGCTTGCCATATTTGCACGATATGAATGCAAGGAAAATGCAACGGTAGTAGTTCCTGTAGACACATCAATGATAGTTGATGACGCACTTCCAGGTTCAACTGTTATTCACACGAAGGTCGGCGATGTATACGTAGCTGAGGAAATGAAGAAACTTAAGGCTGATTTTGGAGGGGAACCTTCAGGAAGCTGGATATTTCCACGAATATCCTATTGCCCTGATGGGATCTATGCCGCAGCCCTGCTTGTGGACATTGTGAAAGAAAAAAAGCTCTCACTCCTAAGGGATGAATTGCCAAAGTATCCAACACTCAGAAGCACGGTAGTCTGCGATAACTCTAAAAAAGCAAAGGTTATGGAAGCTATCAGCTCAAAGCTTGCCACCATGGGTGATGTTTCAAACATTGATGGTATCAGGGTTGATATGGAGGATGGCTGGGTACTTGTTAGGCCATCGGGAACAGAGGCAAAGATAAGGATTACAGCAGAAGCCCGGAAGAATGTGGAAGAACTACATGCGAAGGTTGAGCATATCGTACAGGGGTGCCTCTGATGAAAGTAGTTATACTTGCTGCCGGTGAAGGCACACGCATGAGACCGCTGACTGCATCTAAGCCAAAGGTAATGCTTCCCATTGCGAATAAACCCATGATGGAACATACTATTAATGCTGCTGTGGGGGCTGGAGTCAAAGATTTCCTGATTGTAACCGGTTACCGGGAAGATGCAATCATGGATTACTTCAAGGATGGCAGTGAATTTGGAATCAGTGTTGAGTATGTGCATCAAGAAGAACATCTGGGAACTGCTAATGCCATAGGTTATGCAAAGGAGTTTGTGGAAGGTCACTTCATTGTACTTAATGGGGATATGCTTGTAAGCACGGAACACATCAGCCATCTGGTGTCCCGGACAGAAGATGCCATTATCAGTGTAAAGGAAGTGGAAAATCCTTCTCAGTTCGGCGTAATTGAAACTGATGAGGAAAAGGTTATCAGGATAGTCGAGAAACCAAAGAACCCGCCTACAAATCTTGCAAATGCCGGAATTTATCTTTTTGATGAGGTTATTTTTGATTATATTGACAGAACAGGGAAATCAAAGAGGGGGGAATATGAAATAACCGACTCCTTGCAAATGATGATAGATGATGGCTGCAGCGTTGGTTATGACCTTCTGGAAACTGAATGGATAGATATCGGCAGACCTTGGGATATGCTGGATGCTAATAAGGTGCTGCTTGAGAATATTGATAACACACGGGAAGGGACTATTGAGCCTTATGCAACTCTACACGGAAATGTGAAAGTTGGAAATAATACCATTGTCAGAAACGGTGCTTACATTGTTGGCCCGGTTATTATTGGTGATAACTGCGACATCGGACCCAATTGTTTCATCAGAGCTTCAACTGCAATTGGTAATGATGTCCACATCGGTAATGCTGTTGAAGTCAAGAACAGTATAATTATGGATGGCACAAAGATAGGACATCTCAGTTATCTTGGTGACAGTGTCATAGGTGCAGCCTGTAATTTCGGTGCCGGAACAAAAGTAGCAAACCTGCGACACGACAACAAGAATGTAAAAACCATGGTGAAAGGTGAGATCGTGGACACCGGACGCAGAAAACTTGGTGTGATCATGGGAGATGATGTTCATACTGGTATCAATACCAGTATCAACATTGGTGCTGTTATGGAGCCGGGAAGTTCTACAATGCCCGGTGAGGTAGTGACCCATAAAAGGAAAACTAATTAAGGCTCATTACCATCGTAATCCCGGAGATTCGGATGAACTTAAATATCGAGATGCAAAAACTCAAGGAACTGGCAAGAGAAGCAGCAGACAAAATTGAGAAATATGAACATGTCCGTATCATCTCTCACAACGATGCAGACGGCCTGACATCTGCAGGAATCATCTGTCAGGCGCTGATGAGAAAAGGCATCCATTTTCATGTAAGCATCGTGCCACGTCTTGATAAATCTGTAGTGGACATGGTAAAAGAAACTGCATCAGACGGTGATCTTGTACTGTTCTGCGACATGGGCAGCGGGCAGTCCGATATTATATCCGAGATCAAACAGGATATAGTTGTACTTGACCACCACGTTCCGGTGGGTGAGACTCCTGCAAAGGTCTTTGTGAATCCTCATCTTGTGGGAATTGACGGAGCTATGCATATATCAGGTTCTGGAGTTACTTTTTTTGTGGCAATGGAAATGGAACCTGCAAATGTTGATCTGGCAGGACTTGCCATTGCAGGTGCTGTGGGTGATAAGCAGCTTTTTAACACCCTTAACGGTCACATACTTGAAGAGGCTGTGAATGCTGAAGTGGTTTCTGTAAAGAAGGGACTTAAGGTCGGCGATGGTGACCTTGCTAAGGTGCTTGAATACACACCAGAACCTTACCTGGATATAACCGGGGATAGTGAAAAAATAGAGCAATTTTTGGATTTTCTTGGTATTAGCGGAAATATTGAAGACCTGAATCCTGATCATACTAAAAGTCTGACATCAGCTATCGCGCTTAAACTTGCAAAGAACGCCAGTCCTGAAGCTGTCGATGCTGCAATTGGTGACCTCTACATCCTGAACAAGGAAATAGTACACAATGTCTATGACCTTGTTGCAATATTGAACACCTGTGGCAAGGCTGAAAAAGGGGGTATGGGACTGTCAATTTGTATGAAAGATAAAACACATCTGGAAGAAGCCATAGATATGACAATATCCCATCAGATATCTATTGTTGAGAATATCAAGAAAGGTATGGATATGGTGAAGCAGGGTAATAGCATAGGTTACCTGATAGGGGAAGATATGGAATCCACTGGCATGATTGCCAGTACATTTGTCAGGTATGTAAATCCAGAAATGCCTTTTATTGCTGTAAATCAGGTAGAGGGTCTTGTAAAGGTTTCTGCAAGAGGCACCCGTGCACTTGTGGAAAAAGGACTCGACCTGTCATTTGCACTCCGCGAAGCTGCAAAGCTTGTTGGTGGCGAAGGCGGTGGGCACAATGTGGCATCCGGTGCATCGATTCCTCCGGGAACTGCTGAGCAGTTCATTGCCAAAGTTGACGAGATAGTTGCAGAGCAACTCCCAAAGCAGGGGAAAGCTGAATGAAGATTGAAACAACTATCGAGTTTAAGGATGAAGGTGGCATGAATGTAGCAAAGAGGATTGTCAATTCACTGGCTCCTGATAACATGACAAACATGCATACTGAAATTAAAGAGGATAGTGTGTGTATTCATATCACGACTGAGAAGATAACATCACTTATAGCTACAGTTGATGATCTCATGATGAATGCAAAACTTGCAGAAGAGATTGCTGAAGACCTCGGTGAATAAGATTTCTAATCCTCGTTTTTCTTTTTATTCCCACAGATGCCTGTTACTATCAATAAGATTATTCTGCTCCTCAATCCTTGAGCGCTGATAAATAAGCGCTGCTGGATGGTATATTTTAAGAAGTGTGTATTTTCCGTTGACTATCCTTGGGACTCCCCACTCTAGTTTCTCCCCATCACAAAAAGCTTTCTCTGCCGTGTTTCCCAGCAGAATTATAACTTTAGGGTCAAGGAGTTCTATCTGTGCCTGAAGAAATGGTTTGCAGGCATTTATTTCACTTTTAAGAGGATTGCGATTTTTAGGGGGACGACATTTTATAGTGTTTATGACTGCGTAATCATCCCCGGAGAGTCCCATATAATCGATCATACCATCAAGGTTCTTGCCAGCCCTGCCACAAAACGGGATGCCTGTTTCATCTTCATTTTTCCCAGGTGCCTCTCCGACAAAAACCACCCTGGGATTTCTGGAGCCTTTGCTGATTACTCTGTTTGTAACAGTTTCATGTAGTTGGCAGTCAGTACACTCAACAATCTCTTTTTCAATACCTTCAAATCCCTGCTTTACAAGTTCACTCACTGTTCGGATTGCCATGTACACACCTGTCAACTATAGTTACATCAGTTCAATAAATAATTTAAGAATGTTCTTGTTTTTCTGCCTGCAATGCTTCCATAAAACGTATCTGTTCTGAAATAAAAGTATTGTAAGGGGTATCAATACCCAGTTTTTTTGCCCTTGTCACTATGGCACCGTTGAGGAACTCAATCTCAGTCTTTCTTCCTGACGAGATATCCTGGAGCATTGATGAATGGTGTTCTGCTGTATTTGGCAGCTGGAAATTACGCAGAAATTCAAGGTATTCATCTGCTGTTCTCCATGGAAGGGGAACACCTTCAGCTTTTGTTACCATGCAAGCTTCCTTTACAATATTCTTAATTATACTCCATGCATGTTCGTTTTTCTCTTTGCCGTATGGGACGCCCATAACAGCACCAAGAGGATTGAGGGCTGAATTGTACAGAACCTTTGACCAGACAGAACTCATGATGTTCTCTGTTCCTGTAACCTGGAGACCTGCACTTTTTATCAGTTCTACAAGCTGGAGTACATTGTCATCAATTCCTGAGGGGAATCTTCCAAGGTTCATAGGCCCCGTTTCCACGGAAACATGTATCTGTGCATCACCTGCCCATTCAAAGCCTGTGATTATAGTGCCACCAATCACTTTATCGGTATATCTGGCGATAATCTCCTCGTTTCCAATACCGTTCTGCATGCTGATTACTTCTCTGCCTTTGATAACATCAGAGAACTGTTCACATATGGACTCGGTTGCAGTGGACTTGGAAGTGATGAATATATAATTGTAATCTTCCTCTGGCACATCTTCAGAGCAACTGAAAGTACAGGTGGATTTTCCCCAGAGGCCTGTCATCTTGAAACCTGCATCCTTTATCCTGTTAGCATGTCTCTGGCGGCAGACTGCGTGTACGTCACAAACTGAAGATAGTTTTGCAGCAAGGCTCAGACCTACTGCTCCTGCACCTAGTATCAGGACTTTCATAGAGCACCTCATTTCTGGCTTAGATGTTTTTTACCGTTAAAAGAATAACTCTTGGTTAACAGCCAACTAAGAGAAGCTCTTAATTAGCAAAAGATACATCATGCATAAAGTAACCAGACGCAGAAAAACATTTGTTAAAAGCAGGTGTAGCTGCTTACTTATCATAATCATACAGAGGAATGGAAATCTATGGAAGCAAAGAAAAGAGATGAATGCTGCCCGGCGGATAAACCGGAAGGTGTCGGAAGTGTAATGAATTTCAAATTCAGGCTGGAGTGTTCACTGAAGACAAGTGCCGATGCAACACAGGCTGTAGATGTTATTGACGAATATATACACGAGGCAAATCATAGCGTTCTGGCCAAAGGTGCACCGGAAGGACAGGGTGCAAAGGTCACAGGTTGGAGGGTTGAGGGTGACAGGATCAAGCTCATCATCGAGTCAGGTAGGCATGTTCGTGTACACGATGCACTGCTCCGTATGAGGAAACCACTTGCTGGAAAGCTTGGGAAAGAGTTTAAGATCGGTATCCGTGGAATAGAGGTTGAATCATATACTATTGAAGTACCTTCCGAAAAGGAACTTCCTGCAATGAAGATTCCCTATGTCAGTGAGATGACATATGAGGATGGGATCATTAAATTGGTGCTTGATGTTGATGAGGCTGCAATGTCAAACCGTGTGCCTGACCGAATACTTTCCCTGATGGAAGATAAACTGGAGCAGGGGGAATACGGCGGTAAAACAGAACACTGGCATGTACTCTGGCAGAGTGAAAAAAAGGAACATACGTTCACAGAAGACCCTACCAAAGCTATGATGGAGGCTGGCTGGCTTAAGAGAGGTGCCAGCAGGGGACAGTGGATACACGGTCCTCAGTCCACAAGGATGTTCAGGACTTTTGAGAAGATAGTGCTTGACGAACTGCTTGAACCATTGGAGTACAGGGAAATGATCTTCCCAAAGCTTGTACCATGGGAAGTCTGGCAGAAATCCGGGCATGCTAAGGGTGTCTATCCTGAAATATATTATGTGTGCCCTCCAAAGACGAGAGATCCTGAGTTCTGGGAAGAAGTAATTGACCATTATAAAGTAACTCTTGAGGTTCCAACAGCCCTTATCAAGGAGAAGATCGGTGACCCTATTGGTGGAATGTGTTATGCGCAGTGTCCTCCATTCTGGACATACCTTCAGGGAGAGACAATACCAACTGACGAGTTCCCAATAAAGGTGTTCGACAGGTCCGGAACCTCACACAGATATGAGAGTGGTGGAATCCATGGCATGGAGCGCGTGGATGAGTTCCACAGGATCGAGATTCTCTGGGTAGGAAACAAGGAACAGGTTATCAAAACCGCAAACGAGCTTCATGAAAAATACATGTACATTTTCAACGAGCTCCTTGATCTCGAATGGAGAAAAGCATGGGTCACACCATGGTTCATGGCACAGGAAGGACTTACAGGAGTTTCTGAGCAGACCGAGGCCGGCACAACCGACTATGAAGCTGTACTGCCTTACCGCGGCGAAGACGGAGAATGGCTGGAATTCCAGAATGTCAGTGTGAACGGTAACAAGTATCCATCAGGTTTCAATGTAAAATGTCAGTCAGGTGAAGAACTCTGGTCCGGATGTTCCGGTGTTGGACTGGAAAGGTGGGCATCAGCTTTCTTTGCACAGAAAGGTCTGGATCCTGCTAACTGGCCTGAAGAATTCAGAAGAAGAGTAGGGGATATGCCAGCAGGTATCAGATTCCTCTGATTATTTTTAAAAATTTCGAGAGGGTTAATTCCCTCTGTATATTTTTAAATATCTAGTACATTACTTTTGTGAAACCGCCTATCTGTTTCTTACAGATACTTGCGTGAACATCTTCATCTTTGATCAATTGTTCCAGGTCAGTCAGAAAATCAGTGACATCCTCTTCATTAGGAAGCAATTCTTTAATGATGTCCGAATTAGTGTTTTTCATGTCCTTGTAAACATTCATTGCCAGGATCTCATACTTCATTATGGACCTGAACATTTCTTGGTTTGCCATTCCGTCAAAATTAAATATGTGCTTTGGAAGTCCTGGTGGAGCTTCTTCTGGAATGGTAATGTTTGCTTTAATAAGCCACTTTTTCATAATATCTCCATGTCTGTCAGAGTCATGTGATAATGTTTCAAGTGCAGCCACGTTATCATCCATCATCTCTATGCGTCCTTCCCAGGTGCCGAGTTGCTCCATTTCAGCTTCTATCCAGTACATTCGCTGGAGCGTTTTCTCAAGGGTTACTTTATTTTTGATTGCTGGCAAAATTATTCCTCATATTTATTATAGTCATTTTTATATTTATCTCTTTTGAAATACCTGGCGATGATTATTTATAATCATATATTCTTTTAGTAGTCCTACAATAATACTGGAGTATTACTTATTACTCCTTTTACGGAGGGATCTCTATTAGCGCAATTGCTTTGTTAAGTAGCGGCCTTGACTCTGTTACTGCGGTCACCATGGTCCTGCAGCAAATGGAAATCAAAATGGCTCTTATATTCAACTATGGCCAGCGTTCGGTGAAGCGTGAGATACAGAATGCAGTAAAGGTCTGTGAAAATCTTGGAATAGAATATAATGTCCTTGATATAACATGGATGAAAGGAATAACCAATACATCCCTTGTAAATACAGATGCAGAAGTCCCTTCTCTTAGCATGGATGAGATATCTGATGATGCAGATCCTTCTATTACCATAGAGTCTGCAAAAGCTGTATGGGTGCCGAACAGGAACGGTATTCTCATAAACATTGCAGCAGCATTTGCTGAAAGCATGAGTTGCGACTATGTGATTGTCGGTTTTAATAAAGAGGAAGCAGTAACCTTCCCGGACAATTCTGGAGAGTTTATCGCTGCCATTGATGATTCACTTTCCTATTCAACACAAAATGGTGTAAAAGTGTATGCACCACTTATTGGTATGGATAAAAAAGAGATAGTTGTCAAAGCCATGGAACTTAAAGCCCCTCTGGAATATAGCTGGAGTTGTTATCATGGTGCGGATGTGCCATGCGGTGAGTGTGAGAGCTGTACTAGAAGAAGAAGGGCATTTGAGGCAGCAGGCGTTAAAGATCCTCTTCTTGAAAGGCTTGGAAATAACAGGACTAATTGATTGGTGCAAATAATGGAATGTATAGTCCTTGATAAAAAAACAGATTATGACGGTAGCCAGATATCATCACTCTGGGCCTATAATTTTGCAGACATACAGTCAGACTCTATAATTGCCTTCAGGGGTGGTTGTGATGTTAAGATCGAACACATGATTGACCTTGAGGACAAAAAACATGGAGACATGATTTTCTCTACTGATATGATACACTTCATAGTAGAACACTTTGATTCAACAGACCTGAAACTTGTTTATGCAAGACAGCGTTTGTTCACTGCGATTGTAAAAGAGATACTTTCTGAATACCGTGCTGATATCATAAGAAATGGTGATGACCTTTTTGTGGACGATAAAAAGCTCACTGTATCCATAGCCAGCACATCGGCAGTTTCACAGAAGATCCATTTCGGGATCAATGTGGAACATGACTATTATGGCAGCCTTGAAGATCTTGGACTTGGCAGTGATGATGTGCAGGATTTGATGGAAAAGATTGCCAATCTTTACTATAATGACTTCCTCGATATTGAGAAAGACCTTCGCAAATCCAGGCCATTGGATGTGGTATGATGCAGGCATCAATCAGTGAGGTATTTTGTTCTGTGCAGGGAGAAGGTCCTTATGTGGGATACAGGCAGGCTTTTGTCCGTTTTACCGGATGCAACCTGAATTGTAATTATTGTGACACTCCTGTGGAAGTGACAAACGTTTGCAGGTATGAGGCGGTTCCGGGATCAAATGTATTTCTGGATATTGAAAACCCTCTTCTTCCTGCCAGGGTAGGCGAGATGGTAAATTCCTATCCGAGATTACATTCGGTGTCGCTTACAGGTGGTGAACCTCTTCTATGTGCGGAATTCATATCTTCGCTGATTACGGATGCTCCATTGTATCTTGAATCAAACATGACATTGCCTCGTATGGCTAAAAAAATAAAGGATAAAATTTCCTATGTTTCCGGTGATGTGAAGCTTCTTCCTCATTCATTACTTGAGGACCCGGAGTTGCATCTTGACAGGACAATTGAGTGCTTCAGAATCCTGAAGGCTACAAAGGCCAGGGATTGTTTCTGTAAGATCGTTGTGACTAAGGATACGCCAGTTGATGAGATTGAAGGTGTTGTTGGTGCTATATCGGGCTATATATCCAGCCTTATACTGCAGCCTGTTACACAGAAGGATATGCAACCGGAACCTGGCTGTCTGCTGAAACTGCAGAAGTCATTCCTTAATGATGTTAATACGAGAATAATACCACAAACCCACAAAATGTGGGGGTGCTTATGATGAAAATGAAACTTGGAATAATTGATTATATTGACAGTGCCCACTATCTTCCGGGGCATGAAACATGTGGAATCGTTCACGGCCACACTTATAAAACTGAAGTTGTGATCGAAGGCGAGAAAAAAGAATCTGGCATGGTTATGGACTTCTATGAGATCAAGAAAGTAATAAAAGAAGTTCTCAAAGAATATGATCATGTGCTTTTGAACAACATACTGGAGTTTCCGAGTGTTGAGAATCTGTGTGAGCATGTTCATGCAAAGCTGTCTTCACGGCTTGATTTCCCGATGTCTGTAAAGATGTGGGAAGGCGAAGGCAAGTGGTGTGAAATAAGTACCCTTTAAGTCAATCTATACAAAAGTATATCTAGTAGTTTCCCTTAAATTGAGCCGTGTTTATTGGAGCTGCTCAGAACCATAGGAGCTATAAATATGGAAACGGAAAATGAAAAAGACATTTGCGAAATAGAAATTTCCAGGGATGAAGATGTCAAGAGAATGATTTCACAGCATCCTTGTTATTCCAAAGAAGCCCAGCATAAGTTCGGCAGAATCCACCTTGCAGTAGCTCCGAAATGCAATATTCAGTGCAATTATTGTGATCGTAAGTTTGACTGCGTAAATGAGAGCAGACCCGGTGTTACCAGTGAAGTACTGAGCCCACAGGCTGCCCTTGAAAGAACAAAGCAGGTACTAAAGGATTATCCTTTCATTAAGGTAGTTGGTGTCGCAGGTCCCGGTGACCCTCTGGCCAACGATGCAACCTTTGAGACACTGGAACTCATCAAGAAAGAGTTCCCTGATGTGACTCTCTGTCTGAGTACCAACGGACTCGCACTGCCTGAGAGACTTCCTGATCTTTTGAGGGTAGGAGTCACTACATTGACAGTGACCATGAATGCAATTGATCCTGAGATCGAAGCTCAGTTGATAGGTCATATTTCCTATAAGGGGAAGATCTACAGAGGACTTGAAGCTGCCGAGATAATGGTGAAGAACCAGCTTGAGGGTATCAGGCTTGCCGTGGAAGCAGGTCTTGTGGTAAAGGTCAATACGGTGCTTGTTCCAGGCATCAACGATAAGCATATCATTGAGGTTGCCAAGAAGATCAATGAGCTTGGTGTCTTTATCATGAATGTGATGCCCCTTATTTGTCAGGCAAAGTTCGCTGACATGGAACCGCCAACGCCCGAAGAGTGCAAGGCTATTCAGAATGAATGTGAACCTTATGTACAGCAGATGAGACACTGCCGTCAGTGTCGTGCTGACGCAATCGGTCTGATTGGACAGGATCTTTCACAGATGAGTGAAGAGCGTAGAAATATTATTAAGCTTGATATGAAAAAGAAGATGGGTTCAGATGAAAAGGCTTAAGCCTTTTCACTGGAACATTATTTAGTAACTTACATAATTTACTATTAATTCTATTATCGTTATGCAGGTGTTTTTTTGAATATTGAAGAGCTTGCGGCAAATTTAAGGAACTTTGAAGGGGTCACCCGGAAAAAGCCAATCGCAGATATTGTGAGTATATTCGAAACAGTTCGTTCGGAGTACGGTGAGGTCATTGATGATTTCGGAGATGATGCTGCAGTTATTGACATTGGTACTGATGATGTGATACTCTTTGCAGCTGATGCTATCTGGGGAAAGATAGTCAATAAGAGTCCCTGGTGGACAGGTTACACTTCAGTTGTTGTCAATGTGAATGATATATCGGCGATGGGTGGTCGTCCTCTTGCCATGGTCAATGTCATGGCTTCCAGTGACCTGAAATCAACTGAAGAGATTATGAGAGGTATCCGGGATGGAATTAAGAAATTCGGTGTTCCTATGGTAGGTGGGCACATGCATCCTGACACTCCTTATAATTCACTTGCAGTATCAATTATAGGTATTGCTAAGAAAGACTGTGTGATTCGCAGCGACAGTGCAAAGCCCGGGGATGTTGTGATAGTTGCCTATGACATGGATGGCAGGGTAGGGCAGAATTCTCCTTACAGCTGGGATACAACTTCATTCAAGGAAGCTGCTGTTGTTCGAGAGCGTTTTATGGTCATGCAGGAGATAGGTGAAAAGAAACTGGTAACTGCCGGCAAGGATATCAGTAATCCAGGTACAATCGGCACTCTTGGTATGCTCTGTGAAGTGAGCAGGATGGGTGCTTCTGTGGACCTTCGAAAAATACCACGACCTGATGATGTTGACTTTGAGCAGTGGTTGAAGATATATCCTGCAACTGGTTATGTTGTTACTGCAAAAGCAGAGAATGCTTCTCAATGTGTTGAGGTATTTGAGAATGCTGGCCTTAAGGCTGCTGTTGTTGGTGAGATCAATGCTAGCCAAGTCATTGATATTTATGAAGACAGTGGCAAAGCAATTGTATTCGATCTCAGAAATGATACAATAACTGGAATTTGAAAGGACCGGCCACAGAGCCTGTGCGCTTTCATTTCTATTTTTCAATCGCTGTTGATCCAAGCCTGTAGTTCTTCATGCAGGTACTTTTCAGCAGCCTGTACTTCTTCCAGGATTCCCCTGAGAACGATTAATTCCCTTTCGTCGGCCTCTACTATTTTGACATTCAATTTCCTTCCAAGAGGTTCAAGATCGAATTCCTCTACGAGATCGTAGATAATGTATGAAGGAGTCCCAGGTGGTATTATAAGATCATATAGGTCTTCAAGATTCTGCTCTTCAGGTCTTGCTTCTTTTTTGTTCTTTGATTTTTGAAGATCTTCAAGTTGTAGTTTCTTTGCCAATGTAATCACCGTCTATTCTGGTTTGATAGTGGAATACACATAAAAAGTAATCGCTGTGGTTTGCAGGGTTTAACTATTAATAGTGTTAGTTATAAAAATGGACATAGTTGAAATGTGGTAAAAACCACATGTGACATCCGGAGGGAATGAATGAGATTAATCGATTTATCAGAGGCAAAGGGGCAGATAAGGGTTGAGTTTGGTGGATGTAACATGAAATGTCCTTATTGTGTCCATATACACCAGTCTGTGAAAGAGTGGACTGTTGATGAGATTGTGGAATATGCCAGCAAGTCTACAACAGAGAATGTTTATCTTGGAGGTGCTGAGCCTACTCTTCAAAAAGATCTTCTGCCTCTAATAGAGGAATTACAGAGAATAGGCAAGAGTATAATACTAAAATCAAATGGTATGAAGCCTGATGTGCTTGAAAGTGTCCTTCCGTTGGTGCATGGTTTTGTACTTGAGGTCAAGACGGCAAATGATGATATCAAGGGCATCATGGAGCTTACGGGGATGTCAGAGCAGCGCAGCATAAAGTATGTGAATCTCCTAAAAGAGTCCCTGGTCATTGCTAAGAAAAAGTGGCTGAGGGTCTGGATAAGGGTCATACCTGAATATGTGAATGAGGATACTCTGCTACGTATAATGCCTGATTTAAAGGGTGCTTCTGAGGTAATGTTGTACCAGTTCATGAGCAATCCTGAGTTTGACGATCCTTTCATGGGCCATGATAACCCGACGCCTTCATGGACAGAGATGAAAAAGCTTGGGGAAATCGTGGCAAAAGTGATTCCAACAGTGAGAATTGTTGGAGAGAGAGGCCAGATATTGTTGCAGGAACAATGATGTTGGTGATATTGCAATGTGTCTGAAGGTATTTGAGATTCTTTTGTTCTCAAATACATCTGCATGATAACCAATAGGATTAAAAACAGTGTGATGTATGATACATAACAGAATTTTATTCAATTCAAGCCTATTATAGGGGATACTATTAATGCAGAAATATAAATTAAAGCGTGGTTATACACCTGATATGGATAGGATCTATGAATGCATGACTGAGATCTTTCCAAGTGAGGTCAAGAAGGAAGATGACAAATTCGTTACTTCTTATGGTGTTCTTTCCAGCCTGACGGTTTGGATAGAAGACAAGAGGATGGCTGTTGATACGGTGTCTGATACTACTTTAACGGATGATGAACTTATACTTGACTCTAATAAACGTTTCAGAGATTTCCTTTTACAGTCTACAGGCTACACCGCAAAGGAACGTTTGAAGCAGGCAAAGAAGGATGTTTCCAAGTAAATTTCCTTTATTCTTTTACTAATGCCAGGGATTACTAGCATGGGATTTCTCGAAAAACTGAAGAGCTTTGATATTCCCACATGCCTGAGGGTGTGCGCAGGAACTGACGGTTCGGTTACTTTCCTGCTTGAGATCATGACTAAATATCCTACTGCCGTTGTTACGGAGTGCCAGCATATCATTCCTGCAGATGAACACATGGCAGATATCTTCGGGGTGGATGTGGGCGCAGACATAAATGAGCGCGTGGTCACTCTCACAGCAGGTGATGTCCCGTATGTATATGCAAAATCCCTGTCAGCTATTGAGAAGATACCTGAAGGTGTCCGTTGTGACATGATGAAAGCTGATATCCCCATAGGCAGGATACTGCGTGACCATGATATTGAGACTCGCAGGGACTTCGAGGGCATTGATATACTCGAGAATGAGTCACTTTTCGGAGTTAAAAAAGTTCTTTCACGTTCTTATCGCATAGTCCATCACAACGGTGTCCTTATGTGGATCAATGAGAAATTCCCGGTTGATGACCGCTGGTGCTTATAAATCAATGTTCTTCCAACCGAAAACTTATTAATCGAGTCTGTGTATTAAGGGAAAGCACCCCAATACATCTTGTGTGCCTCGGTGGCTTAGGGGTATAGCGCGTCCTTGGTAAGGACGAGGTCGTGGGTTCAAATCCCACCCGAGGCTCTTAATTCTAATTCTTAAGCCGACAGGTTTAGATATAGCATTCTACTGTTTTATTTGTAATCAAGTCTAAATCTCAAAAAGGAATTTATGGATATTTGAGTCCTCTTTATTTTTAAGCAAAGTTCTGTTTTAAAAAATTGACCGGTTGAATTACTGCGTAAATCAACCTTTTAGTAAACGGTTGATGTGTCAATACGGCTGTTCGCCGCATTCACACAAGACGAAGGGATTACCTGAAAGGTAGGTATTTATAATTATTCTGTGACAGTTTATTCCTCTACAGTTTCCAACATATTCTGTTCTCTTTCATCCCATACGCCGTCGATGATCGCGAATACAACATTACTGTTGTATAATGTCATCTCTATTGTGTGGTTGGTTACTACTTGGGTGACCATCTGGTCTGTCCTGTTACCGTAACCTCCGTGGCTGCTGGTGAACGTGTAAGTGAGGGTATGTTGTGAAGGATATTCGGTGTCGGAATGGTAGTCTTCAAAGGCTAAGTTTGAACCATCGAAATTGTATGTAGGTGCATTCATGATCCACTCCTTGGCAATCACTTTTGCTTCGTCCTCAGATATTGACATGGCATAGCTCCTCAGATCAGTCAATGCATCATTTATTTCCTGCAGATTGGCAGGCATGTAATCATTGAAGTATGGATCTATCTTTACAGTCTTAGTCATTCCGTCCTGAGTCACTGTGATTTCTGCAATTCCGGTGTCAACTACAAGTGGCTGTCCTTTCTGTGGTTCATAGAGTTCTTGCATCCCGGTAAAACCATTATTTCTTAGAAGATCAAGCAAGTTGTTGCGAGTTTCCTCGTCAATTGGTTTGATGTATCTGGCTGTCAGTTCATTATCATAGTTGTAGTAGCTCAGATTAACCGTTGTAGAGTTAACAACAAGTTCCCCCATCGCCATCTCAGCTGGGGAGAATGCTCCGTATGTCAAAAGGGTGATGATAGCGTCATCGGATATCTCTGGTGTATTATTTTGTTCTTCTGTACATCCCGCACTGAGAATAACAAGTGCCAGAAGGAATACTATTATAATTCGTTTCATAAAATTCTCCATAATTGTTAATCTGTTCAAGTTTATGATTGTTGCTGGCCTGTCAGCTATTGTGTGGTAATGTAAGTTAACTTATTAAATAATTGTCTAAACTTCAAATTGAGTTGTAGTTATGGTTTTGGGGAAAAATGGTTGGGGAGGCGTTATTGGTCTAAAATGGATTCTAAGTGATTGTAATTGAGTATTGATATGAAAAATCGTATTGCAAATTGACTCTAGCACACACGCTTTCATCGTGTACCTATAAGGGAACCTTCCAGAAAAGCCATGGGCACCGCGAAGCGGCGCGAGTGCTGGGTAGATTGGGTTTTAAAATATAATCTTCATAATCTAGAAACGCTATCGGTTGTTTTCTGGAAAGAAAAATATCACGATTTTTACAGTCCCGAGAATCCAGCAGCTCCACCGGAAACAATACAGGGTTACTTGCTTAATAAAACAACAAAATAATTTCCGATTAGTCAAACTAATATGAAAATTTCTTCCGCAAATGAGCAGTATGTCAGAAAATCAGATTTAGTATCTAAATAAAAAAGGGTTTTTAAAAATGCTGTTGGAAGCATTTCCTTTACTTGGCAGTTTAGGCAATATTATTAGAGTTTATTTCATAAAAGCATCTACTTTCCGCATTAAATCATCTGTAATTGTTTTTTCGATATCAGCGGCTATAGAATGTGCTTCATCATCTGTCTTTGCACTAGCAAAGGCAGTTTGGAAATTAGTTCTTATACTAATCTCTTCAGCTTCTGATGTTGATATTTTTGCCTTTGCAGACAGCATTGAAATACGATTCCAATTATAATACATGATTTTTCCAGAGTCCATTATAAAATCACCAGATTCTATTTAGGTAAACTTAATATTTCAACTTCTGCCTTCCTTTATTATGGGTAACTGGAAACCCGGTTTATTTTATTCATCTGGCTATCCAAGCTGTTTATTCTTGCATAGCTATGGCTATTAGAATACACGGCTATGCCTCATTGTGTTATGATTTGACCTACAGCAATCTTACGAACAACACCAAGTTCTTTAAGAGTCTTATATAGTCGGTTAGAAATCAGCACAAACACGAAATTGATATTATAAAACAGAATGAACTTGACCTATATTCAATCGATATTGGTCTGCTCGTTAATCTCTTCAAAACAAACGTCTATTAAAAAAGCGGAGTGAAAGATCACTCCAGGATTATCTCGTTCTGCGGTTCCCATGCAGGCTGGTTTATGGAAAGGAGCACAAGGTCAACATCTCCTGTATTCTTGATGTATTGCTTTGCGTTTGCAGGTACGAGGACAAGTTGCCCTTTTTTCAGTTCAAATGGTACATCTTCTATGTAGAGCATACCTTCGCCCTCAAGAACATAATATGTTTCGGGGTTCTTCATAATGAGGGAATCAAGGGTAGCACCTGTTTTAACTGTAAAATGTGCAATGCTGTAATCCATGTCCATATCCATTTCAACTCTATTCGGGTTGATCAGATTTCTAACGGTTGCATCTCCGAAGTAGTTGATATCTTCAATGTCTTCAAGGTTTTTGTTATAGACGTAGTCATCTACGTAAAAGCCTGAATGGACAAGGTATGTCTGGTTACCGATAGAAGTTATCTTGGTGAATGTGCACTTCTTTGAAGGTTCTGTTTCGCCTGGTTTTGGCCAGTCATAATTGACCCATCCCTCGCCCTCTTCGCTTAAAGCAGTGTCTATGAGCATCCTGCCTAACGGTTTCCCATTATAATCTTTAAGATCGCTCACGTTCTCGCCCTCACCGCTTACTTTAGGAGGGAAGACAACACGTATTCCTTCAGTTTTCCAGACGGTGATGTAGGAATCATTATGATACCACTGGCTGTCCTTTTCTCGGAAATCATCAAATGCCAGCTCTCCTTTTTCATTCATGAGGTCAATAGCAGCATTGACCAGTGACATCCTATTCTCTTTCTGGGCTAAGAGTTCGTTCTGTTCATTTTCATTTATTTTTTCTTCTTGTTCAGTAATAACTATTTTTTCTGACTGTATGCAACCAGCAACAGCCAGCAAGAGAACAGTAATTAACATAACACAAAGTAGTTTTTTAAAAATATTCATAACGTCTCACCTGTCAAATTAAAATTAAAATGCTAAACTGTCAGTTTCCACCTGATACAGTTCATCCGGCTTATCTTCAACAGTTCTAAGCTGGATTCATCAGGATATTTCTAAAGCTCAAATTAGTACAATCAGTATTGAATTTCTGTTGTTCTATTTTAGTTCTATGTTTCGCATAAAGGGGGTGATTGTATTTGAGCCGCTAAGTTCTGCTAAACACTTATTATATCAAATAGTCTATATTAATCAATACTATATTTATTTTGTTAATGATTTCAATGATTAAGATTGTAGGGTATGGAGTACAGTGCTTCTTTAGTAAAGACGAGATGTCAAATCCACACAAGGATAAGAGATTAAAGAATGAGATGTTCAATGACTGCGTTCTTCATAAGTTCCTTAAGCGTTAAGCCGCTTAATCACAATTACAGGGTAGGTGCTTTTAATAACTTTCAGCTTTTAGTTCCAAAACAGGTTGCTGCAGAAAAAGAAAAGTTAAAGTGCCTGCAAAGCAGGCATCTGGATATTTTAACTGCAAGAGGAATCAAAATCGAATCCCAGCAGGAAAGTACCTTTCCCGTGGAGACACTCAAGTCCCATTTTTCCCTTCAGATATTCATCGCTTGGCGTGGATGGTGATGCGAGGACTACATTGCATACCTTATCTACACACTCTACCTCTTTACAGGGTTTTGGAGGTAATACAACAATCAGCGGATTTGTCTTGGAATTCATTCCTTTTAAGACGCTTGTGTCATATATGACAATGTTACCGATCAATAATTTATCCTTGCAGGATTTCATTTCCTCAAGTTTAGCTTCATCGTCAAGGTTCTGGCCTACAATACGATCGCCGTGCATTAGTATAACACTTGGTCCTTCAGGCCAGTTAAAATCCATATTTGTGGTGAAAGCGAAGATCACATTATTTTTCAGGACCGCTTTTACACCTTTATTATCACCCCTGCCAAGTCCCATCAGGGTCATCTCATCAGCCTTCTTCTCAAGTTCCCTGACAATTTCCTGATCATCTTCATTGAGTAAATAGGTAGTTTCTACACCCTTTATATGGACAATAGCATTTCTTACATTGTTAATGATTTCATCATGTTCCATGTATACTCCCCTTCCCTGATAATGCGCAGTTGAAGCCTTACAGCAACCCAAATACCTCATACAATTGTTGTATGAAGTTCAGTTCTATCTAAAAGCACTGGATCCTATTAGTATCTATAAATAGGCAAGGACATAAAGAATACTGGCCAACCCAATTCCCATAAATGCAAACAGTGCCATGTACAATAGAATTTCTAGATCTGCGTCCATTATATATATTGATGCCACTTTCAGTTATGAACTTGATGCTCTTTTTTAAAAATAGTTACTAAAAAGTATAGAGTGTTGCTGGTAGTCGAGTGTTTGAGAGAGATTGATAGATCATTGAATCACCGGTGTGTGAATCTCAACACATTTCCAACATCGCATTCGTACGGTAGATGCAACTGCAAAAAGGTTTTAGTGGTTTTCGGTCATTTAGTGAGTATGGTCTGCATGTTTGTTTTTTGGCCTGAACATGATATTCTATAAATAAATGCCTATGGGTCGATATCATTCTCTTCATATTCCTTGATGTTCTCCAGAATATCCCGTTCCATTTCTTCCTGGGTATTGCCCGAATCCCACAGAAAATTCGGAATTCCCCAGGATTTTCTTTCCATTTGTTGTTTTCTGAAATATTCACCACTAGCATTAACAAAGCCTAACAATATTCCAAGTCCCATGAAAACGTACACTATGGTAAAGATCTTCCCCAGGTCAGTAGCAGGTACGAAATCCCCAAAACCGATGGTTGTCAGGGTCATCACAGAAAAATATAATGAATCAAGCCACCTCCATCCTTCTATTGAATGATAGGCGACAGTTCCGAAAGCCAGTGTCAGTATAACGAGCATAAAAAAGTTTCTGAACTCCGGCTGCCTGAGCATTTTAAAGAGTGAACCGAGTGATATGAAGAATGTTACAATAACTGGAATCATGATTCTCCTATTACTCAATCTTTCTTCATCTGCAAATACTATTCGCTATTCTTTTTCAATGATGTCAGTTAAATGAAAGGTATGGATTAATTATCACAATTTAATGTTATTTTATTGTAAATCTTAATTCAGTCTAATGATTACGAAAATTATTATTTTGTAAAATTTAGACTCTTAGTGAACCACGAAACCCCCTAACATCATAGTAAGATGGTGCACTATTGTGATACACGAAGACATGTTCATAGCGGCGATCAGCAAAGAGGGCACCGCCAAGTTTTCTAATATCAGAAGGTGTTTTCACCCAGCTCGACGTTTTAGTATCGAAATTTCCAAGTTTCTGCAATTCCCGATATTGTTCTTCCGTTAAAAGCTCAATACCCATGGCACCTGCCATATCAATAGCGTTATTTTCTGGTTTATGTTCTTTCCTTGACTCCAGTGCTTCACGGTCGTAACAAACATTTCTGCGGTCTTTAGGACTTTCAGCTGAACAATCATAAAAAATGTATTCGCCTGTTTTGTCATCATGACCAACAACATCCGGTTCACCGCCAGTTCTCTCCATTTCATTGAGTGACCACATTTTTCCAGTATTATCTTCCAGCTTTGCTTGTACTTTAGTCCATTCAAGACCTTTGTGGTGGTTCATGTTTTTCTCAAAACGGGTTTTCAACGCTCGGAGTAGTTCTTCACGTTGTTCTGATGACAACTCCTTTTTATTGCTATCAATGTTGTTCATACTCTTATATTACCTATGTTGGTATTAGGCATTTAGTTAACGCCATTTTTATGGGTAATTGGAAACCCAAATTTCAGTTACAAATCGATTCAAATTCCATAGATTACCGAAATGACTCTTTTTAAAAAAGCAGAGTGAAAGATCACTCCAGTACTTCCTCATTCTCCTCTGCCCAGGCTGGCTGGTCTATGGCAAGGAACTCAAGATCAGTATCTCCTGTGTTAACCGTAGATTGCTTTGCGTTTGCCGGTATGAGCACTATCTGCCCTTCACTCAGTTCGAATGAAACATTTTCTATGTAGAGTATACCTTCTCCGGCAAGGACATAATGAGCCTCGGGATTCTTCATCAGGTGAGATTCAATAGATCCACCCGGCTTGATAATCACGTGGGCAATGCTATAATTCACACCTAAATCCATGTCAGTGGTTGCTGGATGAAGGAGATTTCCGAGTGATACATTTCCAAATCGGGTGAAATGTTGCATCTCATTGATATTTTCACTGTAAACGTAGTCATCCACATAGAAGCCGGAACCTACAAGATATTTCTCGTTTCCAATGGAAGTGTTTTTGATGAATGTGTGTTTCAATGAAGGCTCAGTTTCTCCGGGCTTTGGCCAGTAGTAATCAACCCAGCCCTTGCCGTCTTCGCTCAAAGCTGTTTCGATGAAGACACTGCCTATGGATTTGCCGTTGAAGTCTTCAAGATCGTTCATATCCTGACCTTCACCGCTTGTGTCCGGAGGATAAACCACACGTATTCCGTTGGTTTTCCAGACGAAAATATAGAAGTCATCATGGAACCATGTGCTGTTGTTCTCTCTGAAATCAGGAAATGCAGTCTCTCCTTTTTCTTCTATCAGGTCAATGGCTGCGTTGACCTGGGATATTGTGTACTCTTCCTGTGAGGATAGTTCGGTCTGTTCTTCTCCCGCCTCATCTGTTTGATTTTCTACTGTACAGATGGATGTGCCGTCTGGTTCTACACAGCCAGCAGCTGCCAGTAACAATGCAGATATTAACAACACGCTAAGTATGATCTTTGGTAAATTCATGTGTGGTCTCCTATTAGATTATCAAATGAATAGTTTAAACATTATTTATATTTTATTTTTACATAGCTGTATGTTTTTGAAAGCCGAGTTTGTTGGCATTGAGTGGCATATTAGTATATCAAAATAACATATACTGTTCATATTTAATTATAAATACAAGTTTTATAAAACCAATCAGTTTCGACTGGAACTTATTGAAATAGTAATTGCTTTATTTTACAGTTGTGTTCTGTATGGGCATATCATACATAACTTTATATCTAACCACCTCCATATGTAGTGATTAGACTACATATGCTGAAAGACTGCTCATATGTAGCTACAATTTAAAATAGGTGAAAATATGAAAAGAGCAATAATGTGGCTGACAATCGGAACACTCGTTCTCTTTGTTGGCGGAATGGGCACTGTCAGTGCACAGGCATATGAGAACAACAACGCATGGTACGATTCGATGTCCAACTGGATGGCAGGCCATATGGAAAGGTATGGATATGGCCCTGGGGCCTGCTGGGGAGGCTATGGAGCTAACTATGCAGACACAACAGCTCAGGAAATAACAGTCAGTACTGTAGACGAAGCTTATACCATTGCACAGAACGAGATTAGTGCCGATGTAACAACAGACAACATCAATCAGATGGGCAGATGGTGGGTAGTTTACTACACAGATGACAACGGTAAGGTCAAGCAAGGTCGCATTGACTCCTTCACAGGTGAAGTGATTAAAGACTTCAGCACAACCTCAGGGAATTACTACCAATCCGGTACATACGGTAGCGGTTACAGAGGTAAAATGGGTTCCGGTATGATGTATGGTTACTAAGCCATGTTTACAACAATAACTTCTAACACGGAGGTAAGTATATGATGTACGGAGGCTATGGCGGATTCGGAATGTTCGAAGGACTGGGTATGATATTCTATATCTTAATCTTCATTGCAATAATCTGGGCCGCATCTTCATTCTTTGGGAGAAACTGCAGAATAAATGGCTGTGGCTCAAGGATGTCAGAACATGACCATGATTCAAGGGTATCAGAAAGTGAGTATGATCCAAGGATTTCAAAACTTGAAAAAGATCAGGACGAAACTAGAGACTTATTGAATCAGATTCTTCGAAAACTCGAATGATAGCAGTAATGAATATATTACACGCATAAAACTGACATGTGAATCCAGACATTGATCGGTATTCATGTGGCAGATATGATGCTACCTATAAATAGGCAGCTATTTATATATTCTTTTTAGAAATAACAGAGTAAGGAAGGGTGAGGCGCAAATGATGGGTAGCAGCATGTATGGGACTGATGGCTTGATATGGGGCTTGCTTTTGAACATAGTATTTGTTCTGGTAATAGTCTGGGTTGCAGTGAAGCTGTTTAACAGATCGGAGTTCGTTGGTTCAGGAGACAACGAACATCTTGCAAGAGTCGAAAAGGATGTTGAAGAAATTAGAAAAATGGTAAATGATATCAAAGAGAAACTTGATGAAATTTAAATCGCTAACGTATCACCTAAAAAAGAAGTATCCGGGATGACAAAAACACTTCAACAGATTACATTGGTGGGAGAGGCCGTATCACATCCTGTCAGGCTGAAATTGTTGTATTTGCTTTCCGAGAAGGAAAGGTATGTGTATGAGCTGTCTAAAGATCTTGATCTGTCCCGACAGGTAATACAGCTGCACTTAAAACGTCTTGAAAATGCCGGTTTTGTTGAAAGTGATCTGAGGCTTGAAGATGATGATAACCGGGCAAAGAAGTTCTTCAGATTGAAAAGTTTTGATGTTAAACTGGAAATTGAAGATCTGGCAAAAATATTCAAGTAAATTTATGAACATAAAATTTTGTACGTTATATAATTCCGGTGTATATCTTTGTATGATGCCGTTTTTCAAAAAATTAATTAAAAGGAATCACTTTGCTGTGCAAATCTGACTCCCATCTCAAATGCTTTCTCGCAGTCCTTTGGGAATTCTTCAAGATGCCTTTTTGCTTTTTCTTCAGCATTGAATGCTGTTGATACATATTTTGAATAATCATCAAACTGGTATGTATCGGTAACGAACAGTGATTCTGAGACTCCAAAAATCCTGTTTAGTACCATCTCCATTACTTTCAGATTCTGTTCGTATCCTATTTGTTCCATAAGGCTCTGGTTCACATTCATCGTGTAGATCAAACCTGTCGATATCTTTCTTTTGAAAAGAGTAGACCTTTCCTTGTCATAGACCAGATACTGAAACAACAACCGTTCCAGGAAAGACCTCATTTCCCCGGTCATTCCTGCGAAATAGATAGGAGAACCAAAAATAAGAGCATCAGCTTCGTCTATTTTCTGAAGGACCGGAGTTAAGTCATCTTTCATAGCACAAGTGCCATAACTTGATCCGTTTATTCTTTTACAGGCAAAACAACTGATACAGCCTTTATAATCAAGGTCATAAAGATGGATAAGTTCTGTCTCGGCTCCCTGTGACTCCGCTCCTTTAAGTGCGTGCTCCAGAAGTGTCGCAGTATTCTTATTTTCCCTGGGGCTTCCGTTAAATGCCATTATTTTCATGTAATGTACCTCTTTTTTTGATACAAGAACTGAGTTCTTTTCAATTAAATAGGTCACTATACGGCTTTTTATGCATATTAACTAAGCTAAAAAGTTGTAAGTCTGGAAATTTCCCGGGCCAGATGTTATTTATTTATTATAATCATACAAAAAATGCACATTTATCGACTATACTGATGGGTATTAAAGCAACTATCTCCTGCGTTATTTCTTCCCCTTGACCCTCTTATCCCTTATATAAACAACAACACTCTTCCCTACACCATTCTGCGCTCTCTTATCAATATCAAACAGATTTGTCGCTTCAACCAGTTCACCGAGTTTCTTGTAACCATAGTTCCTCGGGTCAAAATCGGGACTGCGCTTGATAATATTTCCGCCAACATCTGCAAGAAAAGCCCATCCGTCATCATCGGCAGAATCCTCAACTGCATTTCTTAGGTTGTTAACCAGTTTGGAATTTCCCTTGAGTTCATTGGTGCTCCACTTATCTGATTTTGCTGAAGTGGTAACGTCAGATGTCGCTGTTACTTCTTTCCTCAGGTTCTCGGTATAGATGAACTTGTCACATGCTGAAATAAAAGCCTGTGGAGTTTTCTTTTCACCGAAACCATATACTTTCAGACCTGTTTCCCTTATTCTCTGTGATAGGCGGGTGAAATCACTGTCACTTGAGACAATGCAGAAGCCATCCAGCTTATCGGTGTAAAGCAGGTCCATGGCGTCAATAATAAGTGAGCTGTCAGTTGCATTCTTGCCTGTGGTATAAGCGAATTGCTGTATTGGCTGTATGGAATGTTCAAGCAAGGAATCTTTCCATGAGCCCAGGTTTGGCGAGGTCCAGTCCCCATAAATCCTTCTGACACTGGCAACACCATAGATCGCAATCTCATCCATCAGTCCTTCTATTATTGATGGTTGTGCATTGTCAGCGTCAATTAACACAGCCAGTTTATCTTGAACTCCATTTTCTTCCATTGTCAGCACCATTTTCTGTATTTCAAATAATTCCCTTACAAAATGATATGGAGTACACTATGTTTATATTTTGGTATTACTGAAAAATAGCCTAGGTACGCGGTGTAACCAATAAATACCGCGTACTTAGATTGTTCATGAGTTGCCTGTAATTTGAGGGCATTAGGAAGTAATTGCTTCTATTTGCATCACTTCAACTTTGTCCTGGCCTGAATCTATGTATCCTTCCCCTATCAATTCAAATGTAGCACCTGTAATGAACAATTCGGCAAACGGTGTTGCAACAAATAATCCAATTATTAAAGCTAGCGTTCCCAGATTGATCATTACAATGTAGAGTACAGTAACCAGTATTGTTTCTATTGGATACTGCGTTGCAATCTTTATGCTTTCTTTGCAGGATGCAAATCCTCCATATCCTCTAAGAATAAGTAGAGGCATAGTGTAAATTAAAAAGAAAAAGACTAGATATGCCAGGGCAGAATTGATGAGAGCAATAATAAAATAAGGTATTAACATACAAAGTGTTAAAACCCAGCTTCTAAAGAAGTTTCTCAGTTTGAATCCTTCAAGAATATCTGTGATATTTACTTTTTCATTCCTTAAACTTTTGATTGCCATCACATTGTAACCATAAGTAAGGGGTGCAAAAGAAATTATAAATATTGACCCGAAAAAGAGGATAAAGGTTGCTACTAAATAAGTTCCAAGATCTTTTTTCAGGAGGTAAAATGACGTTTTTAATAGTTTTTCGTAATCCAAAAATAATTCCTCCAAGTATGAGTTTTCTACAATTCTGTCATATCTATTAAAAGTTTACTATTTAGTCTTATTATTTGGCTTAATCAATTAAATTATATTTTCTGTTTAGAAACGAAAAAAAGAGATTTAATTATCTCTTTTTGTTCTTTCATCATAATATCTTTTTTACATATAGGTCTCTGATGACCGCTTTCTTTGGATTTTCAGGATCAACCATTAATGTTATTTCGTCGCCTTGTTGATAGTATTTTGTTCTTCCTGATTTGAAAATAGCATTATGGGATGTGTAATTGTTATTTCCATATGTGTACTCGTATCCCACTTTTCCTCTGTCTCGGTAGAAGTGGATATATGTAATGTAGCCGGTAACCTTTTCCGCGTTTTTGAACAAAGAGTTGAAAAAATTAATTCTCCATGTGAGAAGTGGTATTCCAAGAAGTGTACCTCCTATTGCTATCTTTAAAAATCCGGGTGCATCAGAGGTAGTTAGTGGATCACGTCCATATGTGCCTGGAATCTTGCCGTAGTACATCAATATAAGGTACATTCCCCATACTACAATAATCATAATCAACGATAACCCTGCTGTGTAATCTGATTGAAGTATTCTGAATACAGAAGGGTTTTGAGTTTTATTCTCCATTTTTTTCCTCCTTTGTTTACATCTAATTATTGCCTGCAAGCCGGTAGATTTTCAGCTTGTGTTCTTGTGCATTTTTGACTTTGGATATTACAGGCAAACTTCCTGATATGTTAGATACATATTAAATATATATTTATCTCTGATAAATATTTGTTGCGCTTTAACGACACAAAGGGAAAATGCATTTTTTCAAATATAATGGCAAATTAAAATATGAATGTAAAAAAAATTAGCATAAAAACGAAGTATTCCAAAAATAGAATTTCTACTATTAAGTAGAAATTAAAATCGAAAAAGAGAACGCTTTCACTGATTTGCTTTCCTTAGGCTCTTCATTCTCGCAAGCTCGGCTTCAAGCTCTTCTATTTTTGAGTCATTGATCTTGTCCGAGAGTTGTGCAAGTTCCTGATCTGCCATCTGGACTGAATTCTGCAGTTTTCCAATTATATTTTTCTCCAGATCAAGTTTCTGTCTTTTAGTCTCACTTATAATGTCTTCAACAAGTATTTTGCCTTCCTCTTTGCTTAACTTGCCAGTATCTACCTTTTCTTTTACGAATTCTCTTACTCTTTCTTCAGACAATGCTGCAAGGCCTGCACCAATAAGAGCTGCTGCTCCTAAAAGACCGATTTTTTTCATTTTATCCATACATTCATCTCCGGTGTATTTTAAAAAATTGTACTGTTAGTATTCTATGGTATCTCTTTCTATATATTCAGGCAGGTCACCGGGGAATTGTCAAGATGTTAATTTATCTGTACCACAACTAACAGATTGTATTTAGTAACATGCAAATGTGAAATTTATGCCATAAGCTATACTTTTTAAATTATGGCCTGACCTTTACTATTTGCGATATAGGGAAACCTGCAACACTCCCGGATTGCATTTACTGACTGATTAGAGTCACTGATTTCTATTATGTGCGACTGAAATATAAACCTGCTGAAGATTTATTATATCTGAAAGAAAAGCAATATGAGTTAATCAAACAACTTCTTTTTCTTAACAAAAGCATCAACTATCTTTACAACAGGTGCTTTTCATGCACCCGGATAACAATAAAATAAATTAAAAATGAATCTCTAAATATGTGTACTTCTAAGGCATTTCAAGGTGGCCGCATCCACAACTTCTTCCTAGGAATGTGGATACTCTGTGTTTAAGAGCATGTTCCTCCTGTTCGCTCATATCACCAAGGAGGTCCTTGTGTTCAGTTTCGATATGTGTAAGCATTTTCTTTTCAACTTCATCAAGGTCATATCCAAGTTCTATGTGGGTGCAATTGTTAATTCCCACATCACTGCATTTTACCATTCTAGTTTTCATGAAGGCTGCTCCATTGATACTCAATAAAAACTAATGTTGGTAGTAGGATATAAGCTAATTTATTGATTGATTTTAGTTCCACAAATTTATATAACAATCAATGCATAGTTATTTTGAACAAACATGAAGGTCAATGATCTCAAAGCAATTCTCAAATTCAGTGCAAAAGAAGAGGCCATGTTTGGCAGGTTCGGCCTTCCCAAAGATGCTTTTTATCCCATGATACTTTCCCTGAAGGTTGGCGGTGCCTGGAGTTATTCCACAGATGACCTGAATAGTATATCAGTGATGAAAGTCTTTACTACCTACGATGAGGGGACAAAGACAGGCCACACTGTTGAAGAAGTATATCTTTTTTTAAGTCCTGAATATGTCTCAAAAGAAGGGACCGTGCATAGGCTGGAGAGATGTGGCAACAAAGATGAACGTTCTCTTGTTACAAGGCCTTATTCAGTGACCTTGAAAGCAGAAAGAATAATCGTTGCAGCTATAAGTACGGCAAAAAAGAAAATATTTGTCAAAGAGCTTGATGAAAAAACAGTGTTATTTACAGGTCCTTCTGCTTTTTATGCTGCTCATGAGATGGAACATCTGGAACATATCGAAATAGAGGGACTTCCTATGTGGGCCTTTGATTATGAGGAAGTAAAAGAATAAATCCATAATCTGGCAAATATTTATTACTCGGTACAAACAACTTTATATTTCTTCCACATGAATAAAAATAAGCAAAAACAGTTATTCAATCAATCCATAATAGGTTAAAAGGTATAGAATATTTCAAACCGTGCTGGACGATGCTGGGGTACGGTAATTAATCAAAAAAGGTGTTAATATGGGAATGTTAGACGACGTAAAAGCAAAGAAAAAGCAGAAATCAGCTGATAACTGGATGAAAATGGCCGAATCGGCCAAAACGATTGAAAAACAAATCGAGTACTATACAAAATCATTGGACATCGATCCTTATAACGCAGAAGCATGGATCAAGAAGGGTAAAAGCCTGGAAAAACTTGGACGTTTTGAAGAAGCTAAAAAATGCTTTGATATTGCAGTAGAGATCGAACCTGCTTATAATGATCTGACTGAGACTAAATATGAATCAAACGCAGCTCATGCAGTATCACCTGCATCTTCTGTAGTTGAAGATACTACCTTTATTTCAGAATCCGATGTTCCTTTAGTTGCTGAAGAACAAGATACGGGAGATCAATGGTTCACAAAAACACCGGCAGCCGTGACTGCTGCAGATGATGTAATATCACAGAAGGATGAATATTCTTTTGCATCTCATGTAGGCGATGAATCTGCATTTAGTAATGTACTTATAGATGATGATAATGGTTCACCTGCATCTTTCAAAGAAAACGACGATGAAGTTTTTGGCAACAGCTATGAAGGCCCGTCTGTAATACCAGAACCTGAGATAATTTCAGGTGATGGCCGCATGGATGAAAATAAAGATGATGAAGCTTCCATATTTGCAGCTATTTCCAATGGTGTTGAAAAGGAACATGATGAAAGAGAAGGTACATTCTCCTCAATACCGGTACATACTCCGGAAGAAGAATCCTTTTCCTTTATTTCCGATAAGAATGTCATAAGCGAAAACACAGAAACAATCAATTATGCTCCCGTTAATGCTCCTGCTAACGCTCCCGTTATTCCTGAAGAAGAAAAGTCATCAGTTGGGTATGTCGCAGAAGCACCTACAGCCGCTGCAGTTGTAAAAAGGGATGCAATATCTTCAGAAGCCATTACCAGACCGGCAGTAATTAAAACATCAGGAGTTGAACCTGTGGATATACGGATACCATTAAGTGAAGCAATTAAATTCTGGGCAATAGGTATTGTTGCAATGCTCATTGTTATGATACTATCATCCATGATCTGATATTCTTCGGTCGATAGTTCTAACGGAATATTTTGCATACGCAATAATTTCAAAGTAATGTCTGAATGCTCAGATATCAAATTTCTTTTTTAGATTTCTTATGGCTGAGTTTATTTTTATACAAGGAACAACCAGTAGACAAAGACCTGTACAATAGTTAATGGAATACCCACTCTGGCAAACTCGAAAAAACCCAGGGATAGTTTACCTTTGCGTTCTGCATTCTGTACAATTATCACGTTACTTGCAGCTCCGAGGATGGAAAGATTTCCTGCAATGGTACTGCCAGCTGCCAGTGCAAGCAATCCCTCTGCTGTAACATTTGCATGTGAGAGTATTGGCATGTAAAGAGCAACCAGCGGTACATTAGATATAAACTGACTTAAAAATACACTAATTACCAGTATCATTGGAGTCATGGTAATATCTGCACCAGAATTATTAATTATATTCTGGAAAAAGCCGCTGCTCCAGACGCTTTCCATAAGAATGAACATTGATGCAAAGAAAACAAGCGTATGCCAGTCCAAATTCTTCAAAACATCTTTTCTTCTCTTGCTCAGCAGCAGTATCGGAAGTGCTGATAATACAGCTATATAGGTAAGTTTGAGATCGAATGGCTGTCCTGTTAATGCCAGCATTATCTTAACACATATAAGTAAAATCACAAGTCCCAGCGACACCCTGGAAATTCCTGCAAGTCTGATGTCAGTGATTGGCTGTCTAGTATGGTTTAGTGAAGCCGTGTTGAAATGTTCCCTGAACGATAGTTTGAGAAATAGGTAAGCGATGAATAGATTGACTACAGTTGGGATCAGCAGTTGTTCCATAAATGTGAGAAAAGGATTTTTCATTTCACTTCCAAGTGCTATCAAAAGGTTCTGGGGATTTCCAATAGGGCTTATGACACTTCCAGTTGTAACGGCAAAAGCCAGTGCAAGCAACAGCAATTTAGGATTGATCTTGTGTTCTTTTGCAAGTAAAAGAACAACTGGTGTGCCAATTATTGCCAGTGTATCATTCATCAGGAATGCTGAAGCAAAACCCATCCCAAACAGAATGTAAAGAATTACAGCATCAATTGACTTTGCATTTCTGAAAAAACGATATGATAGATGAGAAAGATATCCGCTCATCTCAAGTGCCTGCCCGATTGTGAACATTCCGAAAAGGAATAACATAACATCAACGTTGACAGCGGTAATAGCATCATTTATTGATATCTGGGCTGTAAGTAGAACACCTGCAGCTCCCATACTCATTATCTGCCATATTTCAAGCCGTATATCTCCAATCTGTCTCACAGCTATAAGAAAAAATACGATTGCAAGTACTACTACAGAAATTATCATTAGAAATCCAGAATCAGTGAGTTTACTTATATATTTATCCGTGACCTTGCCTGCAATTAAACACTTATCCTTATCTAGAATGAAAACAAAAAGTCCCACTAATGTTCGGACGATTCAGGTGCAAGGATGAAGTATTCTATGGAGAGGTAAATGGTAATACTGTTATTCCCCAGAATTGTACATTTATGGAGTATGAGCTCTCTGATCTGGAAATCCTGCCACCTTCACATCCTTCCAAGATAGTGTGTGTGGGACTTAATTATCATGACCATGCAACTGAGCTTGGTATGTCTGTTCCTGAAGAACCTATCATTTTTATCAAGCCTCCATCAGCTGTAATTGGACAGCATGGGAAGATACTTTACCCGAAGATGAGCAAAAGAGTTGACTATGAAGCTGAACTGGCTATCATAATCGGTAAAAAATGTAAAAATATAACATATGACCGGGCATTTGATGTAATTGCTGGTTTTACATGTTTTAATGATGTAACTGCCCGTGATCTGCAGCAAAAAGACGGGCAATGGACAAGAGCCAAAAGTTTCGATACTTTTGCACCAGTAGGTCCTTTCCTGGTTCATGTTGCTGATTTCAACCCGGAGGATGCTTCCATTTCAACCCGTGTCAATGGTGAAGTGATGCAGGATTCAAATATATCTAACCTGATATTTGATGTGCCATACCTGATTGAGTTTATTTCAGGAATAATGACATTGGAAGTCGGTGATATAATTGCAACAGGTACGCCGGCAGGTGTAGGTGAGCTTCATCCCGGAGATACTGTAGAGGTGGAGATTGAAGGAATAGGAACTTTGAGTAACGAGGTTGTATAATGCTATTCGATCAGGTTAACCGGGAGTTGGAACTAGCCCAGCGTCATCTGGAAGTTTTAAAGGTGGTTATCGAGCGTGGACCTATCGGTATACTCAAACTGGCAGAAGAGACACGTATGCCTACGCACAAGGTACGTTACTCTCTACGTGTACTTGAACAGGAACAACTGATAAAACCATCCTCTCATGGTGCCATTGCAGGTGATTCAGTGGGAAAGTTCATATCTGGTTTTGAAAAGGATATTGATGAGTTCATCAGCAGGGTAGAAGTGATAAAAAATACTGGTAAATCCTTCTGAACAAAAAGATCGACCATCTATTTTAAGTTCAGTTCTTATAATTCATTCACTATGTCTACCATAACAGGGATTGCAGAATTATCTGGTCCCATTATTGCATTTTATTTGATAAATTTTGATTTTCCCGGAGATATATAATGACTTTAACTGACGATGATAAGAAGAATATAGAAAAGTATGCACTCCAGAATGCTGTAAAATACGGCCAAGCACCACAGATAGGTGCTGTTTTGGGCCGTGTCATGGGTGAGTGTCCCCACCTTCGTCCCAAAGCAAAAGACGTTTCACCTCTGATACAGGAAATACTTATAGAAGTTGCAAAGGAAACACCTGAACAGTGGCAAGTCCGTCTTGAAGCTCTTGCTCCTGAACTCATAGAGGAGCTAAATACCAAAAAAGAGCCTGATAAGGGATTAAAAGCACTGGACCTTGAAGAGGGTCAGAAGGTTGTAATGCGTTTTGCACCAAATCCCAATGGTCCTCCAACACTTGGAAGTACCCGCGGTATCATCGTAAACTCCGAGTACGTGAAGAAATACGGCGGTAAGTTCATCATTCGTTTTGATGACACAGATCCCCAGACAAAGCGCCCCATGCTTGAAGCATACGACTGGTATGTGGATGATTGTAAATGGCTTGGTGCGAACCCTGATGAGATCGTCATCGCTTCTGACAGGATCCCCGTTTATTATGATTATGCACGCAAGCTCATAGAAATGGGACATGCATACGTATGTTTCTGTGATGGTGCAGATTTCAAGAAATTCAAGGATGCGAAACAGGCATGTCCACACAGGGACGCAAGCTCAGAGGATAATCTCGGACATTGGGATAAGATGCTTTCAGGCGAATATGAGGAAAAATCCGCTGTCCTGCGTATTAAGACAGATATCACTCACAAGGATCCTGCTTTACGTGATTTCGGTGCTTTCAGGATAGTCAAGACCCCTCATCCACGTCCTGAAGTAGGGGACAAATACAATGTCTGGCCATTGCTTGATTTCGAGGGTGCAATAGAGGACCATGAACTTGGTATGACCCATATCATCAGGGGTAAGGACCTGATGGACAGCGAGAAGCGCCAGGGTTATATTTACAAGTATCTGGGATGGGAGTATCCAAAAACAACCCACTGGGGTCGTGTAAAGATGCACGAGTTTGGCAAGTTCAGTACAAGTGGACTACGTAAAGCAATTGAGGATGGGGAATATTCCGGCTGGGACGACCCCCGTCTGCCAACTCTGCGTGCACTGCGAAGGAGGGGAATCTTCCCTGAAGCTATCCGTAAGTTCATGATAGAAATGGGTGTAGGTGAGACTGATATCAGCCTCAGTATGGATACTCTCTATGCAGAGAATCGTAAGATCCTCGATCCTATTGCAAACAGATATTTCTTCGTGTGGAACCCTGTTGAAATTGAAATAACGGGTACAGAACCATGCACCACAACTCCTGCACTGCATCCCACTAAGGATAGGGGATGTCGTGAGATCGAAGTGGACAATAAGGTCTATATCTGCAAAGAAGATGCAGAAAAGCTGGAGGAAGGTTCAAAGATCAGGCTCAAGGATCTGTACAACTTGGAAATAACTTCCATGGAACCTCTGCAGGCAAAGTATCTCGGTAACTCCATCGAGTCTGTGAAAAAGGAAAAGATGAGGATAATCCACTGGGCTCCAATGGACGGAATTTCTGTAAAGGTTCTCTCACCTGATGGCGAGTTTACAGGTATTGGAGAACGACAGATCGCTACGGAACTGGACAAGGTCGTGCAGTTTGAGAGATTCGGTTTCTGCAGAATCGATGCTGTGGCCGGAGAAGTAGTGGCTTATTATACGCATAAGTGAAAAGGGAATGTTGTTATTCCCTTTCTTTTATTTTATCAGTTTCACCCAAAAACTCTTTTTTCTCGCTTACTGTTTAACATATTATGGAAACTTGTCCTGATTTAAATTTCTCCAGTCCGATCATCGTGATTAGTAAATGTCTTGGATTTGCACATTGTCGCTATAACGGGCAAATAGTTCCATCTCTTTTTGTGGAAGCAATGAGTCCATTTGTTGAATTCATTGACATCTGCCCGGAGTGTGAGATCGGCCTGGGAGTTCCCAGGGAGCCGATTCTTATGGTTGATGATGGCAGTAGAAAGCTCATCCAGCCAGCCATCGGACTTGATCTGACAGAGAAGATGACAACATTTTCAAGGTCTTATCTTAAAGGACTGGAAGACTTTGACGGCTTCATCCTTAAATCAAAGTCCCCGTCATGTGGAATAAGGACCACTAAGGTCTTCATGGATCCTGATAGTGGTAAGTGCTTGTATCATGAAGGGAATGGATTTTTTGCAGAAACGGTCCTCAGGGATTATCCGGATCTTCCTGTAATTGATGAGAGACAAATTACTGATTCTTTTTTAATGGATCATTTCCTGACACGGGCCTTTGCGCTGGCATCTTTCAGGGATGCATCGCTTTCCGGGAAGATTCATACGTTAGTTGAGTATCATACCAGGAACAAGTTGTTGTTCATGGCATATGACAAAGAGCTTCTTAATGAAATGGGGAATATTGTTGCAAACAGAAACGAGCTTCCGGTTGAGGAGGTTTATGAAAAATACCTGTCACTTTTAACCAGGGTGCTATCAAAACCGTTAGAAACCGGTTATGTTGTTAATGCTTTTATGCATGCTTTTGGTTATTTCTCCCGGAACTTAAATGCCGGTGAAAAGTTTGGTTTCATGCAGAAACTGCAGCAATACCGTGAAGATAGTTCCATCATATTTGAACTGAAAAAATGGTTCATATCCAGAGCAGAGGAATTTAATGTGGACTATCTCTTAAAGCAGACCTTTTTCTGTCCGTATCCTCCACAACTGTCTGGTAGTTTGCAGATAGTTTGATATGTCTTAAAAATCCATATTATAATGTCGGTACAGTGTCCGTCGGGGAAATTCAAATGGAGGATATTGTCGTGGAAGAAAATGATGACGAATTAACGGTTTTTCAGGAAGCAGATGACGAAGAAATGGTGGAAGTATGTCCTGTATGCGGTAGCCCGGATCTTTACTATGAGGCAGGTGGCACTGAAGGACTCTTCCACTGCAAATACTGTGGTTACATCGGCGGATTTGTTATCGATGCTAATAAGAAGATGATACAATTGATTCGTGATGAGTATGAGAACAAGTTACGGGTTTCTGAATAAAGTCTGAACTACTTTTTCAAATAAAGGTACAAAGATTTACAAAAAGAGTAAAGAACAGGTGGTAAGAACCACCCGATATATATTTTAACACAATTTATTCTTTTACAGGGACAGTTTTTACAGGGACAGTTCTTACTTCTGTCTTCCTGATCTCTACTCTTCTGAGTGGGTAGATAGACTTTGCGTTCCTGTAGATGTTTGCGGAAAGTTTGCCCATGATCGCTTCTTCGATGAACTGTTCGAAGGTAAGCTCTGCTGCGCGGTCCTTGGTAATCTTAACCATGACTTCCCTGATACCTTTTATCTGGCTTGTCCTTGCCCTTTTGACAGTGAAGCAGATAGGCTTTACTCTGATGGAATATCCGTCCTTTGTTTTAACATCAAGGTTCGCATCAATTCTTGAGGTCTGACGCTTTACGATTGAGCGCAGGTAATCTGTAGTTATCTCGTGACCAAGGAATCTTGTGCTTGCAACGTCACCTGTGACATCACTGATCTCGAGCCTAAGCTTTGTGTTATGCTTTGTGAAATCGTTAGCAATTTCTCCGACAGTAGTTTCAACAATGCGGCCAACGAGCTGTTCAGGTGTTTCTGCAGGAGTAACCCCTATATTATTTCTACCCATAAATTCTGGTATTTCCACGTTGTACCATGTCTTAGACTTCCATTTGTCTAACTTTCTCTGCACTTTTCTTGCCAAGTAATTCCTCCGAATGAGTATGATTTAATGATATAATTCTAATGAAATATTGTAAATTGTTCAACGAGCTGTCATATATAATAGTGAAATAAGGTATACACTGATAAATTGGCTCTCTATACTATGCATGTCCGTATATAAAGAAATCGGTTAGAATCATAAAAAGTCAATTGAGCGACCAATTGCTTAAAACTAGCTCTAAATCAATTGTCTGGTAGGGTATGAAGTAACAAAAAGTATTTTAGCGATAAATACTTCATTGTTCCAATTCACAATTGTAAATACACTATCACTAAAAGTCTTCCTGACACAAGGAGTATATCATATATGAATCTTCCACTGAAAACGATAAGAGATACGAAACCGCTGGTACACCATATAACGAACTGGGTAACTATCTACGACTGTGCTAACATGACAAGGGCATTTGGTGCACTTCCTGTAATGGCTCATGATCCTGAAGAAGCTGCAGATATGACTGGAATTGCTTCCGCATTGGTCCTCAACATCGGCACCCTCACAAAAGAGCTCATTGATGCAATGATAATCTCAGCTACTGCTGCAAATGAGAAGAACATACCCGTGGTACTAGATGCCGTCGGAGTGGGTGCTACAAAATTCCGTGATGATATGGCAGCAAAGATCCTTGATTCAGTTCGCATTGATATAATCAAAGGCAACTATTCTGAGATCGCAAAACTGGCAGGCGAGAATGCCCAGACCAGAGGTGTTGAAGCAATGTCCATTGAAGCTGATCCAAGGAAAGTTGCAAAGGAATTCGCAGCTTCAAGGTCGTGTGTTGTTGTTATGACTGGTGCGGAGGACATCATCAGTGATGGACAAAAGACCTATGTTGTAAAGAACGGACATGAATCAATGGGTCTGATCGTGGGTACGGGCTGCATGGCTGCATCAGTTATCGGTTCCTTTGCCGCAGTCAATGAAGATTACTGTGATGCTGCAAAAGATGCTCTGTGCTATTTTGGAATTGCCGGTGAACTGGCATCCGTAAACTCTGTAGGTCCGGGAACATTCAAGATGAATTTCTACGATGAGGTATTCAATCTTTCAGATGAGAAAACGCAATCGATGGTGAATGTTGAAGAGTGTTGATCTGACCATGGAACACAAAAGAAAACTGCTGGACATCATTGATTTCTACCTTGTGACAGACTCCAGTCTGTCTAAAAAAGGAACCTTGTCAGACGTGGAGAATGCAGTCGCTGCCGGATGCAGGATTGTCCAGTACAGGGAAAAGGCCCGAAGTACTAAGGATATGGTCCTTGAAGCAGCACAGATCAAAACTCTATGTGGCAGCGAGGCAATCTTCCTTGTGAACGACAGGGTGGATGTTGCTCTTGCAGTTGATGCAGATGGAGTTCACATCGGCCAGGATGATATGCCAATTGGCACTGCAAGGCAAATTCTGGGCAAAGATAAGATAATAGGTCTTACGGTCCATAACATCGAGGAAGCACTGGATGCGGAAAACAGAGGTGCCGATTATGTTGGCCTCGGTCCTATCTATGATACTTCTACTAAGAAAGATGCAGGGGATGGAATTGGTCCTGAAAGCATCAAGGCTGTAAAAGATGCAATTGGTATTCCTGTTGTTGCAATAGGCGGCATTAACAAACAAAATAGTGAAAGCGTTATTGTGGGTGGTGCCGATAGTCTTGTGGCAATCTCCGCCGTTGTGTGCAGTGATAATGTGGCAAGGGAGACTGAGGCTTTTATTAAGTTGATTAAGCAGATTAAAGAGATTTGATCTGCTATTTCTTTCCAATTGAAAAGATTAATTTAACTATATTAAATTATTTTAACTTACAAAAGAGCTTTAAAATAGTGCTTTTATCATTCACTTTCAAGTAATTTCGTTTTAAGTCTAACTTCACAATCCTGGATGTATTTGTAATTATGACTTTTTTCATATCTGGTTAAGTGAAGTTTCATTTTATCGACTTTAAAATCATCTAATATATTAGTCTTTTTTCTTTCACTGATTTGCTCTTCATTTTCAATATTTTCAATTTGTGTATTCCATCTATCAGCAAACATTTTTACTTCTTCATTCACCATTCATCAACTCATATTTTGCAAAATATACTTCTCATATATTCACTAAAATATTTGTGGTTTCATATTTTTATTCATATAATGCAAAATGCTCTTTAAAAATGACAGGTCTTTCAATTCAATATCATTATAATGTACAACCTCTGCAAATAATATCACGTTTCAACTAAGCTTGTCGTGATGTGTCTAGAGGTGGTTAATACAAATTCAAATTCAAGCTGCCCTTAAAAAAGAAAATTGAAAGCTTACCGCTTTCACAATCCATCCATAAATACCCCTATCCTTTCCAGAGCTATCTCAATTTCTTCTCTGGAAGTTGCGTAGGAGCATCTGAGGAAACCTGTACCAGCTTCACCAAATACATTGCCGGGGATTGTGACAACCTTCTGCTCGTTCATCAGGCGTTCTGCAAACTCCTCGGAGCTCAGGCCTGTGTTCTTGACAGATGGAAAAGCGTAGAATGCGCCTTTTGGCTCGAAGCATTCAAGTCCGACCTTATTCAGGCCGCTGATTATGAGGTGGCGGCGACGGTCGTAGTCACGGACCATGCGTTCCATTTCTTGCTGGCCGTTCTTGAGGGCTTCTATGGCACCGATCTGTGCTGTAATGGGTGCACAGAGCATGGAATACTGATGAATCAGCATCATTGCACTGATTATTTTAGGGGATGCCATTGCATAGGCCATCCTGAAACCGGTCATTGCATATGCTTTGGAAAATCCATTTAGCAGGATCGTTCTGTCCCGCATGCCTTCAAGGGATGCAAAGCATGTGTGACTACCATTATAAGTAAGACAGTCATAGACCTCATCGGAAATGACCATGATGTCATGCTCGCAGACAACATCTGCAATAGCTTCCAGGTCTTCCTTGCCCATGGTAGCACCAGTGGGGTTGTTCGGGAAGTTGATGATCACAGCTTTTGTTTTTGGCGTGATTGCAGCTTCCAGCTCCTTAGCGGTCAGTTTAAAATTGTTCTCAAGTTTCGTTGAAACAATAACAGGGACGCCACCTGCAAACATCACGGAAGGCACGTATGCCACGTAGGCTGGCTGGACGACAATGATCTCATCACCCGGGTTGGTGATAGCTCTTATGGCTACATCAAGGGCTTCGCTAACTCCTGAAGTAACCAGTATCTCTGAATTAGGATTATAATTTACCCTATACTTTGTGGAAAAATAACTGGCCAGCTCTTCTCTAAGCTCTATAAGGCCATAATTCGAAGTATATGAGGTCTCACCACATTCAAGTGAATGAATACACGCTTCCCTTATGTGCCATGGAGTAACATAATCCGGCTCACCTACACCAAGGGATATGACATCTTCTAACCCTGATGCAAGATCAAAATAGCGGCGTATGCCTGATGGAGGCACCTTGTTCATTACATCCGCTACAAATTTTGAAGGGGTGCATGTTTTTCTCATACATTATACATCCTTTGTAATGTGACCCTTATCAGGGAGTCACCGGTAAACGTGTAACATGGTCCTGTTCATAGAGGATAACACCATCCTCTTTATACGTCTTCAGGACAAAATGAGTTGTTGTGTGCTGTACCTGTTCGAGGGTTGAGATCTTCTCAGCAACAAAGAAAGCTACTTCTTTCATTGTCTTACCAAAAACGGTAAGTGATAGGTCGTATTGTCCTGAAAGAAGTCTGGCAGAACGTACTTCGGGGAACTTGTACAAGCGTTCTACAAGAGCCTGATACCCCATTTTCCTTTCAAGGGTCACTTCCAGCTCGATAATTGCATAGACGTACTCATCACCCGCAGCATCCCAGTCAATGACTGTCTTATATTTGCGGATCACTCCACTGTCCTCAAGCTCTTTTACCTTTTTGCTAACTTCATCAACAGTAAGTCCTGTAAGGGCTGCAATCTTTTCATGACCTATTCTTGCATCCTCTTCAAGACATTCCAGAATATGACGTGTTTTATCATCCATCTATAGCAACCCCATAACACCAGACACTCAAATTGAAAAGAAAAAAGAATGCTCGATTATTCGAGCAGTATTGCGTTCACTACACCATCCTGACCAGGACGGCTTGTAATTCTTGCATTACCAAGAGGAGTCTTGATAACGGAGCCTTTTGTAAGGATGTTACGCCTGACATAGTGCTCGTTTGCATCATTTCCAACAACATTCTCAATGCTGGTTTGATGGCTCTTGCCCTGTGTATCTGTTACGTTTGCGACGTTGCACTGGAGAAGTCTTACTTTCCTGTTTCCGCCTCTTGTTGCAACATTCTTCCTCTTTGTCTCGTGAATGTGAGTGTCAGCTGATTCACGGCCAAGTTCGAATTTCCTCTTACCGCGAGCTCCCTTTACTTTAGCACCTGTATATGTTCTTCTAGATCTACCTTGACATTTCATGATATATCCTCTTATGATTGTTATTATAAATATGAATGAATTACTTTAATAATTCAGATTTAAATCTGGTATTTCAAATCTGGTATGATTTATGGACGTTCCTTTAATAATAAGATGCTATATGAACTTTTCGAGTGATGTGTTAAGGAGCGCTTCCAACACAAAAACAGAAACCACAACAAAGTCTGCTTTCTATCATAAGCATCATCAGAGACAATTCATAAATAATTCTAACACTTATATAGGTATATGCTTCGCGTAATATTTCTTGGAACAGGGGGTTCCCTTCCAACCCCGGAACGCAACCCTTCGGCTGTTATGGTCAACCGTGAGGGCGAGCTTATGCTCTTTGATTGCGGAGAAGGTACGCAACAACAAATGATGCGAGCAAAGACCGGGATGAAAGCATTGACATCCATATTCATAACACATTTCCATGCAGATCATATTCTTGGAATTCCAGGACTCATACAGACTATGTCTTTTCACGGACGAACCGAACCATTGAAAATTTATGGTCCTCACTGGGTGCATGAATTTGCCCGTATACTCAGTGCCCTTGGATACTATAAACTCCGCTTTGAAATTGATGCAATAGACTTGAGTCCCGGGGATGTAATTAAAAGAAATGATTATTCCATAGTAGCCTTAAAAACAGAGCACAGTGTCCCAAGTATTGGATATGCTCTTATAGAAAATGAGAGGAGTGGCAAATTCAACCGTCAGAAAGCTATTGATCTGGGCGTTCCTCCAGGTCCACTATTTTCAAAACTCCATCGTGGGGAATCTGTGGAGGTAGGCGGCAAAATCGTACACTCGCAGGATGTAGTAGGGGTAGGTCGCCCCGGCAGGAAAATAGTCTACACAGGAGATACCCGGCCCTGCAAAGCCGTACTTGAAGCCAGTAAAGATGCTGATCTTTTGATACATGATTCCACGCTTGCAAATGATCAGCAGGATTGGGCGATCGAATCAATGCATTCAACTGCGCAAGAGGCTGCTTCTCTTGCAAAAGAAGCAAATGTTCTGAATCTTGTACTCACACACATCAGTTCCCGATACTCAGATAATCCTGCACAACTGCTGGAGGAAGCAAAAAATGTATTCAAAAAAGTAGTAGTTGCTGAGGATCTGATGGAACTTGACATTCCATACAGGGACCAAAGGTGAATTTTTCTGTGATCTGAATTAAAACAAAACCTACAGGAAGGTCCAATCAAGCCTCTTATCGTTGGCGTCGTAGAGGGAAACTTCCATTGGCATCTCCTCAAGTTCACTATTAAGGCGTTTAATGCCTATATACAGGATGTCGCCCGGGGCATATTTAAAGCCTTCTGCCTTCACTTTTCCAAAATATACACGACCTCCGGATTCAACCTCTTCGACAACCACTCCTTTCCAAATGAGGGTGTTAATTACATTAACGATAATGCATTCAAACCGATCAGATTCATTTACCTCAGACATAGTCCTCGATACATTTGTCAGGTTTAAAAAGATAATCCTTAAATGTACATTCTGTCACTATTTGATGGTGCAGGAATATTCTTCAGTTTCTTGACAGAAGCATAGAGGTCATCTTGGGTTACACTATCTCTGTCCTCAATTATCACATTATGGAGTGCTGTTTTGAGCACTTTTCCTACAAGGTCTCTTCCAGAAAGTCCCTGTGTCATCTTTGCAATGGCTTTAAGGTCAACATCTTTTGCAGGAATGGGAAAGGTCTGAACGTTTGATTCAAGAATTTCAAGACGCTCTTTTTCATCAGGTAGGGTAAACTCTATTTCTTCTTCAAATCTACTCCTAACAGCGGGGTCTATGGTGTCAGTACGGTTTGTAGCTCCAATCGTACATACGCCGGGGCGCTCAACGATACCATCCATTTCCGTAAGGAGTGAATTAACTATTTCCGCAACATCGCCGCGCAATTCCTGATGTCTGCGATCAAGGGCAATGGCATCTAGCTCATCAATGAATATGATACATGGGGCCATCTCCTGCGCGCGCTCATACAATTGGTGAATCTGTCTGGCACCCTCACCAACAAATTCGCCTATAAGCTCGGTAGCCTTCACAGGGATGATTGGGACATGGGCTTTATTTGCCAGTGCCTTTGCAAGCATTGTCTTACCAGTGCCGGAAGGACCGAAGAAAAGTACATTTCGGGGTGCCCATTTCCCAAATTTATCAGGTGCCTCAAGGAAACGTTCAATGAGTTTACACTTCTTGCGTGCATTTTGCTGACCTATAACATCATCAAAGGTGACATCACTTCTAAACTCAACTGCAGGAACACTGCTTATAGTCGTGTCTTTTACAACAATGTGTGTATTCTGCCCAATGAATGACCCGGGTGGCTCAACATCGGTAACCTTATAGGCAAAATCAGGATACATGCGATTATCAAAAAGATAATCTCCTTTATGGGCTGTACAGCCTTTCCACTGTTCTCTGGCATAATGTTCAAAAACACCAGGATCCTCGATTTCGGGATATTCATCAAGTATGCTTGCCATGGGGTAGCCTGCTGGCTCAAGTACAAGGAATTCTGCAGTGCACTCAGCTTCTTCTGATTTTGTTTCCCTGTTTGATTTAGGGTTTGTTTTCTGGGCAGTCCTTACTATATCTATCATCTCTTTTTTAATTCTACATTTGTAAATGAATTAAGCAAATTCTTAAACCTAACCCTTAAAGGTTTCGACACATGGGTTATTAAAAACAAAAAATATTAAACGAAGAATAAATATACCAGTCCTGACAATATTACCAATGAACATGGCTAATGAAAAGACTATGAAACATGTAAAAATTCCAGGCGTAGTTAATACTGTATTCTTTTTAATAGTCTGTATATTCGGATTCGTATTACTCGCACCGTTTGTTATTGCAAAGGATACAAACTCCATAATAATCAGTTCAGCTTTGATAGGGTGTACTTTCATAGCAATCATTTATGCCAGTAGTCATATAGAAAAACAGAGCCGAGAGCTCGAATCAAAAATAGAGGAACTGGAAGGCAAAAGAAAAGGGCTTGAGCAACTTGTAGATCGCAATGCAAAGATTGAAGATATGATTTCTTCGCTGGTCTCAATGTTCATTACACCAAAAGACATTGACACAATAATTCTCAAAACACTGGAAAGAACAGCTACACTCTGTAATGTGGGGAATAGCTACTTGTTCTTGTTTAAAAGTGATGGTAGTGCACATATGTCGCATCACTGGAAAACGGATGAGTTCCAAAATGAAAGCAGTATTTTTGAAAAAACATCATTTTCGTATTTTCCCTGGATAGGGGAAAAACTGAACAAAAAAGAAATGATTTTCATATCTGATGACAGCAAACTTCTGAGCAATGCTGACAGGGAAAGGAAGATATTAAACTCAAACGGCTTACAGTCCATTTTAGTAATACCTGTGGAGGCAAACGGGGAAATCGCAGGATTTGTAAGTGTCGAGAGCTATACAGTATCTATAGAATGTTGCCAGGAGTATCTCCAGACATTAAAAGTGGTTTCGGAACTTTTAGGCATGGCTCTGAATCACAAATCGTTCCTTAAGGATCTGGGACTTTTCAAGGACCTCATAAACAGATCGAATGACTTTATATTCGTTATTGATATGGAAAAAGACAGGATAATAGATGTCAATCAAACCGCATGCCAAGAACTGGGTTACTCCAGAGAAGAAATCCTTGGCATGGGGAAGCAGGACATTCAATCACTTTTGAACGATGATTTCTGGGAAAATAATTTTAAGGATATGTTAGGAGATAGGTATTTTGGACCTGACAAGATATTAACAAGAAAAGATGGGAGCACTCTGCCAGCTGAAATAAATGTTACATTTTCCACTCTTGACCAGTATAATTATGCTCTTGCAGTTGTGCGTGATATTACAATACGCAAGGGTATGGAAAGTGAAATTGCAAAGACAAAAGAAGTTATGGAGCTGGCACTTGAAGGTGCAGATCTTGGAATGTGGGACTGGAACCTCAGGACCAATGAAGTAATGTACAATGCCCGCTGGGGTAAAATGCTGGGGTATGATGCAAAAGAGATCAAGCCAAACATTGAATTCTGGAAACACCTTGTACATCCTGATGATATTAAAATTTTAAATGAAGCCATCGATGAACATCTGACTGAGGAATTAGGTTTATTTGAATGCGAATTCAGGATGAAGAACAGCCAGGACAAATGGCAGTGGATACTTGCCCGGGGTAAGCTGACCGAATGGGATAAAATGGGTGAGCCTTTCAGATTCACCGGAACCACAATGGATCTCGATGAAAGGAAAAAGGTCGAAGAAGAGCTTCGCCACTCTAACGAGCTAAAAGACCTGTTTACAGATATTATGCGTCATGACCTCCTTAATCCTGCAGGAAATGCCAGAGGATTTTCTGATGTACTGCTTGAAATGGAGGAGGATCCAAGCAAAGCAAGGATTCTTAGGATTATGCAGAGAAGCATCAACAAACTCATCGACATGATAGAGACTGCTGCCAAATTCGCCAAGCTTGAATCTGAAGAGGAACTTGAAGTTATGATGATGGATATCATGGATATCCTGAATGATGCGACAGAACAATTCGACCAGCAACTGCAGGAAAAGAATATGGTCATTGAAATGAGGGCAGATGGCAGTTACCCTTCCATGCTTAATCCTATTGTTGAAGAAATATTTGTAAATTACATATCGAATGCCATAAAGTATAGTCCTGAGAATACAAGGATAATCATCGACATTCAGGATTGCAATTATGAATGGAAAGTAAATGTAATTGATTTTGGTGATGGCATTCAGGATAAGTCTAAACCTCTTGTTTTTGATCGTTTTAAGAGGGTAGATAAAAGCGGAGTAAAAGGAACTGGCCTTGGTCTTGCTATTGTGAAAAAGATAGCTGTTCTTCTTGGGGGGACTGTTGGTGTGGATGACAATCCGGAAGGCAAAGGTAGCGTGTTCTGGGTCCGGTTGAACAAAGTTCACGACAGCATTGTTGACTAAAATAATTAACTTGATCTGGAATGTGATGCAGAACTAAATACAGAGCATGATGCTCTGATTCATATTAATTGTTGATTTTTTATTTTCCATTAACTTTAATAAAGATAGGTCTTATCAGAACCGTTTGTATCAATTTTGATGAGGAAACAAAATGGAACTTGATGAGACTATAATTACGAGGGCTATTGTAGAAGAATTTTCAAAGGTTTTTCTGGACTACATTGATGTTGATGTGGCACTTGTAGGGGGAGGACCTGCGAACCTTGTTGCTGCCAAATATCTTGGTGAGGCTGGACTGAAAACAGTTCTTTTTGAGAAAAAGCTCTCTATCGGAGGGGGCATGTGGGGCGGTGGAATGATGTTCCCTCGTATAGTGGTTCAGGAAGATGCAAAGCACATCCTGGATGATTTCGGTATCAATTACCATGAATATGAAAAAGGTTATTATGTGGCAAGTTCTATTGAATCTGTTGGAAAGCTCATTTGTGGTGCAACCGGTGCAGGCGTGGAAATATTCAATCTTATTGATGTGGAAGATGTGATGATCAGGGAAAATGATGCTGTTTGCGGCCTTGTTATCAACTGGGGTCCGGTTTCAATGGCACGCCTTCATGTAGATCCTCTGGCAATCCGCGCAAAGGTTGTTATTGATGGAACCGGGCATGATGCAGGTATATGCAGCACGGTCCAGCGAAAGATACCAGGGGCTGATATTGAACTTGGTGTAATTGGTGAAAAGCCAATGTGGGCAGATGTTGGAGAAAAAATCCTGATGGATACTACTAAAGAAGTATATCCTGGTCTTATCGTTACCGGGATGGCTGCAAATGCCGTTGCGGGAGCACCCAGGATGGGCCCTGTCTTTGGCGGAATGATGCTGTCCGGTAAAAAAGCTGCTGAAATTGCAATTGAAAAACTGAAACAATTGAAAAACTGAAACGATAAATAAAATTCTATACAATGAATGAGGTCTGATGATGCTGTTCAAAGTTGTTTCAAAGGAAAAGATTTATGTAAGAAACGGACCTCTATAGGGTGCTTTCAAGGAAAGCACCTACTTCGTGCCGGGGTAGGGTAGCGGTTATCCTGTAGCCCTGTGGAGGCTACGATTCGAGTTCGATTCTCGATCCCGGCCCTATAATATTATTTTATCATCGTTTTGGTTTTGTTCTATTAAAACAAGAACACAGAGTTTACTTTTCTCCGTTATTCTAATAATAGCTATTAGTTAGCTCCCTCCTTGTTAGCAAGGATTAGTGCATCATTGCATCATGTCGCTAGATTGTAATATAAATAGGTCGTGCAATTTGCTACTATATAATTCTATATGCTTAATGTATAAGTTATGTTTGATGGGGGTATACAATCCCTTCAAAAAAAAATTAGAATTCGTGCAGCTTTAGCTGCCTTCGCTGGCAAACAGTTTCGCCTGGAATTTCTACGGGGTAAGCACCTGTGAGGCATCCTACGCAGAGATCATCTCTTCCAATTCCAATTGATGCTACCAGACCATCAACACTCAAGTATCCTAATGAATCTGCATTGATCACTGCTTCAACGCCTTTTATTGTTTTGTGGGCTGCTATCAGCTCATCCCTGGATGCCATATCAATACCAAGGTAACATGGTGCTACTATGGGTGGGCTTCCAATGCGGGCATGTACTTCTTTAGCACCTGCGTTGCGTACCATGTCGATAATACGGCGCGATGTAGTTCCCCGCACAATACTATCATCGATGAGGACTACTTTTTTCCCATTGATGTTCGCGTTGATCGTATTCATCTTCAGTCGCACGGCTGTTTCACGCATTGCCTGGCCGGGAAGAATAAAAGTACGACCTATATAGCGGTTTTTCATAAGACTTTCTTCATAGTCTATTTTTGAACCTCTGGAATATCCTATGGCAGAAGTGATTCCTGAGTCTGGTACCGGGGATACCATATCCGCATCGACCGGATGTTCAATGGCCAGTCTCTCACCAATTCTTTCACGTACTCTGTAAACAAGTTGTCCGTCGATTATAGAATCGGGACGTGCAAAATAGACATACTCGAAAACACAATGTGCAGAAAATTTCTCTTCAAAGAGTTGATATGATTCAATTTCTCCATCTCTGAATATGACAAGTTCGCCTGGTTTAACATCCCTTAAAAGTTTCCCATTCAAAGTATCGATTGCTACACTCTCTGAAGCAACAACATGGCCCGAATCAATTGTGCCAATGCACAGGGGCTTAAATCCTAACGGATCTCTTACAGCCATAAGCACATCATCGATCATGATGGCAAGGGAGTAAGACCCATTGAGTTGCTTCATCACATTGCGTACAGCTTCAACCGTGCCGTGTTTTAGCAGTTCTTTTACAAGCAGGTGTGCAATCACTTCAGTATCTGAAGTTGCAACAAACACGTGTCCTTCAGTCTCAAGTTGAGCTCGAAGATCCAGACCATTGACCAGATTACCATTGTGGGCAAGTGCCACACTGCCACTCTTATATTTCACAATAAATGGCTGACAATTCTCTATTCGGGAGTCGCCTGAAGTAGAATAGCGTACGTGGCCAATCCCTACATTGCCTTTAAGGCCCACTAGCTCGTCCTTGTCAAATATTTCCGGGACAAGGCCCATGCCTTTAAGAGTATGGGGCTGTTTGCCATCATGAACAGTTATTCCTGCGGATTCCTGACCACGATGCTGCAAAGCATACAGAGCATAGTAGATGCGAAGCGCGGAAGGGACTGCATGTGTTTCTTTAATGAACTGTACGATCCCTGCAACACCGCATTCTTCGCGCATTTATATTCCTAGTCTAAAAAAGACTTAATATTTGCACTTTGCTTGCCATTTGTAGCTTCTCATGCGTGTAGTTTTTCCAAAGCCACATGATGTGCATTGTTTTGTGTGAATGTTAAGTGAAACACTACCGCAGCGCCTGCATTTCAGATGCGTACGCTTTTGTCTTTTACCCATTGAGGGAGTACCTTTTGACATTTATAATCACCTTTTGATTTAAAATTTAATTAATAATAGATTATTTGTAGCCATTAATAGCTCAGAGTTTACCCTTGATATGGCTAGTAGTTCTTATAGGTTACGTTCGTTTCAGGGGGATACGTAAACTACGTTGTCACCTCTGATAACAACACTACCTAATTTTCTCACAATTTCTCCTTCTTTAAGTTCTTCCGCATCATCAAGAACAAGGTTCATGTGGACATCATATCCTTGAAGTTTTCCACGGAATTCCCTTGCGCCTTTAAGTCTCACAATTACAGGTGTGTTTAAAGTATCGTTCAATATATCAAGAGGTCTGTTTCCCATTTTAGTCGCCCTCAGTTAAATAAATTCGAATAGTTATACGCGAGTATTAGCTTGTAAATTTGTTTATTCACTTATACATATTGCGATGCTCCAATGTTGCAGATTCAGTATATAAAACTATCGAAGATAGCAGCTTTTCAACAAATCTAACGCCCATATCACAAGATATAATAGACTCCGTTAACCAACTGATATATAAATATCAAGGCATTTAAGGGCTTCGTCATACAGGAAATGAGACCAGAGGAGAGTGAATATGAGTAAAGTATCAGTCATACTGACCATCGCAGGTTCTGACTCCGGAGGGGGAGCAGGGGTAGAAGCAGATATTAAAACAATATCTTCCATGGGACTCCACCCGGCATGCGCTATAACATCAGTAACATCACAAAACACTACAGGAGTGTTAAGTGCTTATGACCTCCCCTGTGAAGTGATAAGCAGTCAGGCAGATGCAGTTTGTGATGATATGGATATCAAATGGGCTAAGTCCGGTATGCTCTCGTCTTCTGCGATTATATCAACAGTCGCAGAGATTGTGAAAAAACATGGGCTGAAACTGGTAGTTGATCCTGTCATGTCAGCTGAGGCAGGGGGGGACCTGCTTCGAAAAGATGCTGTCTCAACTTTAAAAGATGAACTGTTGCCCTTAAGTGAAGTGGTTACGCCGAATATCAATGAGGCAATCATCCTTTCTGGCATGCAGATCCGAAGTGTGGATGATGCTAAGGAAGCTGCAAAAATAATCAGTTTTACAGGTGTAAGGAACGTTATCGTTACTGGTGGTCACCTGGATGCATCAGATATATTATATCAATCCGAAAATGACACATACACTATAATTCCCGGAACCTTTGTCAAAGGTGGAACACATGGCTCAGGATGTACTTATTCTGCTGCACTGGCATCATGTCTTGCACAGGGGTATGGTATAGATAAAGCTGCAAAAATGGCAAAGGATTTTGTTGTCGAGGCTATTAAAGGAAGCGTTCATATTGGGAAAGGTGTGGGCCCGGTTAACCAGTTGTCTCATGTCCTTCACAACGCTGAGAAATATGTTGTTATGGAGGATGTAAAAGAAGGAGTTGGGATACTTAGGAGGTGCAAAAACTTTGCAGGTATTATTCCGGAAGTTGGGTGTAACATTGCAATGTCACTCTCTGATGCTGCGTCCACTTTAGAAGTGGTTGCACTAACAGGTCGGATAGTCAAAGTAAACGGAGCTCCACAGGTGGTAGGGGATGTAGAGTTCGGTGCAAGTAGTCACGTTGCCCGCATAATACTTACTGCAATGAAGTATGACTCGAAATCCAGATCAGCTGTGAATATCAGCTATTCTGAAGAGCTTGTGGATATATGCAGGGAACTGGATCTCAGCATCTCCTCATTTTCCCGAGAAGAAGAACCCGAAGAAACGCATACCATGGACTGGGGGACAACGGATTCCATTGAGAGGCATGGTAGTGTGCCTGATATTATCTATGATAAAGGCGGCGTGGGAAAAGAGTCCATGATTCGGGTAATCGGGCACAGCGCCACAGAAGTTGCGGAAACTGCTGTAAAAATAGCTGAGATGCATGCCCTAATAATAAATAACGGATAATCTCATATCTACATAATACGTCCATACATATTTCAGATGAAACAAATATTGGTTTCTGTCAAGAGTGGAAAATAAAATGGAAACAGAAGCATTCAACGGGCTTTATCTTTCAAAGGAGATAAGGAAAAGTATTAAGGAAATGGGGTTCAGGGAACCAACTGAAATTCAGGAAAAATGTATTCCCCTTATACTGGAAGGAAAAGACATTATCGGGCATGCGCAGACCGGAACAGGAAAAACAGCCGCTTTTGGAATACCTTTAATGGAACTTCTTGATCCTGCTAACAAAAAAGCCCAGGCCATTGTGGTATGTCCGACAAGAGAACTGGCAAACCAGGTGTCTGAAGAGCTTGGCAGGCTTGCAAAATATATTCCTGAGCTTAAAGTGCTATCTGTATATGGTGGTTTATCTGTTGATTCCCAGATAAGTGCGCTTAAAACTGGAGCACAAATAATAGTTGGAACTCCGGGAAGGATTATTGACCATCTCGAAAGGCAGACAATGCAGACTGATGATATTGGTATTGTTGTGCTTGATGAAGCCGATGAGATGCTCAATATGGGATTTAGGGAAGCTATAGAAGAAATACTTGGTACTATTCCTCTTGGCAGACAGACTTTACTCTTTTCGGCAACAATGCCAAAACCCATTCTCCGACTTACAGAACAGTATCAGAAAGATCCCGTCCTGGTTAAGGTGGTTCAGGAAGAACTCACTGTGCCTCAGGTGAAGCAATATTACTTTGAAGTAAAGGACAATGCAAAACCAGAGGCATTGAAACGTTTGATAGATGCTGAAAATATCAAGTCTGCACTTGTGTTTTGTAATGCTAAAAAGGAAGTTGACAAATTAGTTATTAAGCTGCGCTCCCGTGGATATCCTGCTGATGCACTTCATGGTGACATAAAGCAGAAGAAAAGAGAACAAAGAATGGACATGTTCAAAAATGAGGAGATTGGTATCCTTATAGCAACTGACGTAGCTGCAAGGGGTATAGATGTCGATAATATAGAAGTTGTTTTCAATTATGATCTGCCCCAGGAACTTGAAACATATGTGCACAGGATAGGAAGGACTGCAAGGGCAGGCAGGCCGGGGCTTGCATACTCTTTTGTATCCAGGAAGGAACTTGGCAAGCTGAATGCTATTACAAAAATAACTAATACAGATATTATTAAAAGAGAGCTTCCAAGCAACAAGGATATAGAAAAAATAAAAGAGGGTCGTATTGCAGATGATATCAGGATGCAAATTAGACGTGGGCATCTGGATAAATACGATGATTTTGTCTCTGGTATTGCTGATGACACTATCAACTATCGACAAATTGCTGCAGCACTTGCAAAAATTATACTTAGGAATGAGAAATAGAACTATAATAGAGGATATTAAATGAAAGATTTTGTAATCATAGGACATAAAGCATTGACAACTGGTGATTTTTCACTTAATGACCTGCCCGGTTCGGCCGGAAGGATGGATATCCTGTGTAGGTGTGTCAATTCAGCACTTTTCCTTTCACATGGGATGAGGCGTGATATCAATGTCTATCTGGTACTTCTTGGAGATCCGGATCCTGGTAAAGTAATAAGGTTTAATGGAGAGAAGCTAAAGTACCTCAATCCCGATGAGAGAAGTAGCGGTTCCCTAATAAAAAAAGCACTTGAAAGAGATGCTCTTAAATATGAAACCCAATCCACTCCTGGTGTATGGATACGCCGGGCAGGACTTGAGGAGCTACTTGAAGAATTCAACGATGCAGGCAGGGATATTTATTATCTGAGGGAAGATGGTGTGAATATCCGGGAGTATGACGGTCTTAATACAGATGCAGTCTTTGTCCTTGGTGACCATATGGGGGTTACTGAAGAAGAAGAGGCCATCATTGATAAAGTGGCAAAACAGACACTTAACATAGGTCCAATTTCACTTCATTCAGATCATTGTATGATAATAATTCATAATGAACTGGACAGAAAAGAAGTATAGTCAAAAAAGGTTATATTATATAGTATACATCTGTTGGAAATCATCCAGAGACATTCAATATAGAGAGAAACGTGATTCTATGAGCATACTTGAAACCGCCAAGAAAATTATCGAAGAAGGCCCTATATGTGACCATTGTATGGGGAGGCAGTTTGCCAAGCTGTCTACTGGTCTTACTAATGTTGAACGAGGTCAGGCCATTAAATTGAGTATGGTCATGCAGGGGGATGCTTTGTTCAAAGATACCGGTGACGACTCCTTACTTGAAGAACTTGCACATAGCAGTCACTATGCAAGAAAGACCCTAAAGGTCGAGGGTAAAGATGAGAAGTGCTGGGTATGTATGGGTGTTTTTGACAATCTTGATGTATGGGCTGACAGAGCAGTTGCAAGCATAGGCGATCAGGAATACTCTACATTTCTTGTGGGCACAAAAGTCAGTGGCCTTATAGGGGAAAATGAAGAAATACTGTGGAGTGAATGCGGTGTAACGCAGGCCGAGCAGTTCAAGACTGAAATGAACCGTGAGGTTGGCAAGCTTATATCAGCACGTACGGGGAAAGAAGTTGAGTTTGAAAGACCGGATATTGTTGTTACTCTGGATATTGCAGAGGAGTCAACAAGCATACAGGTCAAATCACTCTATATTCAGGGCAGGTACAGAAAACTAGTGCGTGGAATTCCACAGACAAGGTGGCCATGCAGGAGCTGTGGCGGCAGAGGCTGTGAACAATGCGATAATACTGGAAAACAGTATCCTGAGTCTGTAGATGAACTTATCGCTGAAGATGTCATCAAGGCAACAAACGGAACAGATACAAAGTTCCATGGTGCCGGGCGTGAAGATATAGATGCCCTGATGCTTGGGACAGGAAGACCTTTTGTTGTAGAGGCACTGAATCCGGTTATTCGTAGCATAGATGTCTGGGATCTGGAGAAGAAGATAAATGAGTTCGCTAGTGGGAAGGTAGAGGTCGAAGGGCTGAAGATAGTGGAGAAAGGCGTAGTCGAGATTCTGAAGTCCTCAAAGGCGGATAAAGTTTATAACCTTAAAGTTACATTCAAAGAGCCTGTTTCCACGGACAAGCTTGAAGGTGCTATAAGTTCTCTTATAGGGGCGCAGATACATCAAAGGACTCCACAGCGTGTAGCGCACAGAAGGGCGGATCTTGTACGAAAACGATACGTTCATAGCATGCAGCTCAAAGAGAAAACAGATGAGTATGCCATTATAGAAGTTCACTGTGATGGCGGCCTGTATGTGAAGGAACTAACGTCTGGAGACGATGGAAGAACTGAGCCAAGCCTTACCGGAAAGTTAGGTGTGCAGGCTACAGTGTCTGAACTTAATGTTGTCAATGTAGACATTTGACACACAAAGTACCTATAACAATTACATTTGAACATTCATAAGTTAAACTAATCATTTGATCAATGGAGGAAAATAATCATGGCAACATCACACGGCGAAAAACACTGTACAAGGTATAAGTTACAGAAAACCACTAGAGAAAGAGGTCTTTCCCCTATCAGCAAGGCAATTCAGGAATTCGACAATGGACAGATGGTCCACATCGATATTGATCCAAGCATACAGAAAGGAATGCCAAATGCAAGATTCCAGGGTAAGACTGGAAAGGTTATCGGCCAGCGTGGTCGCGCTTATCTCTTGCAGATTAGGGATGGAAACGCTACAAAAGAACTTATATCCCTTCCACAGCACCTTAAACCACAGAAATATTGAGTATCGGGGACATTCAGGTTTTATAACCTGAATAACCTTTATTTATCGTTAGATATATCTCTATTGCGTGTATTTAACGAAATAAATATATTTTATTGTAATCATATCGCCGTCCGAGGATGGCTTAATCAAACAATGCATAGAGTGTATACCAATGATAGTAAAAAAAGTTCTGAGTGAAGAATTGTTGACTCTGGCTGAAGTAAAGGGTCTGTTGCAAGAGATAATGGAAGAGCGTCTCGAAGATGAAGAAGAACTTGGATATGAACTGCGCAAAGCTATCAACCATGCAGAGATGTTCTCAAAGACATCCCCTGAAAAAGCAAGGGTTCTTGTCAACAAACTTCTTGAGCTTGAAAAAATGAAGCCTGAAATTGCAATCAGGATGGCTGATATACTGCCACAGACAAGAGATGAGCTCCGATCACTTTATGCAAAAGAGAGATTCACACTTATTGATGAAGAGCTCGATGAAATGCTAAACCTTGTAGAAGAAGCAATGGATTAGATTTATATTCGATACATCCCTTTTTTTATTCGAGAAAAGTTGCATAAGTAGCAGCAGGTATGTCACTGGAGGATAAACATGACAATGAGGGGAAAGTCACCTGAGAAAGAAGAGTATGCATTAATCCTAGATTATCTTCCATATGGAAGTTCTGATGATAAACGTCCTTCATATCAAAAGAAACCTCTTGTACAGGCTGTCGGAGAGATCCATTTCGTTTTAATGGAACTTGTACCAAAAGAAGGAAAAGTACCGGAAATTCAGTCCCGGGTTTATATTGGAGATGGTGACAGGGATCTTATAGATCATGTGAAACACCGCATACCATACCAGGATCTAAGTCATGGTGCCCAGCTTGAGCTACCTTATATTCTTGAAAAGATTGTAAAAGATAATGAAGAGAAATTTGTCAAATTCTTCAATGATGCACATCCGATCACAAACAGGTTACACATGCTTGAATTACTCCCGGGAATTGGGAAGAAACTCATGTGGGCCATCATAGACGAGAGGAAGAAAGGACCTTTCAAGACCCTTAAAGAGCTTCACGAAAGAGTCGGAGGAGTACACTCACCTGAGAAGACTGTTGTTAACAGGATCATAGATGAACTAAAGGATGACGCTATCAAGTACAGACTCTTTACAATACCTCCACGTCGTCAACGCAACTAGTAAAAGGTGTTTATTTTTTGGTTTATGATATTTTAAGGAAATATGGTGTCCGTGGTGGATACCATGACCAGCATTTTTTAATTGATAAGCGAATCCTTGACAGGATTGTAGATGCTGCTGATATCAAGCCCGATGAAACTATACTTGAAATTGGTGCAGGGATTGGTAATCTTACTGAAAGGCTCATGGACAAGTCTGCCCATGTAATTGCCATAGAAAGAGACCCTGAACTTGTTGATGTCCTGAAGGACCGTTTTGGAGATTCAGACAAACTTACCATAATCCATGGAGACGTACTTGAAGTTGATTTTCCACCTTTTGACAAGGTCGTTTCAAACCTCCCGTATTCCATATCTTCCGAGATAACATTTAAGTTATTCAGATACAATTTCAAACTCGGAATACTCATGTACCAGTACGAGTTTGCACAGAGACTGGTAGCACATGCTAATTCAAAAGACTACAGCCGCCTTTCTGTGAATGCACACTATTTTGCAGATACTTCAATGGTCATGCAAATTCCAAAAGGAGCTTTTTCCCCACCACCTGAAGTCCTTTCTGCTGTAGTAGAAATTATACCCAGACCCGCGGACTTTGAAGTACTGGATGAGAAATATTTCCTCGATTTCGTTACTGCAGCTTTTGGGCAGAGACGTAAGAAGATGAGAAACTCCATACTCAGGAACAAGAAACTACTTGGCATTGATGATATGAAAGAATTCATAAATGAATTGCCGGAAGAACTGCTTAACCTGAGGCCCGAGAATCTTGAACCGGCACAATTTGCCCAACTTGCCAACACGATGCTCAGGCACAAACAAAAATAACTCATTTTTTGACTATGATTACAATCAAACATCGCAATGCAATGGTCAGGCTCTCTGAGCATGTATACGAGCCTGCCGAAGATTCCTATTTACTTGCCGATACAGCCCTTGAATTAGTCAGTGATGGTATGAATGTCCTGGAAATTGGTACAGGCACAGGTTTCGTATCTGCAGTCCTGAAAGCCAACCGTAATATCAGGCTTGTGGGAACAGACATAAGTCCTCTGGCTGCAAGCTGTGCAAAATCCAATGGTATCGATGTTATCAGGACAGACATGTTCACTGGGCTTAAAGCCATGCATCAATTTGACTTTGTAATATTCAACCCTCCATATCTTCCAACATCAGAAGATGAAAAGGTTCCAGGGTGGCTGAATTATGCCTTTGACGGAGGTGTTGACGGTCGCAAGGATATCAAGTCATTCATGGAACAGGTGTGTGACTACCTGAAACCCGATGGGATAATCTTGTTGTTAGTTTCCTCTCTCACAGGTATAAATGAAGTTATGCAGGAAGTGGAACAATCTGGTTTCAGTTCACAAATCATTGCAAGGGATAAATGCTCTTTTGAAGAACTGGTTGTTATTGAGGCAAAAAGGCTCAATGTATCTGAAAATAACTTTTTAAACTAATATCCAAAAGCAACTGGGTCATGATTTAATAATCTATTTAAATGCAAAGATTAATATAATTGCACTTTCTGTTTATTTGTTAATCATTACTTTATTACCCCATAATAGAGGAAACATATGACAGTACCAGTCCTCCTCAACCATACCAAAATCGATTCGTTTAAGCTGAAAAACGATCTTCAGGATATCTGCAATAAGATTTCTGTGCACCACTTAGACCACAGCACCCATACAGAGACATGTCTCTTTGAAAGATCTATATTTTTTTGTAAAACTGAAAAAGACACTAATGTGGACATTGTGGAAAAAGCAATGAGAATATCCTCAGAAAGTGACTCGACTATTTTGTTCATCATATCAGAGCCAGATGAGAGTTTTTTTGACATAATCTCCACTTCGGATAAGGCATTGTATATCAAGGAGCCTTATACGCGAGATGAACTCAAATATAAAATTAAAGAGGCTTCAAATACCCTGAACAAAAGCAATGATAATTTTCACATGATCGCCGATAGTATACATGACATTATCTTTACAATGGATACCTCAGGTAAATTTTTTTATGTCAGTCCTTCTGTAAAAAAGATTACAGGCTTTACGCAGGAGGAAACACTGAAAAAGAATATGAAAGAACTGGTAACAAAGCAGTCTTTTGAACATATTAATAGTCTTATGGGCACTTTCCTTTCTAAACTTCAAAAAGGCCTACCTATCAAAGCTCCGGTAATTGAAATGGAAATCTTATGCAAGGATGATTCAACATTATGGACAGAGTTGACCGTAAACCCTGTTTTTGATGAAGATCAAAAATTCAAGTCGTTCACCGGAGTTATCCGCGACATCAATGACCGCAAAAAAGCAGAAGAGCGTTTCAGGATTGCAGCCGAATGTACAAGTGACCTTATCTATGAATGGAACATAAAAACTGACCATCTGGAATGGTACGGAGACATAGATGAAGCCCTTGGTTACAACCGAGGAGAAGTTATGGGAAGCCTCGAGGCCTGGTTAGAGAAAGTACATCCGGACGACCTGCAAGAAGTTATGGAAAAAATAGAGAACTACCGCAAAACAGGCGACCTATTTCATGCTGAGTATCGCATACTTACAAAAGATGGCAAAATAAAGTATTGGAAAGAGCAGGGAATACCCATATTTGATGATGTTACAAAGGAAGTAGTTCGAACAATTGGAGTTTGCTCGGACATTACTGAAAGAAAAAAAGCAGAAGATTCCTTAAAAGAAAGCGAAGAGATGTTCCGTCTGATAGCTGAGAATGCAAATGACGTAATATGGATGCTTGATGCAAGAGGTAATACTCTTTATGTCAGTCCTTCAGTTGAAAACTTAAGAGGATTTACTCTTGAAGAATTGAAGAATTTACCTACCGAAGAAAGATTTACACCCCAATCATTCCAGGACTTGATGAAACTATGGAATGCTTTCTTCAGTACATTCAAAAAAGGATTTCTTCCCGAGGTACCACGCACCATAGAACTAGAACAGCCATGCAAAGATGGTTCTACTTTATGGGTAGAAATGCATATCAATCCGGTCCTTGACAATGAAGGCAACTTTAAATTTTTCCTGGGGATTAGCCGTAATATTGATAAACGCAAAAAAAATGAGCTTGAACTTGAAAAGCAGGCAAAGCTGCTAGATACTATTTTTGATCTTGCCCCCATACCCATGGTACTTGTGAACAGGAATGGAATTGTTGAGAACATAAACCAGGAATGTATGGAAATAACAAAGTTAGAGAAAGAAAAATCTATTGGTAAGAAACCTGGAGAAATATTCTCCTGTGTTAATGCGTCAAAAGGGAATGGGTGCGGAACCAATGAAAAATGTACCAGATGTATCTTCTATACTGCTGCCATAGAGACATTAAAAACACGAAATAATATTCATAAAAGAGAAGGAATCACCACAATAAAATTACCCGATGGTTCACAGCTTGAATTGAACATACTGGTTTCAACTGCCTGCATTGACCTACATGATGATGTGAAAATAATATACAGTGTCGAGGACATAACAGAAAGGAAAAGAGCAGAGAAAGCAATTCTCATGTCTAAAATGGAAGCTGAAGAAGCAAATCGTACAAAGAGTGAATTCCTTGCAACCATGAGCCATGAACTGAGAACGCCATTAAATGCCATAATAGGCTATTCTCAAATGTTGCAGGAAGATACTTTTGGAGAACTTAACACTAAGCAGAATAGATTTGCAAACAACGTATCTTCAAGTGGAAAGCATTTGCTTGAACTGATAAATGACATACTGGACCTTTCAAAAGTAGAAGCAGGAAAAATAGAGCTGCACTTTGAGGAATTTGATGTCAATGACGTCATGAGAAATGTATACAACATAATAAGTCCTCTTGCAAGGAAAAAACATATAGATATCAATTTCCAGGTTTTAAAGAATACGAGAATATATGCCGACAAGACTAGGTTCAAGCAGATATCATATAACCTCATAAGCAATGCTGTGAAATTTACCCCGGAAAAGGGCCATGTAGAAGTTTCAGTAACAGTTGAGGACAAATTATTGCAGCTCTCCGTAATTGATAATGGAATAGGAATGGACAAAGAAGAACAGGATAAACTTTTCACGCCATTCTATCAGGTGGATTCATCAATGACAAGAAAATACCAGGGAACAGGACTTGGACTATCAATTGTTAAAAATATAGTTGAACTTCACAAAGGGACAATTGAAGTGAAAAGTGAAGCAGGAAAAGGCAGCACATTCACTATCAAATTACCCAGAAAGTAATAAATTATGATCAATGGTCAGACGAAACCATCGATCAACTCATTCACTAATTCGGTCTTAGGGACATTCTTATAGAGAGGACCCTGAGCGAGTACATCAAGATTATCCTCAAAACTTTGTTTCTCATTTACATAGAAAACACCCAGGGGTATTCTGTCGCCCCATTCCAGCGATTTCTCAAAGGCCTTAACACGATCATTTAATTCATAGCCCGTTTCTTCCATATCATAAACCCTTTCGGAATACCACTTAAAGGTATTCAGCTTATTGAAGGAAACACATGGCTGGAGTACATCAACAAGGGAGAGACCTTTGTGTTGTATGGCTTTTTCGATAAGTTTGGTCAGGTGAGGGATATTACCGGCATACCCACGGCTTACAAAGGAGCAATCAAGAGATATAGCCATTGATAACGGATTAAGCGGCATGTTGAACACACCATGTGTCTGGATTTTAGTTTTCATACCCACTTCACTTGTGGGTGATGCCTGTCCTTTTGTAAGGCCGTATATCTGGTTGTCGTGTACTATCATGGTTATGTCAGGGTTCCTTCTGACTGTGTGCAGGAAATGGTTGCCTCCTTCACCATAACAATCCCCGTCTCCGGTAACAGCAAGAACGGTTAGTTCATGGTTGGCAATCTTGACCCCGGTGGCAGGCGGCAATGAACGACCATGTAATCCGTTGAAAGCATTGCACTTTAGGTAATGAGGTAGTTTACTTGATTGACCGATACCTGAAGCTATGAATACTTCATGTGGCGAACGACCCAGATTCACAAGTGCCTGTTTAATGGCTTTAAGGATACCAAAATTTCCGCATCCCGGGCACCATGCAGTTTCATATTTTCCATAGTCCTCTATACTGACCATTCAGATCACCTCTTTTTCCTTAAGAACAGCAATTATGAATTCAGGACTGAATGGTTTACCATCGTACCTGAGCACATGCTCTGTGACATTTATACTGGCATCTACTTTCAAAAGGCGTGAGAATTGCCCTGTGGAATTGTTTTCAACACAGACTGTTTTTTTGGCTTTTGATAGTAATTTCTGAGTAACTTCAACAGGAAGCGGATGTATATGAGTAAAATGAACGAGGTTCACAGATTTACCTCCTTTAGTTAGTATATCTACAACTTCTGCAAGAGGGCCATACGTAGAACCCCAACCTATCAGCGTAATGGATGCATCCGGCTTTCCGTATACTTTCGCTGCAGGCATCTCTTCCCTGAGCACTTCTAGTTTATGCATACGTTTATCGTTCATCTTTATGCGATTGTCCGGAGTTTCATTGATGTGCCCAAACTCATCATGCTCATCACTGTCAGCAACAACAAGTACTCCTTCCTGGCCCGGCAGGGCCCGTGGAGAGATTCCTATTGGGGTAAGCTTATAACGTTTGTATTCTTCTTTTTTAGTTCTCAATTCCTTATCTGATAAAAGATGTCTTTCAACTTTTACTTTTGAAGTATCAAATCGTGGCAGCGTAAATAGTGAGTCTGCTAGGTACTGATCACTCATGACAAAGACTGGAATCTGGTATTTATCTGCGATATTGAAGGCTTCTGTCGTGAGATGGAAACATTCCTCCGGTGTGCCTGGTGCAAGTATGCACCTTGGGAACTCACCCTGGGCAGCGTTAAGTGCAAACTGCAGATCTCCCTGCTCTGTCATTGTCGGAAGGCCGGTGGCAGGTCCCGGACGCTGACAGAGGAAAATAACGGCAGGTGTTTCTGTGATGCTGGCAAGCCCAAGAGCCTCAGCCATAAGGGAAAAACCTCCTCCGGACGTTGTTGTCATTGAACGTGCACCTGCAAAAGAAGCACCAAGGATCATATTCAATGCTGCTATTTCATCTTCTGCCTGTTCAACCACTACATTGAACTTGTCTGCATTTGCAGCCACATAGGTCATTACACCTGTTGAGGGGGTCATGGGGTATGCTGCAAGGAACTGTACACCTGCGGCAAGTGCTCCAAGACCGACTGCTTCATTTCCATTAACAAGCATCATATTTTTATTTTCACCGGGCTCTTTGACTGTGAACTTGCACCCTCCAGGGTAGTTATCCTTCGTGTAGTTGTAGCCTGCACGTGCAGCATCAATATTCTTCTGTATGATCTCTTCTCCCTTCTTTTTGAAGGTTGCTTTTAGTATGAATTCAAGGTCTGCTAGCTCCATGCATAATAGTCCAATAACTGCCCCCATTGAAACTGAGTTTGAATATATTTTGTCCCCGCAGACATCCTTGGCTATTTTCAACATTGGGACATGGAAAATAGAATCGATGCTCTCTTTTACCTCTATCGAGTCAGTATCCACAACCACCACGCCATCTCCAAGTTCTGGTAAGTGCTTATCTATGGATTCACTATCTAAAGCAAGAAGTAAGTCTATGCTCTCTGTCATTGCAAATACGGGAGAGTCACTAATGCGTATCTGGAATGTATTATGTCCTCCACGAACTCTGGAAAGATAATATTGAGTAGCAAACACGTGAAATCCACTTTTCTTTAGCGTCTTGGCAAGTGCCATTCCGGTGGTTTGCAGCCCCTGCCCTGCCGCACCCCCAATTTTCAAGTTAAGATCAATATTCATGATTATTCCCTTTGTTTCAATATGTTTGATAACATCAAATACAGGTTTAAGATTATTCTAAAAGCCTGTAAGTATCTATTTAGTCTCACTTATTTTCCAGTTATTTCCTGTCTAAAATAATGGAAGCTAGTATCCCTTTCCCTACTTATTTTTTGAGACTGAATCTATATAATAGTATTCGTAAGACAAAATCAATAAATGGCATGGTAAAATTGGATTAAGAAAGCGAATAAATAATGATATTTTTTATATGTTGTTTTATACTAGGTGTGTATGGGTATGTGAGCAAGAATATGTTTATATAATATATTATCATCAATATTATATAAATCCGCAAAAGTAGATTTAAAATAGAGTTGAACTCAGGCTTGACGTGATAAAAATGGAAAGAATGCCTACAGGAATAGCAAATTTGGATAAAAAAATTAGTGGTGGTTATCCTAAAGGAAAAGGAATTCTCATCACAGGTGTTCCAGGTGCTGGTAAAACCATATTTGGGTTGCATTTTTTACATAAGTCCTGCATGGATGGAAAAAAATGCATAATGGTAGCAACTGAAGAGACGCCTGAAGACTTGCTTGAACAAGCAGCTATGCTTGGGCTTGGGCTTGAGTCTTTTATAGAGAAGGGACTGCTGCAGATCAAACAGGTTATTGAGTTTAGAACCAGATCAATTGCCAGGGAAGCTCGCCTTCTAGATGACTATAGTGATATTGAAATTGATATTATTGAGGAAACCCATCTTGACAGGCACATCAGGCCGGACCAGGAAGGATTCAACATTGAGGAGATTGATCTTCTTGACCTTGTGAGGTTAATACCAGAAGGTTCTGATGTGGCAGTGATTGACAATATAGGTGTTCTTGCATTTGGTATGGGACCTAAGGAATTCAGAGATAAATTTGATACTCTCAATCGTTTGCTTGCAAATCAAAAAACAAGCACTTTGTACATAATGGATGAAGCAGCCTATGAGATGACGCATAAAATTGCAGATTATTCTACCTATGGTGCTGTCAAATTAATGGTAAAAGAGAATCCATATACTGGCAAAAATGAGCGTTTTTTGAGTATACCAAAGATGCGTAGTACAAAAATATCTCTTGATATTAATGTTTTTGATATTACATCTGCAGGTATAAGCCTGAAGGGTTCAAAAGCCAAACTTGTGGAACTCTGAAGTATAATTTCAAATCTCCTTTCTTTTTTATTAATCGGGTTCATATATTTAGCGTTAGCTATGGATGAAAATATGTGGGATGTTGGTTGCAATAGTGGCATTATGTATATATAATAAAAAAGTAATTATATAATTATATACTAACTAAATCATTATCATACAGTTAAAAACGTATCATATCAGCAGTAAGGAGTTTTTACCATTACATCTTTTACAACAAATCCAAAAATTCTCGTCGTTGACGATGAGATTATGAATATAGAGTTGCTTAAGGCATATCTTGAAGAAAAATATGATGTTGTGACTGCCATAAATGGGAAGGATGCTCTTGAACTTGTGCCTTATGAAAAACCTGATATCATTCTTCTTGATGTTATGATGCCTGATATTAATGGTTATCAGGTATGTGAAACACTTAAAGCTGATTCTGAGCATAAATTTATTCCTGTTATTATGGTGACTGCTCTTTCAGGCAGGGATGACTGGATAGCCGGCATAGAGGCAGGGGCTGATGAATTCCTCACAAAACCTGTCAATAAAATGGAACTTCTTACGCGTATTACATCGCTACTCAAACTAAAGAAAATGCATTATGATCTTCTGGCAGAAAGGGACAAGCTCGACTTGCAGAACAAGATCCGATCAGTGCTCACACAAATAATTCCTACTTTACTTAGGACATTACCAGCCGAACAGAAAAGTATTGTTATACACCAGATGATAAATATGGTCGTAGAGGCAATTCTGGAAAACACTGATCCTGAAAGTGATGTAATCGGCATTGAGTGTATAGGCGATATTTGCTGTCAGATAATAAACCAGCTTGGAGCCGATTTTGAATCAGAGATGAAGGCAGAAGGAAATTCTGTTTTTACAATTCATGGAAACACCTGTCCGTGGGGAAAAGAAGAAGCACAATTAAACCCTATACTCTGTACTCTGTCAAGGGGAATTTTCTCTCGAATTCTGGATATCTATGGGCAGGATATGGAAGTTGATGTGCTCGAAACCATGGGTAATGGGGACGAGCAGTGTACATTCCAGTTCGTTAAAATAGATTACTGAATCAGATCAAGTATTCTTATTGCAAGATATGCTGCGTTTGCTCCGTTGTCGATACCTACGCTTGCCACCGGTACGCCCGGTGGCATCTGAGCAGTTGAGAGCAGAGCATCAAGTCCCATCATTTTTGCACTAACAGGAACTCCTATTACTGGTTTTTTTGTTTTGGATGCTATGACTCCCGGAAGTGCAGCAGAAAGACCTGCTATGGCAATATATACTTTTGAGTCGCTTTGTGCGACATACTCATCAAGCTTGTCAGGATTTCTGTGGGCAGATATGACTTGTACATCATACGAGTAATCAGTGCTATCAAGAACGCCTGTTGCTCTGTTTGCCACTGCGCGGTCAGATTCCGATCCCATTACTATTGCAATGTCAACCATTTTACCTCTCCTAAGGAAGATTTCCTTCGCCTCTTAACTCTTGCTGGCGTTCTATGTTCATCGTGATCAGTATGTTAAATATCTCTTTAACAGCAGAAACATCAAGATTCAATTCAACTGCAGTATCTGCTGCACGATCCAGAACCACTGAGTTCTGGGATGGATCATTAATGTTTATCGCTTCTTTTTTCTTGGCTTCAAGTACCTTTGCAGCCATGCCAACCCTTTTATGAATAAGTTGTATGATCTCGCTATCAATATGTTCTATTTCTTCACGTACTTCTTTGATAGTGGACATGTGTTCCCCGCTAAAATCTACATATAAATTAACTTAAATGAACTTAAGGCTATATCTTACTTGCACCTTTATTATCTACTTTTGTCTTTATCACGTTTCCGCTGATACCACAGTCATTCCATGCATTTTCAAGCTCTTCTGCCTGTTGCTCATTGACCAGTGCCACATACGAAGGTCCGGTGCCTGAAAGCGTGACTCCCTTAACTCCTATCTCAAGTGCACGGAGGAGGAATTCGGTATCATATCCAAGGGCACTGCAATATAAAAAACCATTCTGTGTCATGGCTTTTTCATATTCTCCCTTCATGGATAATTCATAAGCAATATCTACCCATGGAGCTATCAGTCTGGAACGCGAAACATTGGTTTTGGAACTAAATGATCTTGCATCGGGTGCAAATATCATTACATCATATTCCTGTTCTGTCTGTTTTAAAAGCTTCATTTCTTTGTTGTCAGTAACGACAAACCCTCCATAAAATGAAGCACATGCGTCATCCAGAGCTCCTGTTATGGTTACTCCTGCATCCAGGGCTGCCCTTACACCAATCTTTATTGCTTCAAATGAATCGAGCTCCTCGTCAATGGCTGCAAGTGTTGCGAGCACAGATGCATTTGCTGCGGCACTGCTGCTTTTTAGACCACTTGCAAGGGGGACTTCTGATCTTGTAGTTACAGTTCCTCCCATCTCAACGCCGAAATGCTTGAGTACATAAGATACTGATTTTTCAATAAGGGTTGTATCAGCATTCGGCATGCCTTCGATAGTTCCGTTTATGACGGATGCATCAGAGCTTAGTTCTACATCTGCAAATGTTTTCAGATCGATACCAAAAGCCGCACCTTTCCATGTGGCTATTGCGTTAATGACTGTACCGGCACCAAGTGCGTAGGCATTTCCCTTTAAGACCATTCAGATATCCCTGTAATTTTACCCATACCAGTACTATAAACTATTAAAGAATGATGTTTAAAAGAATGAAGATAGAAATTGCTCACATGGCATCTTTTAATTTGCCTTAGGTGTTAATATCAGGTCTTTAAGTCTATTATAGCAGGTTCTGTATTTTTGAATGAGTTCAGGAGTGTGTTCTTTCTTATTATTTGTGTCTGGGACACAGTCACTGACTTTTTCCCCGTATTTTGTGTTTTCTGAAGATAAACGCTCAATAAAAAAATGGCGAGTATGGAAGTCCAGGGTCGCATCCTCAAACATTCCCCTACAAGGGTTATCGAACATAAGGATGCCATTAGAAACAGAGCCATAGAATTTGATCTTTTCATCAGTCTCTTTCTTCATGTGCTGCGGTGACTTGAATGAATTTACATCCTGAAGGGTTACTAGTACATTAAAGTCTTTACTTTTCTTCAGACCATAGGGAATGGTTTCCGGAAATAGCACTTTTGGTTTCAGACCTATTTGCCTAAGGTCTGATACAAGTTCTGATGATTTGGCATCCCCCATTACAAGAAGGTGTTCTATCGTCCCGTCCTCGGCTAGTAATTTCACGATTTCCTTTTCAAATTCAGTGCAACCAATTATACTCATCAAAGGCATTTTCCCATCTCCCGTTAGCAAAATGAAACAAATTAAAAATTGTTAGTATAAATAAAATGAGTCTTTTAAGACCTTACTATAATACCCCATATAATATGGGATATGTACTAGTATATAAAATCACCGAATAATTTTAACAGTTACTATATATTCTATATGTTGCCGGCAGTACTAATATACAAGTGCAAGGTATGCAAACAACAACAGTAGATATAAACGATACTTTTATAACAAATACGTGTCACTATAATTACAATTCTCTTGTCCATCGGATATGGGGATATTCACGTATAGTGACGCGATCATTGAAAATCAAGATTGTAAGCAGGCTACCCTGAATGACTTTTTGTCATGAGGCAAAGCTTGTTAAAAAAGGCGTATTCATGCCCGCAACACATTAGAATGCTCGATTACTAAATGTTCTTTAGCAGACATCAGTATCAATTTCTGCAAACGATTCGCAGAGCTGCTGTATATCATTTGCAGGACATCTACCTGGAAGCATTTGTATTCATAGGCAGGATTACGGAGAAGATCAGATGAACGAAGTAGTGTTTGGAGTAAAAGGCGACAAGCAACTGTTATACACATCAGAAAAGTGTATCGGTTGTGGAACGTGCGTTATGGCATGTCCTAAAGGTTCATTAGTTATCGGTTCAGTAGGAGCCGTAGCAAGAGGACTCATAGACAAAGATTTCCTCGAGAACCAGACAGAACTCTGCATTGTATGTGGAATCTGTGCTAAGACATGCCCAACAGGTGCACTTGAACTGGAACAGGCCGGAGAGTCTGTAAATGACAATAGTTACATAAGTGTTGCACTTAAAGACACAACTGTCAATGACAACTGTGTTCACTGTGGACTTTGCGAGCAGATTTGTCCTCAGGGGTGCATTGAAGTAAAACAGTGGCTTGCAAACGATGGAACAGCAAGTGTTGACGGTGAGACTAAGATTGACACCGAATGTTGCATACACTGTGGATGGTGTGAGGCTGTCTGTCCTGCTGAAGCTATCAGTGTTGAGAAGCCATTTGAAGGTACATGGTTCAGGGATGAAGATACATGTACTGCCTGCCGCAGCTGTATAGACACATGTCCATGTAATGCTCTTTTTAACCCTGACTGGGAAGCCGGTGAGAGAGTCGATAAGGTAGCACAGCGTGCTGATGCATGTATATACTGTGGTGCATGTGACATGGCCTGCCCTGTCAAAGCAATTACTGTTACAAAGACAGCCATAATTCCTGAAGTTGATAAGAAAGCACTTCTTGAGAAGAAACTTCTCAATGTTGAAATGAAGAGACCTACACTTACTTCCACCCTCGTCATAGATGAAGATGCATGTCTTGGATGTGGGAACTGTGTTATCGTCTGTCCTGTTAATGCAACCGATGAAAATGTAGGAGCAGGATACCTTAACGAGGTTGATGCCAAGAAGGTTCTTGAAGTAAGGAACGGTGTAGCACAGGTCGTTAACCAAGACCTCTGTGGCTCAGATGGTGCATGTGCAATGATCTGTCCTGTAAGTGCCATCACACTTGAGAGAAGGGAGGAATAAAAATGGCAGGAACTATTGCAATCAAGAACGGTTACGTTTATGATCCCCTCAACGAGATAAATGGGGAAATTATGGACATCTTCATCAAAGACGGAAAGGTCGTAACTCAACTTTCCGCTGCAGACATGAAAGATGTAAAGGAAATTGATGCAAAGGGCAAAACCGTCATGCCCGGTGGTGTTGACTCGCACTCTCACGTAGCTGGAGCAAAGGTCAATACAGGTAGGATGATGAGACCTGAGGACCACTACAAACATTACCAGAAGAGAACACCACTCACACATTCCGGTTCAGGATACACTGTACCTTCAGTTTACCTTGGAGGATATGAGTACTCCAAAATGGGATACACAACTGTTTTTGAGGCAGCTGTCCCACCAATGGAAGCACGTCACACACACGAGGAAATGCGCTCAACCCCTATGCTGGACATGGGCGGATATCTTGTACTGGGCAACAACTGGTTCCTCATGAGATATCTCAAGGAAGGAGATGTCGATAAGGCAGCAGCATACATTGCATGGATGATGAAGACACACAAGACCTATGGTATAAAATGTGTTAACCCAGGTGGAGTAGAGAACTGGGGCTGGGGACAGAACGTAAGTGCTCTTGACCAGGCAAACATTCACTTCGAGGTCACACCGGAAGATATGATAAAGAGCCTGTCAGAACTGAACGAAAAGCTCGGAATCCCAATGCCTGTGCACCTGCACGCAAACAATCTTGGTCATCCTGGATGCTGGGAAATTACAAGGGATTCACTCAAGATACCAAAGAGTGTCAAGGCAAAGCCAAACACAGATGTTGAGTGGGCAGAGACAAAAAGAAATGCAAAGAGGCATGAGTCAGTTTACCTTACGCACTGCCAGTTCAATGCTTTTGGCGGTACATCGTGGAGAGACTTTGAGTCCGGTGTAAAAGGAATCACTGACTACGTCAACAGCAATGATCACGTTGTAATGGACAGTGGCTGTGTACCTTTCGGTGATGCAACAGTCATGACTGGTGATGGTCCTGCAATCCACGACCTCTATATGCTTACCGGTCACAAATGGTCAAACACAGATGTAGAATGTGAATGTGGTTCTGGTGTACTTCCATTCGAATACCTGAAGAGCAACCCAATACACAGTTCACAGTGGGCAATGGGTCTTGAAGTACTTCTCTACGTCAAGGACGCATGGAAGAGCATCATGACAACCGACAGCCCCAACGGCGGACCATTTACAAAATACCCACAGGTCATTGCATGGCTTATGTCCAACAAGGCAAGAGAGGACACATTCGCAGAATGTCATAAATGGGCACAGGACAGAACTGGCCTGGGCGGTGAAACAAGGGAAATGACACTTAACGAGATTGCCATTCTTACCCGTGCAAATCCTGCAAGGACAATTGGAATGTCATACAGAAAGGGTACCCTTGGTGTCGGTGCAGACGGTGATGTTGCTATCTACAACATCGATCCAAAGAAGCTTGAGGTCAACGATTATGAGAGCATCATAAGAGGCTTTGAGAACGCCGCATACACCATCAAAGCAGGAGAGGTTGTATCCCAGATGGGTGAGATCGTAGCAATTCCTGAGAAGAACACTTTCTACACTGACATTGCAACAGATGCAGATGATGAAAAGAGAATGCTTGATGATGTAAAGAAGTGGTTCAAGTACTACACACTTGGTTTTGACAGATATCCAACACCAGAAAAGTACCTGGCAAACCCAACACCGATCCAGGTCAATGCGGAGAAGTGATTTTAATGGCAGACGTAATTCTTAAACCAATAGGAAATTTCGACCTTACTGTAGAGGCAGAGGTTGTCACACCTGACAACTTTGCCGGAAAAACTGCCGATGAGATTGGAAAAGTACTCGTGTGGCAGGGACCTGCAGAGTATCCCCTTACAGATTTCTTTACAGTTGAAGGAAACGGTGGTAGCTCAGCAGAAGATACCACTATCATCGTAGATGGAGAGATTCCAAGGGTAAAGCGTATCGGACAACAGATGACAGCCGGCAAGGTAATTATCAAAGGCAGTGCAGGAATGCATGTAGGTTCTGCGATGGAAGGCGGCGAAATCATTGTTGAAGGTGACGCAGACTCATGGGTGGGAATGGAGATGAAAGGCGGATCCATTCTTATTAAAGGAAACACAAAGGACCACCTCGGTTGCGCATACCGCGGTAGCTGGAAAGGAATGACTGGTGGACGCATCACCGTTGAAGGAGATGCAGTAAGCCAGGTTGGTGGCGGTCTTAGTGGCGGCGAGATAATTATCAATGGTAATGTCAAACACTTCTGTGGAATCCGCATTAGTTCTGGTCTTATCGTTGTAAAAGGAAACGCTTTCAGAACCGTTGGAGCAGAAATGACCGGTGGTACTATCGTTGTCGGTGGAAATATTGAGAGATTCACACCAGGATTTGAACTTGTAGACATTGAGTCTGACCTTAAGTTCAACGACATCGAATGCCCTGGAGAATACAATAAGTTCACAGGCGATTATGCCATCCCGCAGAAAGGAAAAGGCACATTGTACGTTTCCTGTGATAACAACGAGTGTCTGTGAGGTAATATTCATGCAAGCATTACTCAATACAGGAAGTACGATCAACGAAGGAAGACTTGCCAAAGGCGGCAACAAGTATTCCGAAGATTACACAAAGGAATGTGCAGTCTGCTGGATGTGTGCAGAGGACTTTACATCTCTGGGATGCCCGGAGAAGGTATCAGTAACATCAAGAGACGGAAAGCACACAGTTGCAGTTCGCTCAAAGGTAACTGAGGCAATGAGGTCAGGACAGGTATTCATACCAAGGTCAATATGGGCTAATGTTGTCGTTGAGCCTGACACATTCTCAACAGGTTCACCACGTTATAAGGGAGCTCCTGTTTCCGTAGAACCAACTGATGAAGAGGTCCTCGGTGCCGAAGAAATAGTCCTTACACTGTACATGGGAGGTGAATAAAATGGTTTTTAAGAACATTATCTGTCCTGTTTGTGGAGGTTCATGTGACGATGTCCAGGTAAATCTGGACACTAAGAACCGTACAATCGATGTACAGAATGCATGTAAGATGGGTAACGCTAAGTTCCAGGAAGTTGTGAGCTCACACAGAATCTTAAAGCCAACCATCAGAGAGAACGGTAAGGTAAAGGACGTAAGCTGGGAAGAAGCACTTGAGATGTCAGCAGATATCCTTGTCAACGCAAGACGCCCATTGTTCTTCCTTGGAAGTGAGACATCATGCGAAGCACAGGAAGTAGGACTTCACATAGCTGAGTACCTTGGTGCACCTGCAGACTCCAACGCAACTATCTGCCACGGACCAACTGTCATGGGTATCCAGGAGTCCGGTATGGTAGGAGCTACCGCCGGTCAGGCAAAGAACAGGGCTGACATGATCGTTTACTGGGGTGTCAACGCACTTGAATCAATGCCAAGACACATGTCAAAGTACGGTGTGTTCCCAAGAGGTTACTGGACCAAAAGAGGAAGGTTCGACAGGACAATGGTCACAGTGGACCCAAGGGTAACCCCTACAGCTGTTGCATCAGACATGCACCTGCAGCTTAACCCAAGCTCAGACTACGAACTTCTTAGTGCAATGTTTACAATCCTTAACGGAAAGGAACCACATCCATCCGTTGAAGAGATCACTGGAATCCCTATTTCAGTGATGAAGCAGACCGTTGAAATGATGAAAGAATCAAACTTCGTAGCTATATACGTTGGTCTTGGTGTCTCATCCTCATACGGAAAACACAGGAACATTGAGATCGCACTGAACTTCGTCAAAGAGATGAACAATTACACCAAGTGTAACATCGGAGCTCTTAGAGGTCACTGTAACGTAGCAGGATTCAACCAGCTTGCATCCTACCTCTACGGCTATCCATTCGGTCTTGATTTCATGAAGGGATACCCAAGGTACAACCCCGGAGAGACCACAACAGTGGACCTGCTCAGGGAGAAGGATGTTGACGCAGCGTTCATCATGTCCGCTGACCTTGTGAACCATATTCCTGCAGACTGTGCAAAGTACCTTGCAGATATACCAATGATCTGCCTTGACATTGCACCATGCCCATCAACCACAGCAGCAGATGTAGTTCTGCCTGGTGTAATAGATGCTATGGAATGTGATGGTACATTCTACAGGCTCGACAATGTGCCTGTATACTTCGAACCATTCACAGAATCACCATTCTCTGAAACAAAGAGCAATGAGGACACCCTCAAGCAGCTCTTTGCAAAGATAAAGGCCAAAAAGGAAGCATGAGTGAGAACTGGTACTCAGAAAGGAACAGGAAGACTGAAGTCTTCCGAAAGGATGAGGAAAACATTTCCTCTCCCTTTTACGTCTCCATGAAGTGCCTGGAAATCACTGACAGTAATAAACAACACATCAATGTGGATGTTATTGTAGAGGAAAGGTTCGACCTTTTCGTGAATAACATCCATATAACTACTTTTTTTGCAAGCCCTATGGAACTCGAGGAGCTTGCACTGGGATTTCTCGTATGCGAGGGGTTCATTGAACCTGATACAAAGGTTGATTCGATAGGAATGGAAGATAGATCCATTTTTTGCGAAATTGAAATTAATACTCCTGAACTGGAAGAATTAACACATCTTGAACGATGCGGGACAACATCATACCGCAAGGATGCTGTTAAACACAACAATTCTAATACTAAATTCACCAGCGATGCTATCATCCGTGCAGTAGGACAATTAAAAGAGGTTGGACGGATATGGCACAGGACTGGTGGAGCTCATACGTCAGTTATTTGCGATAATCAGGGAGAAGTGCTCTTTTTCTGCGAGGATGTTGGGAGGGCGTGTTCAGTGGACAAGGTTGTTGGCAAGGCTCTGATGAACGGCACTGACCTGTCCGAATGTGCTCTTGTGACCACTGGGAGACTGGCATCTACAATGGTGTCCAAGGCTGTGAATGCAGGTATTCCTCTTGTTGCAAGCAAAGGTGCCACTGTGTGTGAAGCTGTGGAAATGGCGGAGAAGGCAGGGATTGCGCTGGTGGCTTTTGTGAGGGGGAGGAATCTGTATGTGTATGCTGGAGAAGAACGAGTCCATAATAAATGAATTGTCACACCGTTACAAATGCAAATCATACAAAAAACATTATATCCCATAACTACCCTACTACCCCCTGCATAGTAACACAAATACTATTGATATTATTACTATATTTTACAAAGAAGGTTACATTATGAGTGAAAAAATCGGAATTTTAGCTATTGGACACGGCAGCAGATTACCATACAACAACCAGGTAGTTACCGAGATCGCAAACATGATCTCAGAGAACCACCCAGAGTACATTGTAAAGGCAGGATTCATGGAGAACAGCGAGCCTACTGTCGAAGAGGCACTCATGTCCTTTGAAGGCACAGGAGTAACAACCATCGCTGCAGCACCTGTATTCCTTGCATCAGGCATCCACATCACAAAGGATATTCCTGGAATCCTCAAACTGGACCCTGAAACAAACGAAGGTGAGATAGAGTTTAATGGACAGAAGGTAAAGATCGTCTACGCAAAGCCTCTTGGCAGTGACGAGCTCATTGCAGACCTCATCTTCAAGAGAGCACAGGAAGTCCTTTAAACTGTGTCATTGACACAGTATTCTTTTTTTATTAGCAAATCCAGTTTTTGCAATATCTCATTTGACCTTATAACGAACGATTATTGTACTTTTGATGGATACTCATCAAAGTAAAAACCCTGAGCCATAATCATGGACAGGAATTTTGAACCTAGTCCAATAATCCTTTTATGATGCTGCTAAAAATTACAATATTTTGCAACATATATAGTAAAAAATATCGATTCACGCGTGTTAATTTTGCAAAGACATATATACCTTATTGCTAATGATATTTTAGAAGGAAGTAATATCATGAGTGAAAAAATTGGAATTTTAGCTATTGGACACGGCAGCAAATTACCTTTCAACAATCAGGTGGTCACTGAGATCGCCAACATGATCTCAGAGAAGCATCCAGAATATATTATAAAAATTGGCTTTGTGGAGCACAGTGAACCTACAGTAGAGGAAGCACTTCATTCCTTTGCAGGCACAGGTGTTACAAAAATAGCTGCAACACCTATATTCATGGCATCCGGAGTCCACCTCACCGAGGATATTCCGGGGTTCCTTAAGCTGGACCCTGAGACAAACGAAGGTGAGATAGAGTTTGACGGACAGAAAGTAAAGATCGTCTACGCAAAGCCTCTTGGCAGTGACAAGCTCATTGCAGAGCTTATTTTCAAAAGAGCACAGGAAGTAATTTAAGTTGTGTCATTTACACAACTTTTTATTAAACACAGAACCAGTCAATCAAATTTCACACGCGATTCAGAAAGAGCTGGTTTTGTCAGGACCAGTTTTTTAATGATATCCGCAGGGTAATTCCATTAAAGATTCTGACAGCCCTAAAGATTGTGAACCTACTTATTTAGCTATTTATTTAATCATCACCGAGACCAATTATTCATATTTCCAAGTGACAGTATAAAGGATTATATCAATCCTATGGCTCTCCGATATGCCCGGTTTTGGACTCTATGAAAATGGTTTTCCGGAGAATTAGGACCTTCAAGCTTCTCAAGAATACCGTCTTTGTAAGCTTGTACTGCATCTGCAACCGAGCCTGCAGTAAATATCAGATTCTCGATGCCTTTTGAATGCAGGATTGAGAAAACATTTGATCCAACAAATCCTGTTATAAGTATATCGATCTCCTTTTTGATAATCAACTGAGCTGCTTGGATACCCGCGCCATTTGAAGCAGAAGTGCTTTTGTTTTTAAGAATTTCAAACTTCATAGAATCTGTATCAACTATCACAAAGTACAAGCATCTTCCAAAATGAGGATAAATGGGAGCATCAAAACTAGCCGATGTAGCGGTCACGCATAATTTCATTTAATTTCCTCTGTGTTAATGAAGTTTTTCTTAATATCATATATAAAGGCCATTCAACTAACAAAATAAACAATTTACACGTATATAAGTTCTCATGTAAAAGCATTGCGCAATATTTTATATATTTAATCTCAATAGAGCAAAAAACTATTATTAAAAGAGACCAATACCGATATTGAACAAATAGTTATCAGCATGACTAAATTAGAAAGATAAATATTCTACTAAAACAATTTTCATCATATAATTTCAAGAAGTTGATCACATGAACAATGCTGAAATATCAGAGAAACTAACTGAAATACTCGAACTTAGATATGCACCAGTTGCTGTAAAGATAATAAAGAAAGGAGAAAAGATTCCCGACGGATTTGATGAACCTGACAGTAACATAAGACACTGCCAATCTATCATGAGGGCAAAAAATGGAGAATCATTTGTTATTCCTGCCGACAAACATGCTTGCGTGGTTGGTGCTTCCAGTCTGGGACTTGTGCCAACCCCACCTAAAGTGAAAACCGGTGATTTCCATGCGAACATAGGTATGTTCGAATGCGCCGATGCTGCTGCAAATATGGTATCCCAACGCAGCGAACTGGAAGAAGGTAGTACAATTGCCACAGTCGTTGGTCCATTGAAGGACTTTGAGATAGAGCCTGATGTAGTGATCCTGGTAGATGTTCCTGAAACCCTTTACTGGCTTGTTCCTGCAGCGACCTTCTTTGAAGGAGGCAGGCAGGCTTTCAGCACAGCAGCTTTCCAGGCTACATGTGTGGATTCTACAATTATTCCTCTTCTCACAGGGAAAATGAACATGAGCCTTGGATGTTTTGGATGTCGCAGGGCAACAGATATCAAAAACGATGAAATGGTAGCAGGAATTCCTTACAAAAATCTGGAAAAAATGATAGAGGCTCTTGAAAAAATACACGAAGGTCCAATGCAAAAAGCAAGACTAAAATGACCTTCAACCTTTTTTAAAGCAGACGGGTTTGACACAGCACCCACACATTTTATCTCATATGAGGGAATATACCCACCTAATACGACCCATCTTAGGTCACCTTGGAGTTTTCTGAATGAAATGCGCACACTGTGATGACAAAATGTGCCGGGAAGGCAAGGATTGTGCAGGCATAACTGACGATATCAATTATGAAGGAAATGAACTTGAATCAATGAAAATCTCTGCTGCCATCGAAGCCCGGTACTATATGCAAAAAACAAGACTTGAGGAAATAATCCTGTACGCAAAAGAAATGGGCTACACAAGACTGGGGCTTGCTTTTTGTGTGGGTCTGGAAAAAGAAGCAAAAATAATTCAAAAAATACTGGAAAAGCATTTCGATGTTTATTCTGTGTGTTGTAAGGTTTCCAGTATAGGTAAAGAGGATTATGACCTTGAAAAACTACATCCTGACACCTTTGATCCTACCTGCAATCCCCTCGGTCAGGCAATGTTGCTTAAAAAAAAGAATACTCAAATAAACATCATTATAGGCCTGTGCATTGGCCACGATATATTATTCACCCAGAACTCAGATGCTCCGGTCACAACTCTGATAGTTAAAGACCGGGTACTTGCACATAATCCTGCAGGTGCCATATATTCAGGCTATTACCTCAAAAAAAGGTTCGGAATTACAAGTGATATAAATTGATGTGACCATATGAAATTAACCGTTATTTATGACAATGAAACAAAAAATGGCCTGGAAAGTGGATGGGGATTTGCCTGTTTTATCGAAACAGAAGATCACAACATACTCTTCGATACCGGATGGGATGGACACGTACTTCTGAAAAACATGGACAAATTATCCATCGATCCGGAAAACATAGACATCCTTGTGCTTTCCCATCAACACTGGGACCACATCGGAGGTGTGACAACTTTCCTGAACCGAAATCCTGATGTCGATATATATGTCCCTTCAAGTTTTTCATCCAATCTCAAAAGAGAGATTGCATCAAAAGGAAAAGGAAAACTGTATGGAATAAAGACTCCTCAGGAAATATGCAATAATATCTACACCACAGGAGAACTTGGGAGTGAGATAAAAGAACAATCTCTGATACTAAAATCTGAAAAAGGTCTTTATGTTCTTACCGGCTGTGCACACCCAGGCCTTTCCTCAATAATTGAAGTTGCATCTTCTTTTGGTGATGTAACTGGTATTTTTGGTGGTTTGCATGACAGCCAGGAATATGGATTATTCAAAGATATGCAGCTGATAGGTGCAGGACATTGTACATCGCATAAAGATGCCATCAGGAAAATGTACCCGAAAAAGTTCCTAAAGATATATGCAGGATACTCCGTTGAGCTTTAATAAACCATAAACCCCTAGGTACAGGAAGCTTTCGCATGAGAAAAAGAATCATCTATGGTCCGATCCTTTCAAGAAGACTTGGAAGGTCCCTTGGAATTGATGTAATTAAAAATTCCGACACAAAAAAGAACTGTAACTTTGATTGTGTTTATTGCCAGCTTGGACATGCAGATAACAATATTACAGGACCAGAGGACGTTAAAGGAGCAGTCAGAACCGAAGAGGTCATTGAAGACATCAGCTCATATCACAAGAACATCGATCACCTTGATTACATAACTTTTTCCGGTACCTGTGAGCCCACACTAAACCTTAGACTTGGAGAAATGATAAAGGGAATTAAGGAAATCAGCGAGCATCCGGTTTGTGTGATAACTAATTCTTCTCTTGTTGAAAGAGATGATGTACGCTCAAATATTGCTGAAGCTGACTTTGTGGTAGCAACTCTTGTATCCGGTTATGAAGATACATTCAGAGCAATCAACCGGCCTGTTGATGGTATCAGACTTGAGAATATTATCAACGGGTTGAAAGCCATAATGGACATGGAAAAACGCCCAAAGCTCGGGATTGAAATAATGCTTGTTGATTCGACAACAAATTATCCTGTGAACTGCACGGACAGAGAAATTGATAGACTACTAGAAGTCCTCAAGACAATTGGCCCTGATGAAATAGAAATACTTACGGTTAGTAGGCCACCTGCAGAGGAATATATTATTCCTGTATCAGATACCAGACTAAAGGAAATTGCCTTCAGATTCGATGAAGAGTTTGGGAGGGGTCGGGTGAAACTGGTACTTAAGGGTCTTAAAAGAAATCGTTCAAGCATGAAACATGAGAACATAGAAGAAGAGGTCTACGACCTTATACTAAGGAGACCCTGCACTTTTAAGCAAATATGTGCATCCCTTGGAGTCGATAGTGTGGAACTTGAACCCATTATTGAAAAACTGATGTTATCAGAAAGTGTAATTGAGATTGGGAATGTAGAAGAAAGATATTATAAAACATCCTGAACTCAGGATTATTCAGTTCGGTATATGATATTGCGCTGATATCACACTGAAAATTCATTTATACTTGAAAAATGAGCAATTCAGTACATTTGACAGTACTGAATTGTATATTAAACGATTTAACAGGCGTAGCTGCCAAACATGGATTTCGCAGATTCTACCAGATTAGACAACATATCCACTGGCACGCTCATAATCATTTCTTCATCCTGTATCTCAGTATATTTCCTGCTTCCACTGCATCCAATGGTTACTCCTGCCTCACCTGTAAGGTATGGATAGGCAACACCGTCTGCACAGACACTCTGCTTACCTGCAAAGCCTGCGTTCACACGTCCTCCTGTCTTGTGGAGCAGTGCCTGTGATAGCTCCATTACCTGTTTAGGCTTAGCGATAATGAGAACTACATCTGGTGCGAATGTAGCTTTCTCAAGAGGGGAGTAAACAACAGCTTTAATTGAGTTTGCTTCTACCATCGGAACTCTTTCCATGGTTGACTTTGCAGAATCAATGGTTGCAAAGTGGTTCAGGTTGAAATAAACTTCACCGGATTTAAGCTTAGGACTCATCTCAGTTAATCCCATGACTGCAGCTCCACCTTTACACATCTGATCATCAAGCAAAGCATAGAAAGGAGCACCCAGTCTTCTTACGTTGTCTACCATCTGGCAGTGTCTTGTATTTTCACCTATATGAGGGATTCCTGCAGGAATCTCTTCACCGGTCTTTACCAGATAGACAGCAACTGGAGAAGTATTCATTTGAAGTATTTCTATGAGCTCTTTACCGAATCTCTGAATGTCATCGTTGTTCATTGTGATGTCTCCTATCAAAAAAAATTGAGTTCTCGGATGTGCACATAGTACACACAACTGGTATATCAAACTTACCACTCGTTTAGTGAGAAACAGGACATTTCAACATGAGTATTTAACATCCGTTAACATCATAATAAATTATTAAGATCCATAGGGATCCTTTGGCGAAATTATACATGGCAATTACTTATAAACCACAATTCTGGATATTTACGCTCACGTTTACAATTCTATATTTAAATTTATTGGATTGGCTTTTTATATTTTCTCTCACATGTGTATTATATACCTAAAATAAGTTCGGTTTTGGAAGCTTCTGCTAACCTCATTCTGGAAATCTTTAGAATTATATCTAATACAATATAGAAACAAAAAACCCCCATTTATTGATAGTATTAGTGAACTAAGAGGTGGCAGTTAAAAATTACATCAGCACGACCTGTCAATAAATGTTAAAAACTGCTTCCAACGAAAAAGAAGAAAAGACGAAGAGTGATTTTATGTCAGATAATTACAAATGGTTCCTAAAAGATGCAGTTGTAGATAAAGCCATGTGTACATTTTGTGGTGCATGTGCTGCAGTTTGCCCATATGATATCGTTGAGTTTGATGATAATGGTGCCAAAATAAAGGACGAATGTTACAGAAATGGTGAAGGTGCATGTAAGGATGTCTGCCAGAGAGTAATGACAGATGCAGCGCGTATCTCTATGAATGTATTCAATTTCAAAGCAAAGCCACCAACACTCATTGGCCAATATGAAAGAATCGTTGCTGCACGTGCAATGGACTCTCATATACTGGAAAATGGACAGGATGGAGGTGCTGTTACAGCCTTTCTTGCATACTGCTTTGATAATGAGCTTATAGATGGCACTTCCATCATTGCTGGTTTATCTAAACCCAGCGTTAGAATTGTAACTGGCAAAGATGAACTGTTGCAATCCCAGGGTGCCAAGTACTCAACAATACCCGTTATGAGTGCTCTTCGAGATATAGGGAACGAACTCAACAATGTTGCAATGGTAGGTTTGCCCTGTCAAACCTATGGAGCAAGAAGAACACAATTTTTCAATGGGCTTAATGTTCACCCTATAGAAGTTGGAATGAACGGGGAAAAGGCATCTCTGCCAAATATACCTTACGTCATAGGTCTTTTCTGTATGGAGAATTTCAATTTTGAAAAGTTATCATCCTACCTCATAAGTGAAGGTGTGGATATGAACAAGGTTAAAAAGTATGCCATACGCCTGGATGAGCTCATAGTGACCACAGATGAAAGTGAAATTAAGTTCAACATAAAGGATCTGCATGATTGCGTATGGGAAGGCTGCCGCGTATGTCGTGATGCAGTTTCAAAGGTAGCAGACATTTCAGCAGGTTACGCTGGCAGCTCAATGGGCTGGACAACTCTCATTGCAAGAAATATGAAAGGACTGGAACTTCTTGAGAAGGCAGAAAAAGCAGGATATATTGAAACCTCGGAAGATATTGATACTGATCAGATTGAAGAATTTGCCAGCATTAAAATGGAAAGGTTCAAGAAAGAACTCAAAAAACGTCTTGAAGCTGAGATTCCGGTAAACCATTACTGGGTACGGGATTACCCCGGTGTGCAACCTGAAGTGAATGGAACGAACTTTGTCAAGATCAAAACTAATTCAGGTATAGTGAATCATGCTTATATGGCTAAAGTTACAAGACTTGCCGAGAAATATGGAGATGGCACTCTTGAACTTACCACGCGAAAAAGTATCGAGATACAGGGCGTAAAAGGTGAGAATGTAGACGATCTTATGAACGAAATATATTCAAGCGGCCTGACCACCATAGGAATGGGTTATGCAACAGCATGTCCGGGTAATACATATTGTCCTGAAGGTCTTGTCAATACTAAAGACCTGGCTAATGAGCTCACAATGCTGTTCGCTCAGAAAAACATGCCACATAAAATGAAGATTGGTGTGGCGGGTTGTCCCAATAACTGTGTTCGTGCACATAACAATGATATTGGTATCATAGGTCAGCTCTACCCTACAATAGATCTGGATAAATGCACCGGTTGTGGTAGATGTGAAGAACTGTGCAAGGTTAATGCTATCTCCATTGAAAATGGTAAATCTGTAATAGACCGTGATATCTGCATCAATTGCGGATGGTGTATCAGGGGTTGTCCGCACGAGGGTGCCATTGAAGGTCAGCGTGGATTTTCCGTATGGATTGGTGGCAATAGCGCAAGAAGACCTACAGATGGAATACTTCTGAAATCATTCTGCACTCCCAAGGAAATTCCTGAAATCGTTGAGAGTGTACGCTTACATTTCGTCAAACACAGAACACAACCAGGTAAAGAACGCCTTGGCAATATTATGGAAAAAGTAGGAAAGGGAGAATTTGTAAGCACGATGTGATCTTATGATCCTTTTTTTTTGAATCTCAAAAATGAATCAATTAAAGACAAGTTAAAATCCAGTAAGATTAGAGGAAAGAAGGTTTATTGATGCTAAGAGATGGAGCTACAAACATAGGATAAATATGATTTTATGCAAAGTCCTCATTGATTAATTTGGAACAAATCCTTGTTTGTCGATATGGTGAAAAGACTATCCTTAAAAAGAACTGTTTACATTTTGTGAAGATTCCGGTAGTTATTTAGGTAGTTTTATCTCATATAATAGCATATATTGAATATTCCTAATTATATATAACTTTAGAAATAGCTCTGGCGATTTATATAATCTGATTGAAAAAAGTATATTGGGTGGTTGGAAAAGTGAAAAAACTTATGATTCTAGGAGCTGCCAGAACACAAGTTCCAATAATTAAATTAGCTAAGGAACGTGGCTTTGAAACAATCGTGGTAAGCTGCAAGGGTGGTTATCCCGGTTTAAAATTTGCAGATAAGATATATGAAGTTGACATTTGTGATAAAGAAAAAGTATTGGAAGTTGCTATAACAGAGCATGTTGATGGGATAGTTACAGATCAACTTGACTTTCCGGTTCCAACCATTGCTTATGTAACTGAGAAATTAGGCCTTCCAAGTATTGGCTATGATTGTGCACTAAAGTTCACTAACAAATTCTTAATGAGGAATGAAAGCACTAAATTAGGAATAAAGAATCCTAAATACTATAAGATTTCAACCCTGGAAGAAGCCAGGGAAAAGTGTTTGGACATTGGTCTTCCAGTAATAATAAAACCTACAGATAGCGCTGGCAGTAGGGGGATTTCAGTGATAAGAAATCTCACTGACCTAGAGGATGTATTCGAGCCTGCAATTGCTTTCTCTAAAGAGAATTGCTTAATAATGGAAAAGTACATTCAGGGAGAAGAATATGTAATTGCAGGCTTTGCTTCAAATTACAAGTTCACAAATTTAGCAATTGGGAAAAGGCAATTATTTGATATTCCAGGTGTATTTATTCCCAATGTAACCCTTTACAGTTCATCTCCTGAAAATTATATTGAAGAGCAGATGTTAAAGACTAATAAATATTTGATCGAGGGGTTTGGTTTAAAATTCGGTGTTACTCACTCTGAGTATATAGTTGAAGAAGGAACAGGGGATATATATCTTGTAGAATGTGCTGCCAGAGGTGCTATATGTGCCTCATCTCACTTGGTACAATTAGCTACGGGCATTGATGTAAATAGTCTATTGCTTGATGTTGCCGTGGGGGATGTAGAGGAAATTGAAATTCAAGATATAGAGAGCAATGTATCTGGATATTTATTGTTCACGTTGCCAAAGGGCTTTGTTAAAGAGATTAGAGGTATCGATAAAATACAGTCAGTACCAGGTGTCCAGAAAGTGTATATTGAGCCTATCTATATAGGGATGGAAACAAAAGTCATGACCGATAAAGGTAACCGTATGGGCCCGATTCTCATCAAAGGTAAAACTAAAGAACAATGTGAAAATACAATAAATGAAATAAAGACATTGTTTGAGATCGATGTAGAAACCTCTGAAGGAATCAAAGGTATAATATGGTAGGGATGTACTGAAAAGATTGGGTTTTTAGAAACCCAATTTTCTATTAAAATGAGTCTATGTAGAAATCCTCATTTTAATAGTAGTATAATTTTGATAAAGATATCAGGATTATTTATGATATTTATATGAATTAATCGGTAATTTCAGTAATTTGCTAATTCTCCCTTCGATTCACTTCTTCCTGTTATCATTCTACCTCAAACACTGCACAACCAACTGAATCCTTAGCTTTCTCCTAAGCCATTCTCCAACAAACAGGATATATCTATCAAATCTGAATTTATCCTCATCAATTATCGGAGGACCTTGTTTTACAATCGTGAAATGCTTTTTCTGAATTCTCAGCCATGTATTTCTAAGCAGGAACGATACCAATGCAAAGAAGTATCTTAGAGTAACGTTTATTGTAGATGTTTTGGGTTTGACTATATTTCTCATCCTGTAAGACGATTCAATAGCAAACTTCCTTCTGTATACATTGCTGATCCTCCTGGGTTTCCATTTAATTCCATACACTACAAAACCAAGATTTTCACACCCTGTTTTATTCCTTTTACCTTTCAGGTACTTGACATCGAGAACAATATCCAACCTAACCACTTTCTTCTGAGGATTCTTCATTATATCTTCAGTATATCTCGCGTTTCTACCGATAAGTAGTCGCTTGATTTTGTATCCTCTTCTTACTACAGGTGTAATATGAGCAATCCCTTTGTTCTGTAAGAACTCAAAGACATCAACAGAATAAAACCCTCGGCCCAAACAAAGAACCTTGGTCTTTAAACCTAGATCATTTATCATATCAAGAAAATAGTTGAGGTAATAGACCGTTGTTTTACTTTTTTCTACTGGAAGAACAGATATAGTGAACCTCTCATTCTTGTTTATTATAGATAATGAAATATATGAATAGAAAGAGTTTGTTGACTTTTTTGCCTGTCCACGTATCACATAGTTTTCATTGGATTGATCAGTTCTTCCATAATAAGGGTCATTTGTAAAGTCGATAGCAAACTCATACTTTTTCTCTGGATTAAGTGTGGCAATAGGATCTTGGAGCAGGATATTTTCGTTTAGGTGGATAAGTTCTTCAAGATCAAGTTTATTGAGATGATGTCTTGTAGATGTTTCACAAGAAATCTTTTGATAGTGTTTTGACATGGAATGAATCGAACTATTATCTACTGCCATACAAATGGCAGCATAGAACAGGTCTTTACAGGTAAGTGAACCATTGATAGTAATGATGATATTATCCGTAAGGGATTTTAGAACAGTATCAATGCATTCTTTAGGTCTTAATTCGACTTTAGCACAGGCGTTTGGATTAGATGCTAGAAGAGACATATGGCGGCGTTTCCGCAGCTTATAAAGCTATCTAAAGGCATTGATGAGCTCAAATGGATTAAATTAGCAAAGTACTGAATTTGTTTATATCTAATAATTTTTATTAACAAGTATACTTATATAAGGTTATGTGCGTTGTACGTAGGTGTATATACAACAAGTAGGCACCTATTTACCTGTATATATATATCTTTAACTATGTTATAGGAGTTTGCATTCATGAAAAAGTGATGATCCTTGGGGCCGCTAGAGCACAAGTTCCAATAATCAAACTAGCTAAAAAACGTGGCTTTGAGACAATTGTTGTAAGCCCTAAAGGTAATTATCCCGGCTTTAAACTTGCAGATAAGACCTATGAAGTTGACATATATAATAAAGAAAAAGTCCTGGAAGTTGCTAAAATAGAGCAAGTTGATGGAGTAGTTACAGATCAGCTTGATTTTCCTGTTCCAACCGCTGCTTATGTGACTGAGAAATTAGGCCTGCCAAGTATTGGCTATGATTGCTCACTAAAGTTCACTAATAAATACTTAATGCGGAATGAATGTTCTATATTAGGAATAAAGATTCCTGAATACTATAGGGTTTCAACCCTGGAAGAAGCCAGGGAAAAGTGTTTGGACATCGGTCTTCCAGTAATAATAAAACCGACAGATAGCGCTGGCAGTAGGGGTGTATCAGTGATAAGAAATATCACAGAACTGGAGGATAAATTCGAGTCTACAATTGCTTTCTCTGGTGATCATTACATACTAGTAGAAAAGTACATTCAGGGAGAAGAGTACGCAATTGAAGGTTTTGCTTCAAATTATAAGTTCACAAATTTGGCTATTGGGAAAAGGCAATTCTTTGATATTCCCGATGTATTCGCTCCCAATGTAACTATGTTCTGTTCATCTCCTGGAAATCATATTGAGGAGCAGATGTTAAATATTAATAAATATTTGATTGAGGGTTTTGGCTTAAAATTCGGTGTTACTCACTCTGAGTATATAGTTGAAGAAGGAACAGGGGATATATATTTTGTAGAAAGTTGTGCCAGGGGTGCTGCGTCTTGTATCTCATCTCATCAAATACCATTAGCTACGGGCATTGATGTAAACAGTCTGTTGCTTGATGTTGCTGTGGGTAATGTAGAGGAAATTGAAATTCAGAATATAGAGAACAACGTATCTACATATTTGCTGTTCACGTTGCCAGAGGGCATTGTTAAAGATACAAGAGGTATTGAAGAAATTGATTCAGTACCAGGCGTCTATAAAGTATATATCGACCCTATCCCCAAAGGAATGGAAACAAAAACAATGGTGGATAAAGGTAACCGTAGGGGTCCGATCATCATCAAAGGGGAAAATAAAGAACAATGTGAAAAGACAATAAATGAAGTAAAGGCTTTGTTTAAGGTCGATGTGGAAACCTCTGAAGGGATCAAAGGTATAATCTGGTAGGAATTTTGAAATGATTGGTTTTGTAGAAACCCTATTTTCTCTAAACATTAGTCTCTGTACATCGATATATTATACACATGTATATACATTAACAAGATTATTATATTTTACACGTACACGTATATATAGGCATATATTTATAGGTAGTTGTACGTTATTGCAGTAGATTTCTACTTGCTTTGGTATATATCTTTAAATATATTACAGGAGTTTGTTCATGAAAAAACTTATGGTCCTTGGAACAGCTAAAACACAGGTTCCAATAATTAAATTTGCAAAGAAACGCGGCTTTGAAACGATCGTTGTAGGCTGGGAGGGTGATTATCCTGGTTCAAAATTTGCAGATAAGGCCTATGAAATTGACCTATATGATAAAGAAAAAGTATTGGAAGTTGCTATAACAGAGCATGTTGATGGGATAGTTACAGATCAACTTGATTTTCCGGTTCCAACCGTTGCTTATGTAACTGAGAAATTAGGCCTGCCAAGTATTGGCTATGATTGTGCACTAAAGTTCACTAACAAATTCTTAATGCGAAATGAATGTACTAAATTAGGAATAAAGAGTCCTGAATACTATAAGGTTTCGACCCTGGAAGAAGCCAGGGAAAAGTGTTTGGATATTGGTCTTCCGGTAATAATAAAACCTACAGATGGCGGTGGCAGTAGGGGTATATCGGTGATAAGAAATATCACTGAACTGGAGGATAAATTTGAGCCTTCAATTGCTTTCTCTAAAGAGAATTGCTTAATAATGGAAAAGTACATTCAGGGAGATGAATATGTAATTGCAGGCTTTGCTTCAAATTATAAGTTCACAAATTTAGCTATTGGAAAAAGGCAATTCTTTGATATCCCGGATATATTCATTCCCAGCGTAACCATGTTCTGTTCATCTCCTGACAATTATATTGAAGAGCAAATGTTAAAGATCAATAAAACTTTGATCGAGGGTTTTGGTTTAAGATTCGGTATTACTCACTGCGAGTACATAGTTGAAGAAGGAACAGAAGATATATATCTTGTAGAATGTGCTGCCAGAGGTGCTGCTACCTGTATCTCATCTCATCTAATACCATTAGCTACCGGCATTGATGTAAACAGTCTGTTGCTTGATGTTGTCGTGGGGGATGTAGAGGAAATTGAAATTCAAAATATAGAGAGCAACGTATCTGGATATTTACTGTTCACGTTGCCAGAGGGTTTTGTTAAAGAAATTAGAGGTATCGATAAAATACAGTCAGTACCCGGTGTCCAGAAAGTGTATATTGAGCCAATTTATATAGGGATGGAAACAAAAGCCATTACTGATAAAGGTCATCGTCATGGTCCAATTCTCATCAAAGGTGAAAATAAAGAACAGTGTGAAAAGACAATAAATGAAGTAAAGGCATTATTTGAGATTGATGTGGAAACCTCTGAAGGGATCAAAGGTATAATCTGGTAGGGATTATATTGGGATGATTGGTTTAGTAGAAATCCTACTTTTTATTTTAGCACAACAATTTAAAACAGCATAACTTTTCTAATTATTACTTGCCACAAAAAACACAAATGAGATAATTGTGTTTGTTCCAGACTTTTAATCTGGAACATACTTCATAATTCATTAAAAGATTGTGCTTATTCTTCAAACAAGGATTTCTACAGAGCCGCGATAATACAAAATAATTAAAATAAGCGCAGTGCAAGGTAGATCTTACTTTCTAGGATAGATCTTCAACAATTCATTGTAGAACTCCGTCAATATCACTTTATACACGATGTAGATCGGAATCGCAAGGATATACCCAGGGCGCCCAGCATATCTGCAAAAATGAGTATCATAAGTATACTAAGCAAAGGGTTCACTGCAACTTTTCCTGAGATCATATAAGGGATCAGGTAAAGGTTGTCAACAAGCTGGGCAATGATAACTATGATGATTTCAAACAATGCTGTGGGTAGGGCTTACTATGAAACCAACGATAACTGCAGGAATAGCTCCGTCCACCGGACCGATATATGGTACAATGTTGAGAAGTCCTGCAATAAATCCAAGGAAAAACCAGCCATTAATCCCTGCAAGATAGAATCCGATAGAGCATATAGTACCTACAATAGCACTTTCCAGGATCTTGGCAGAGAAGAAATCACCGAGTCTTCTTCCTATATCAGATATTGATGAATCAACACATTCCTGATATTTTACAGGGAAGAACTCAATGCCCTCATTAGCTATCACGTTCTTCTTTGAGAAATACATGCGGAACATCATTGGTATGATGAGCAGGCCGGTGAAAAGGAAAAAGGATAACTTGGATATCAATGAAGAGAAGAAACTGAATATGTAATCACCAATTGATCTCATATCCTCTCCTGTGATCATGGGTGCTGCAGTTCCGTTAGTTACTCCCGGGTCAGCAGGCATTTTGCCATTTCTGGTGGGATCTGCGAACGTAAAGAACTCACCATAAGTGGAAAAGAGAGTCGTTATGCCGGATTCATACTCTTCCTGCGAATCTACAAGTGAATTCATGTCTGACAACTGGCCTGCCATGAGCAGAGATACCAAAAAAATGGCGAGAACAATTAATATCAGAGCATAGATTCTTTTTGTTCACAATGATTTATTTCCAAAGTGTTTATTGAAGGCTATCAGTATCCTGTCTGTCACAAGTACCATAATGCTTCCGATTGTAAGTACAATGAGGAGATCCTCAAAATGGAACCGGATAATGAAGAACACCGGGATAAAGATAATTAGACAGGGTTATAGTTCTCTGAACTCTCCCATTTAGCATTGAGGAGATGGGATATCGTGTGCGAGAACTCCTCGGCACTAGCCCATACGGCCATAAGGTCAGCTTCCCCCTCATCCTCTTTCAGTATCTCAACGATCATCTCGTTGGCATCCACAACTACTACGAAGCTTTTGAGGTCCATACACGTGTCCTTCACAGAATTCACTTTGACAGATGCGAGGGGGACCAGATCAGAGAGTCTCCTTGCCTCATCCTCGTGTGAACTGATAAACCTTATACTGATACCTTCATTAGTGATCTTCCTGTTGAATATGCCAATAATCGTAGTATGGTCCTTTTTGAGGGAAGGATACTTTTCTGCAAGTGTACGGAAAGGTGTTAATGAACTCATCACCAGTATGTCCTTTTTAGCACCCTCGATCATTTGTATGAACTTATCAGTGACATTTCTGGTACCTTTGAGGGTCCAGATGGGCCCTTCGTCTCCGCCACAGGAACAGACACCATACATCTCTTTAAGCTCTGTGAGGACCGTATCACATTCTTCTTCATAGTCACGTTTCAGTTTTGCTATAGCTTCTTCAGGAGGAAGACATCTGTAACGCATTGGTTTTGTATTCTGGTATTCGATGATACCTCTTTTTTCCAGTTTCTTGAGAGAGCCATAGATAGCAGAATTAGGAACACCGGAATCAAGATGTAGGGCGGATACTGTTGCACATTCGTTTTTTATAAGAGCAATAAATACCTTTGCCTCATATGATGTGAGGCCGAGGTTCTGGAGAGATGTTAGAAGTATTGTAATGATATCAACCCCTTAATTAGAAGAAAAACACATAAATAAACAAATAAAAAAAAGAGAAGAAAATCAATTGTCTCCTTCTTTTTTACCCATATATTTTTTAGCAACTACAAAAACAGCTCCAAGGGCAATCAGAACTACTAAAATTCCGATGTACATACCCATACCTGATCCAGAAGAACCTGCTGGAAGAGTTTCTGTCTCTATTTTTATAGTGTCCGATATCTGACTATGTCCGTCGGTATCCTCGTACTTGATCTCACTGTTGATGGCATAAACTTTTGATACTGCTGTTTCATCAACCTTTAGTTTGAATACTGCCTCTGTAGTCTCACCAGGTGCAATTGAACCAAGGAAAGACTGGTCATCAGTTGTGCTGAACGGATCACCAGCACTTATCCTGACCGTGGCATCCTTCACAGCCTCTTCGCCTGTATTTTTGTACACAACACGCAGAAGTCCTTCAGAACCAGCTTCAAGTTCACCGGTCACGTTAACAACTTCAAAATCAGCCTCTTTCTCTACAACGACTGAGATGTTCTGCATCTGTTGCCCGACTGCATACCACAATCCAACTTCCATGTTAGTGATACCGAGGTCAGTTTCATTGTCACCATCAATCTGGACATTCTCCTGGTATCCATAGTATAATTGCAGGTTGAGAGGATATTCGCCAGCGGGAGCATTCTTGGATACTTCGATGTTAAACTTTACAGGATCCTCTACCTGCTCACCAGAGACAAGAGTGCCTGCTTCCTGCGGTCCTGACTTTACCCTGATATTTGGGTCTTCTGATACAAGAATAGCAACTATTCCGATGGCAGTTGTCCTCTGAGCTTCATAACCCATTTCTGTTTGCTGTATTTTCTGCTCAAGGTCTGATGAATCATCTGCTTCGTCCTCTGATTTAAAGCCAGTCACAACACCTTTGTTCATCAGGTTGAGATTGAGAGTTACCTCATCACCACGATAAAATTCATTGTCACCTACAAGGGTTGCGGTTACGTCCGGCCCACCGTAAACTGTATAATAGTTATCATCAAAATTGAAAAATTCCGGAAGCTCCAGGCTTGTTGTTGTCATTTCAGCATGTACAGGAAGTGCAAGCAGCATAATTAGAATAATTGATACCGGAATTATTTTTTTAGTATTAATTGTTTTCATAAGCATCCCTCTCTTATTTATTTGATTTCTTCGATCCATTTTTTCTGGTATTTTTGATTATCAGTACTATTCCCACAATTACAAGTCCTGCAAGAGCAAGACCGGTTACATTGACCTTTCTTTCAGGCTGTTTCAGGAAGACATTGACTTTCATATTGTTTGAGTACGCATCTTCACCGTCTACGTCTGTATATTTGATCTCACTGTCAATGCCGTAGCTCTTTTCAACAGCCTGGAAATCAGAAGCAATGTCAAATGATACGGTTCTGCTCTCACCAGGTTGCATCGTACCAAGTGATTGTATAGGGCGCCCAGCACTCAATGGTTGCATCATTATCAACCTTGCAACTGCATTTTCTGCAGGAAGTTCTCCGATATTGGTATAGGTTATATTGAGGGTGTTAGCGCTACCTGCTGTAATATTTCCTGAAACACTGCTTACCTCAAATTTAGCTTCAGGTACTATAATAACAGGAATCTGGATCGTTTGCTCAACTGTTTCATAATAAGTTGCGTGATCCAGGTCCGGCCTTCCAAGTATTATAGATTCACCGGCTGTCATCCTCACGTCTTTCGGATATTCATAGTTTAGTGGCATTTCAAGAAGATATGTTCCTGCAGGAGCATTTTCTGAAATAGTAACCGTGAAGACAAAAGGATTCTCCGATAATTCACCGGCAAGCAGTTTCTCCATTGTTTTGCTATTTGTGGCTGCATCTATCTCTATCAGATCAGTTGAAGATACAAGATGTGCCTTTATTCCATATGCTGATGTTCTCTGAGTTTCGTACTGTAGCTCCGTAAGAGATAGCTGGTGAGCATTTCCTGATGTTTCAACAAATGTGCCTGGTTTGAAACCGTACAATACACCTTTGTTGGATATCATTATTCTTATCTGAGCGGTTTCACCGCGTTCGAATTCGGTGTCTCCGAGAACTGATGCGTATATATCAGGTTCTCCGTAAGCCTTGTAGTAATTGTTCGTATATTCATAGGTTGGGGATATGTATTCCTTTGCAGTTGCCGAAGGCATCAGCAGAAAAGTAGCTGCAAGAAGGATACATATCAGTAAGGGGATAAAATATAGTTTTAATTTGTCAACTTCATTGGATGTGCCATTCATGTGGTTATGGCCTCCGGAATAGTTTTTGATTCATGTGTATCTATGATTTTGGTCCCACGACCTATTGGTGCATGTGCTCTTCTTTTCTCTCTGAATTTATCAAGTGTGACAATTACAGGAGGGAAGATCACAAACGTAGCCAGCAGAGCTAGGAATACATCTATAACTGTTATCAGGCCAAAATTGCTGGTAATACTGAATGGTGATGCGATCAACGCAGAAAAACCAAACACAGTGGTTGCACCGGATGTGACGATGGCTTTTCCAATCTTTACACTCGCTTCCTCCATTGCCTGCTCGGGGTCAGCACCCTTTTCCTTTTCCTCGAAATAGCGTTCCATCATAAGGATTGCATATTCAGAGCCTACTCCAAGGATAAGTGCGCCAAGGGTCGCGGTCATTGGTGTGTATTCCAGACCTGTATAATACATGAGGCCTCCAGACCAGCCGACTACCATTATCATAGTTATCACTGGAGTTAAAGCCTTCAGCAGATCACGGTATATCACAAGCAGGCCTCCAAATACCAAAATAATTCCCAGCATTGTCATCATGGTTCTGCCAGAGGTCAAAGCGGTTATAACTTCGACAAAGACAACTGAGTTCCCGGTTATGGTTACTTCAGTTCCGGGAGGAGGTGCCATCCACAGGATATCTTCTTCTACTACATCGGTGAGTTCTCCGATACCCATAAGTCCAAGCTCGCCCATTGCATTTCCTATTTCAAGATTGACCAAAAGTATGGAATTTCCGTGAAGATAGCTGTCCTTCTGGACTTCGGGTAACTGATCATACAATGCTGCAACCTCTGCCGAACTGTCTGGGATTTCTCCTCCGTTTTGGGATTTAATGAGATCAACAATGCTATTTGAACCATAGATATGGCTCCTTCCTTTGACCTCATGCTGTGAGAACTCATCTATCCATTCAAGTAGTGCCGGATCGTTGTTGTTGTCCGTCTTTACTATCAGGTTTAATTGATCCTCTCCACCCAGAATTTCACCCATGTGTTTAAGATCTATCAATGCAGGAAGATCCTGAGGTACAAAGGTTTCCGTATCAGTCTGGATAGAAACCATTGTATCTGCAATAAGTCCACCAATACAAAGAGAACCTGCGATAGCTAGAACAAGTACTGAATGCTTCATTGAAAAACCAGATATGCTTTTAAGCGACTTTTCCAGGAAATCCGGCTCATGTTCAGATATCCCCGTCGAAGATACTTTTCGCTTAGAAGATGGCTTTTTAAGTCCTATCTTTGAGAGAATGTTTTTTTCTGAAATTTTATGGAAGCCATATAGTACTGTTACTCCTACAAATAATGAAGATATGAAGCACATCACGATACCGATCATCAGGAGTTTTCCGAAATCCTGTATCATTGGAACAGTTGATGTAAACAATGAAAAGAAACCGAGAGCTGTTATTATCAGAGCGATCAGAACTGCAGGACCGGTGTGTTTGATAGTATTTATTACTGCGTCTTCATCACTGCTACCATGTTCCAGTTCTTCTTCAATCCGGTTATGGAATTGGATGGCATAATCTATACCAAGTCCTATAAGCACGGGGAAAGCAGACATTGAAACCATTGTCATTGGAATATCCAGATAACCCATGGCTCCAAATGTGAAAATTATACCAAGTATGACTATTGGAAGCGGAAGCAATCTCCACCTTACATGTTTGAATACAAGATACAACACAACCATCATAAGAAGAATTGCAATCATGAGCAATGTACCCATACTGGTATTCATTGCTTCATTCATTTCTGCCGAAAAAGCAGGATCTCCCGTTACGATTACATTATAATCTCCCGGAAAATCAGCCATTTCAATAGATGTTCGGGTTTCCCTTAGTATTTCCGTTTTCGTGTTATCTGAAGTGGTAGCTTCAACGATTACCGACATGATGGCATGGGTTTCATCAGGAATATAATATGTCGGAACCGATGAACTGATAATTTCATCGAGAACTTCTGCATCATCTGGGATTTCACTCCGTCCCATCATCTCATAATTAGCATCTTTGATAATAGACGATGGGGAATTAACTTGAATTACTCCCGGGATATTGATTGTAGACTCGTATGCCCTGTCCATTGCTTTGAGAAGTTCAGGATTTGTTATATCACTACCCTCAACCATTATTACAATGGATTCAGTACCAAAGAGATTCTGGTAAAGGTGATCAAAATCCTGGTATAGTTGAGAGTTCTTGTTTACAAAGGTATCAGTCCCTGATGCCATCCCTATATACTGAGCACCCTGAAATGAAATAATCACGAGAAGAAGCGTGATTAACATAATAGGAATCGTATTGTCTTCGATGAAGACACCCAGTTTTTCAAAGATGTTTTTTATGATAAACACTCCTTGTGATTAATTATAATAATAAAAAAACTCCTTTCTAGTTGTTTTGAATACTGGCATTAATGTTTTATTGCATATATAAAGGTTTTACCCTTTAATAAACTAGTAATGAGTTAAAATCAATTAATAGCTAATAATTGGAAAGCAAAATGAGTATCGAAAAAAGATAATAGGGTATGAGACATCCCGGAAAGGATGTCTCGTTGGGGGTTGGATAGGGTTGTACTAACATACACGATAAGCGTGTTGTTAATGGTACACACCAGTACAACTGTATTATTAGTAGATAAACCTTTCTATATATCGTCAAGTATGGTTTATTTCCTATAGATTCGACTATAATAATTAGAAATTAAAGATAAGTTTACAGCTACAAAGTATAGATTAAAAACACGGCTGAGTACTTTTAAACTAGTTTAAAGTGCTAGAATGCCTGGAATTGATATGTACAAATAACATATTGCAGGTTTGTACTCTCAAAAAAACAGGTGAACTGTAATATTCTAAATTAATGGTCTTTCAGGGTTCCGGAAACATATCCTGGACAAATTCCCGGTTTTCTGTCTTCCATAAGTGAGCTAAGGTTTACTTTATTTCCCTTTATCCAATCAGTATCAAGGTTCCTGATGGGCAGCTCTTCGATATGAGCTTTTAATATTTCAACGGAAGATATTTGTCTTTTATGATTTTCTGAATTTGATTCCACAATAAACCACCTTTAATATGTGTAGTTACAAACATCTGGTGATGAATGTCAGGCATGCTGATGTTTAGGGATAGCATAAAGATGCTCCTGTGAAAATTACTAAAGGAACATATTCATTAAAAACATCTATATAGTTGTTTTAACTTACATATTAATAAGCATTTCACCCGCAAAAAAACAACTTAACAGTGAAAAACATGGACCGAGAAAGTTTACTAAGAGATCTGGGACTTACAAAATATGAGGCATCCGCATATGCAACCCTCCTTAAGGAAGGGATTATAGGTGCACAGGAACTCTCACGTAAGTCCAACATACCAGTGGGAAAGATATACGAAGTGCTCTCCAACCTCAATAATATGGGACTTGTGGAGTTCCAGAGGTCAAGACCCCGAAAGTACAGGGCGATAAAACCGGGAGTTGCTCTGGATAATCTTTTTACTAAAAAAGAAGAGGACACTAAAAGCGAACTTGAGACATTCAAACTGAAGGTTTCAGAACTCAAGGACAATTTTTCCGATAGCAATTACCCTGACCACGCCGAGATCAAGTTCTGGTCAACACTCATCGGCGAAGATGACATAGTCAAGAACATTAAGAACACACTGGACGAAACCGAGAATGAGATACTGCATGTTAAATCCCTGAAGATTAAAGAGGCACTGGAAAAGAAGGTCAACTGCAATAATGATATTAACCCTGATACCATCCTCACTCTTGTGACTGATGAGTTCATCAAAGCTGCAACATCCGGCATCAAGATCAGAATGATCCTGCCTGCAAGTTTCTTTGTAGACCACCTGAATAAAAAATACTCCACGATAAAGGATACCGATGTCAGGAATATGATTGCAAAAAATCTTGAAGTAAGAATCCTTGAATGCAATTATGATTTTGTGATCATCGACGATAATGTGGTGTACATCCCCATCCCCAACCCCCTGAATCCGCATGGTATATTCGGAGAAATGAAGATGTTCGATAAGGAGTACGCAGGAAAACTAAGGGAAAAGTACGATGAACTGTGGGCAAAGGGGAAGAGGACTGTGCTGGAGTGATGGTTGGGAGTTGTTACTAGCGTGAGTAGATTTTATAACTCCAATCATTTCGTTATTTTAGATTTAAGTTACGTCTGTCGCACGTAAGTTTGGGGATATAGGTAAGCAGAAAAAACGGAACTCTGTATATAAAATAAAATAATAGGGATATTATATACAAAATTTGAGCAAAGTCTAATAATAAATTGTAGCATTCAAAACAAGTTAACAACTATGTGGTAGTAAGCTTCTCTAACTTGTATCCTTTTGAAATAATCTCAACATAATAGTCTCCTAGTCCTATTATATAATGATGCATATTATCCATAATATGCCTATATCTTCTTGTTTCAGGGTCAGTATATTTTGAATTGTCTTTCAGTTGAGATATCCAATCCGAATTTACAATTTCATACATCATTCCATAGTATGGAACCTCAGGTATAATGTTCCATCTGGCACAATCTTCTGCAGTTACCCTTAAACCATTGTAATTTTCAAAATCAATTTTGTATCTGATTTCATTTTTATCATCAAATTCAATGTATAATTTATTACCATTTTTGTTGTCACAAACAATTTTTTCAAATGGCACATCATGAACAGTTATGTGGGGTTCAAACACTCTTACTACCGTTATCATACTTTCCACATCTCCAACCTTTTCCTTACATGAGCATTCAGAAATCAATCTTTAATCTCTAATACATTGTCCATATGTTTCTATTTCATTTTCTCTTATTGCGTTGCATATTTCAAGAAATATTTGATTTGCTTCTTTTGAGTAATTTACAGATCGAAGCACAATTTTCTCATATGCCCTGATTAGCAGAAACATAATTGAAGTCGCTAAAAGGATGAGAATAATCATTGCAACAAACGAAATAGGTAAAAACAAGATTAAAGTATGAATTGGCATAAGCCAGATGAACTGATAATTGTTATACTTGATAAACTGTAGTTTAAAATGTTTTTTCTCACTTATTTTGTGTGTACTTAGTACTACAAAAAAATTGTTTCGTATTTGTATTTTCCTTTTTTTTCCATTGTAGTTATGCATCTTTTGACCATATGCAATAAATGTGTCTTTGACTTCTTTGTCAGTTAATATTGTAGGTATAGCAGTAAATCTTCCACTTTCAAAATATGAAAAAACACCTGGAAAGAGGCAAGGTCTTATTTTAACATTTTTCATTTGTAGCACACAGACCGATTTTATGACTGTTAATATAAAAACGATAATTTATTATTAATTATTAATATATTATTTTAAATTTATAAAGTTTTCTATTTAGTGTGAAACAAACAGTTTACTACATTTATTATATAACCTTCTCACTGTCGGAGTATTCAATTTCAAGTCCATATTATCCCTTCACCTGCATTATTCTCTGAAATCTGCTTCTAGAAACTCCCAAAGCTTCAGCTTACGACTGTGACATGTTGAGGATGTTATCCATAATTTCTTACTTGTTGATGAACTCCTGAGTCTTCTTCAAATCAAGAACCTGCACATCAATATTGTTAGCTTCCTTCCCACTATACATAACAGAATCAGCTCAAACTTAGATTCAGAATACCCTATACAATCAAAAAACACCTCATATATCGTTGAACAATAAAATATGGGTAAATTTTATATTTTAAGCCACCAATCAAAAAGTTATGGAGTTATCGTGACTCGGAAGGGACTGAGGAAATAGCGGGTACTGCAGAGTTTGATTCATAAAAAGAGCTAGCTGCAGATCTGTTTCCTGTCCATTTTATAAAAAAACATTGGAGGAACAAATATGGGATGGTTTGATGTCGTAGCAGGCGTTGCTACATGTGGATTATACACTGTTGGTAAAGCGATCTACCAGGCTGGCAATGCAGCTGAAGATGCAGGCGATGCTGCCGAAGAAGCGGGTATGGCAATTGCAGTGATAGGTTCGACCATACAAGCTGTAGGTGAGCAGTTGAACTCTACATTAAAAGAAGTAGAGGAACTCCTCACCATCCAGAGACTGACACCTAGAAGTGAAGCAGATCTATGGGACGAGGAAAAAGCAAGGCTTGATTCCCTCAGGCAGGAAAAGACACGACTTGAAAATAAGCTTAAAGAAAAAGGTGTCAATGACACCGGGAATTTTGATTTTGATTTCTGGGACATGCTTTCAGACTTCAACGATGTGATCGAGAAGTTCCAGCTTATGGCAAAGCTCGCAACTGTAAATAAGGAGATACACGACATCTTCTATCAGGAACCCGGTGTACTCACAACTGGGATTTATAATGCAAAGGAAGTTCTTGAGCGGTTCAACACCATCGAACAGCCAATGGTGGAAGACATACTCGCATCACTTGATGATAACCTTGATGTGAGTGAAGAGGTACTTAAGGAAGTAAAGAAACTCTTTGTTACAAAGAAAAAAGTACCTGTTTCAATTACAGAACTTAGCCCTTCTATAAGGGACCAGTTGGAGATGATCCAGACTGATAAACTCTATTATGAAGGACTTATCTCAAGAAAGAATATGGTTACAGCACAATTGGGCGATATACTAAAAACCCATCCCCAAAACAAGTTTGAGATAGCGGCAGGAGCCATCAAAGTTCCAAAAGAGAATATCTATGCCAGTAGTGTTCTTGATGAAGTAATAAATGCAGCCATTATACATGATACCGACATAAGTATTGCAGATGTTCTTAACGATAAAGACATCAGTGAGAATATAGGAATAGGTAATGTCGCTGTAGAAAATGAAAGGCTGATAGATAACGTCAATATCAGGGATTCACTCAAAACAGTAGATTCAAGTATAACTGCCAGAAATGTACGCAACTTTGCAAGCTCCCAGCCTGCCACCGATGCAACTGCTGCAACCAGTGCAGCAAATGTAGCTGGTGCTTCCACTGCCGCTAATATTAAACCAGAAGCTACAAACATTTCTGCAATAAACATGGCCAGGATGGCAACTGCAGTCAGCAAGTCACCTGGATATGCAATGTCCATGATGCAGCCATACGGTGCGAAGATATCAGCATCCCTCAGTACCAAGTTTGATGGTTACCAGAGAAACTATGACTTGATGAAGGCCCAGAAGGCATTCTATTTCAGGCAGTCCCTGAAAATGGAGAAGAAATACGAGTTCCTGTCTAACAAGTGGGTCGAAGAACCGGGGATAATCCCAAAGACACTGGATGAACTCCATGGTGTTCTGGAAAATGTCAGGACCAAGGAGCAGCCACGTATCGACCTCTTGCTTGATAATGTCAACGCTACCCTGGTAGAAGCAAAAGGAACAGTCGAGAAAGCCAATGATACAATGGACTCTGTTAAAAATGCCCTTTTAATACTGGACTTCGATACAAAGTACTTGAAACTGGGTGGCATGGTCATTGGTGGATTGATAGTCCTTGACCTCTTTGTGGGATTTATAGTGCTCATAAGAATGGCACTTGGACTTTAATTACGTTAATTGAAAAACAATAAGTGGACCGGTTGCTCCAAGGCAACCGTATCCTCACTTTTGAATTTAGACTTTTTCCCGGTTTTTTGCTTATTCTGCCGAGCTTACATCAACGAGCAGTTCTGCGCCATTACTATCCACATGCACAGTGGAACCTTCAGGCACTTCACCTGCAACTATCAGCTTGGCTATTCTGGTCTCAACCTCGTTCTGAATAACCCTCTTAAGTGGTCTGGCACCGAAGGTAGCGCTGTATCCTGCCTTTGAAAGATAGGCCTTTGCAGCGTCTGTCATTTCAAGACCGATACGCTTATCCCTGAGTCTTTCAACAAGGTCTGCAACCTTGATGTCAACGATCTGTACCAATTCATCCGGCTTCAATGCGTGGAAGAGAGCGATCTCATCGATACGGTTGAGGAACTCCGGCCTGAAATACTTTCCAAGCTCAGTCATGGCACGCATCTGGAGTATGTTGTAATCGACATCCTCCTCAGTCTCACCGGACTGCAGAAGCTCGGTAAGATCGCCTGCAAAGATGTTTGAGGTCATGATTATCAGGGTGTTCTTGAAATTCACAGTCCTTCCTTTTGAATCAGTGAGCCTGCCGTCATCAAGTATCTGAAGCATGATGTTGAACACTTCGGGATGCGCCTTCTCTATCTCATCGAAGAGGACAACTGAGTATGGTCTCCTGCGAACTGCCTCTGTGAGCTGGCCACCTTCATCATGTCCTATATAACCGGGCGGTGCACCGATCATCCTTGAAACAGTGTGCTTTTCCATGTACTCCGACATGTCGATACGAACCATGTTTGTCTCATCATCGAACAGCTCTGCTGCAAGTGCCTTTACAAGTTCGGTCTTACCAACACCTGTAGGACCAAGGAATATGAAACTGCCGATTGGGCGCTTCGGGTCCTTGATACCCGCATAGTTTCGTATGACTGCATCAGCAACCGCCCTGACAGCCTCACTCTGACCGATTATACGGTTATGCAAATTGTCTTCAAAGTGGACCAGTTTCTCACGCTGCCCTTCTATGAGCCGTGTCACAGGTATGTGAGTCCACTGGCTGACTACCTCGGCAATATCCTCTTCACCTACCTCCTCACTGAGGAGCATGTCACCCTGCATCCCCTGAAGTTGCTTTTCCTCATCAGCATACTCATGCTGCAATGGAATGAGAGTTCCGTACTTCAACCGGGAAGCAAGTTCGAGGTTGTTGTCATTCTCAGCGAGTTCAAGCTGGATCTTTGTATCCTCGATCTCCTGCTTAAGAGCACTAAGCTTTGAGATAGCTTCCTTCTCATGATCCCATCTGGCCCTCATGGCATCTGATTCTGCCCTTATGTCCGCAAGTTCCTTTTCAAGAGCATCCAGACGATCTTTTGAAGCCGCATCCTTTTCCTTTTTGAGTGCTTCACGCTCTATTTCAAGCTGCATTATCTTACGGTCTGCCTCATCCAGTTCTGCCGGCTTGCTGTCAATTGCAGTTCTCTTTTTTGCAGCAGCCTCATCCACAAGGTCGATAGCCTTGTCCGGAAGGAACCTGTCGGCAATGTAGCGGCTGCTCATTACAGCAGCAGCGACAAGTGATGAATCCTTCAGACGCACACCGTGATGTACCTCGTACTTCTCCTTCAGACCACGCAATATGGATATCGTATCTTCCACCGTAGGCTCTTCTACGAACACCGGCAGGAATCTGCGCTCAAGTGCCGCATCCTTTTCGATGTACTTGCGGTACTCATCAATAGTTGTGGCACCGATACAGTGAAGTTCGCCACGTGCAAGCATTGGCTTCAGGAGGTTTCCTGCATCCATGGCACCTTCTGTGGCACCTGCACCTACAATGGTGTGTATCTCATCTATGAAGAGAATTATCTGCCCATCTGAATCAGCAACTTCCTTGAGTACTGCCTTCAGCCGTTCCTCAAATTCACCTCGAAACTTCGCACCTGCAATAAGTGAACCCATATCAAGGGCAATGATACGCTTCTCTTTCATGGCATCGGGTACGTCCCTTTTTGCAATACGCTGTGCAAGTCCCTCGACAATTGCAGTCTTACCCACACCGGCCTCACCGATGAGCACCGGATTGTTCTTCCTTCGACGGGAAAGGATCTCAATGGAATGCCTTATTTCCTGATCCCTCCCAATAACGGGGTCCAGCTTTCCCTGAGCTGCAAGTTCTGTGAAATCGATGCCGTACTTCTTAAGTGGCTCCATTGTGTCTTCCGGATTCTCTGAAGTAATTCTCCTATTCCCCCTTATCTGTTTAATAACATTGAGCAGCCTGTCACTTGTAACTCCCTCGCTTGCAAGGATCTTACCGCACTGGCTTTCTTTTTCTCCGAGCATTGCAAGCAGGAGATGCTCAACGCTCACATATTCATCCTTCATCTTTCCGGCTTCCTGAACTGCAGCATCCAGAATACGTCTCATGGTCTGGGTCATGTAGACCTGTTCCCCACCGGGACCGGATACCTGTGGAAGATTCGCAAGCTGAGCCTCGACCTTCTGCTTCAGGCGGTCCACCGGAACTTCCATATTATGCAACAATGTAGTTACAAGTCCTCCACTTTGCTCCAGTAATGCAAGGAATATGTGTTCACAGTCTATCTGCTGATTCCTGTACCTTGCAGCAATCGTACTTGAATCCTGAATAGCTTCCTGAGCTTTCTGCGTGAAACGGTTAAGGTCCATATTGTTAACTCCCCGGGATTGATATCCCCATCATCCCATTGTTTTAATTTAGAATGTTTGTTTAAATTACTTGTGATACGTTTTGAATAACCGAAGTGGCTTCGGTTAACTGAGCAATATTATTACTAAACTGGTATATAAAAGTTTTGCAAAAGATTGCGTTTTAATATATTTTATCGATATCATATCGATTTATCTTAGACAAGCTTTATATGTAGACAATCTAATGAATATGTCTTATGGCACAGCAGATAATCCTGATAAATCTGGAAAAACCCAGGGTAAAAAAACTTGAAGACGACATCCGCTGGTTCTGCAACAGTTTTGGATTATCCTCTGGGAGAGATACTGAGAACATTGCCACACAGGTTGTTCATGACCTGCTGCAACAGCTTTCCGAAAGAGAGGACAGGATATCTTCAGACACTATTGCAGAAAACCTTGACGTGAACCTGGCAAGGGTCAATCATCACATCAGAAATCTTATAAGTGCCGGCCTGATATACAGGCAAAAAAGGGCACTCTACATTCGCGGAGGCAGCCTTAAGGCTGCTGTCCAGGAAATGAGAAAAGACTCTGAACGTATATTCCAGGAACTGGAAGAGATAGCAGAAGAGATTGATGAGCAGATGGGGCTGAAGAATAGGTAAAAACCCGTAATTTAGTGCTTAACATTCTCCTTTACATTTTATCGTGGACCCAGAAATCACCCTCAATAGTGAATTCCTTTTTCCATATCGGGACCTCTTCTTTGATGCGCTCAAGTGCCTCCACAAGTGTTTCGAAAAGTTCCTTCCTGTGGGCAGCAGCAACAACAATATAGACGATGTCCTGGCCAGATCTGATAAGACCTGTTTTGTGATGAATCAGCACATCTATAATGTCATCCTTTTCCTTGAGTTCATAACATATCTTTTCAATAGCCCTGTCGGCAACGCCTTCGTACTTTTCAAAATCTATTGCTGTGGTTTCTACATCACCATTAACGCGTCTGACAATTCCTGTAAAGGTTGCAATGCCACCTGAAAGACGGATATCCGGATTAGAACGTACCTTCCTGATAAGGGAGTCAAGTGTAACCCATTCCGTCTGAGCAAGAATGAGTTCGACAAGAGCATCGATGTCCCAGTCACTTCTGACAGGCAGTCGAATTATGATGTTGGATACCTCGTCCGAGCCTTCAACTTCTCCCAGGAATATCTTTGGAAGGTCACTGCTCTTTGCGCCTTCGACAATGGCAAAGTCAGCACCACTGTCAGCAAGTGCATTCAGTGCATCCTCAAGTGTCGGGTTTCTACTTATTGTCACAAGCTCGATATCTGTGATGGCAGCAACTATGTTTGCCCCTGCATCGAAGTGTTTACCTGTATCGGTGTTCTCTGGATTGAAACGATGATGCAGCATCTGTTTTACAGTACCCACAGAACCTCTTTTGGAAAGAGTTTCAACAAGACGTGTTACCAATGTGGTTTTGCCGGAATTCTTGTAGCCTGCAATGCAAATGACTTTCATATAATGGGTTTATGTGAGGTCATTCTATAAGTACACAACGAGAATGGCAGGCAGCATCACTCATATCAATTGTTTTTTAGATTCATACAAATTTATAATAGATTAATTACGATTAATTTATATTCTACTATTTTGTATCCGGTGTAATGAGTGAATACAAGATAAGTATCCATGAGATGCCAGAGGATGACAGACCGCGTGAAAGGTTGGTGAAATACGGACCTGAATCCCTGTCCAATGCGGAATTGCTGGCGATCATACTTAGAACTGGCTCACAAAAAGAGAATGTAGTCAACATGTGCAGCCGCATCTTTTCAGAATACAATATCAAGCAGCTCAGCCAGGCAAACATTTCCATGCTTACGCAGATGCATGGTATTGGTATCGCAAAGGCAACGCAGATAGCAGCTGTTTTTGAACTTGCACGCAAGCTTGAAGGATACACTGATGATCCAAAAAGGAAGATAAGATCTCCTGCTGATGTCTATTCACTTCTCTATCCAGGGATGCGTGAGCAAAAGCGTGAAAGACTTGTGGCGCTTCTTCTTGATACCAAGAACCATGTGATGCGTGAAGAAGTTATATCCATAGGCAGCTTGAATGCGAACATAGTACATCCGAGAGAGGTGTTCAAAGCAGCACTTATGGAATCATGCGCTTCGGTCATACTCTCGCATAATCATCCGTCAGGCGACCCCACACCCAGCAGGGAGGACATTGCAGTGACCGAGAAACTTGTTGAAGGTGGTAAATTGCTGGGTATCGATGTGCTGGACCATGTTGTGATCGGGGATGGCAGGTACGTTAGTCTGAAGGATGAAGGGTATGTGAGGTAAGGGGCAGATTTCTTTAAAAGGATCCTTATCACAATATGGATACACTCACAATTCATGGTGTGCTAAACTTTAAATTTCAGAATAGTCCATACTATTATGGGGGATATGCCGGTGCATCATCCATTTTCAACAAACAGGACAAATGAACTGGTTTTGCTTGCTAAAGCTTCTCTACTTTTGTTGGCATTATTATTTTTCCTGGCACCTTGTGCCAGTGCCCGTGACTATTCAATTGATGGTGCTACGGCAAATATCACTGTAAGTCCAGGGGGCATAGTCCACGTGGAAGAATCAATCTCGTATTCATTTGAGGGAATCTATTTTGAAGTTTACCGTCAGGTATATCCTCCGGAAGGAGGCTCCATTGAGAATATCCGTGGATATTGCGATAACGGAGAATGTGAGTTTCGGGTAGTTCCTATCTCAGGTGGCTATGAACTGGTAGGCACACTTCCTCAGCCTACTCCTGAAAAAGTGACTTTTGTGGTTGCTTATGACTATTACAGAGGAGTTAAGGTCTACAATGATATTTCTGAACTACATTACAAGATGTGGGGTGAGGAATGGGAAAAACCACTTGGCAGCTTCATTGCAACTATCACGTTGCCTGGTGGAAACGGGGATGAAATTACTTACTGGGTCCATCCTGATGATTATACAACACAGAGCAATCTTCAAAACAACGTTATAAGTATAAAATCAGATAGGATCCCTGCATACAGGTTGTATGAGATCAGGGCAGTTTTTCCGAGAATAGAATCTCCTGATGCGAACTTTGTTTCAATACAGAATGAGGACGGTCTGGATGAGATATTGTCTCTTGAAAAGGCATACGAATTCAAAAGGAAAATAGCCCAAGTTATTCTGTTATTAATCGGTCTTATTGTAGCTGGCGTTTTCGTATTTCCTTTCATTATATATTTCAAATATGGACGGGAACCTAAGATAGATTACAATGCACTATACGAACGTGAACCTCCGACTGACTCAAAACCTGCGTACGTTAACGCCATGTTAAGGGGAAGGATAGGCACGCCAACCATTGAAGGATTCACCGGTACTGTCATGGACCTTGTGAACCGTGATTATGTGACACTTCACGACATAAAGCTTGAAAAGAAATTCATCGGTTTGTTCAGTCATGAAACAGAGGACATTGTCATTGAAATAAATAAAAAGGCTAACGTGGGAGAACTTCTTGATTTTGAAGCAGATGTTTATATGCTCCTGAAGTCACATGCTTCCTCAGGTAGTATATTATGGAGCGAGCTTAGAAAAGACCTTGGTAAGGGAACTGAATTCTATGAGTTCATCATCAAATGGAATAACAAGGTGAAACATCATATTAAGGTCGACAAACTATTTCTGGCGCAGGGCAATACATACATGGCTCTGTTCAATGTTTTATTCTTTTTTGCAGTGGTGCTTGGTTTCTTATTTTTGTTTGACTATTTTCCCCCGAATCTGTTTCCGTTTATGACATATGCACTATATATGGCTGTGCCGGCCCTGATTTTTATAATATGCGTATTTGTTCTGGTACTGGTCAATGAACAGAGTTTCGGAAAATGGACGCCTGAGGGAAGGCTGTTCCAGAAAAGCTGGAAGAACTTCAGTAGTTATTTGACAGATTTTTCCGCTCTGAAAGAACACCCTCCCGAATCCATACGGATCTGGGATTCTTATATGGTCTATGCAGTGGCCATGGGTGTGGCGGAGAAAGCCCTGAAAAACATGTCTCTGACAGTCCCTGCAGAACAGTTTGGGCATAGCCATTTCTATTCCATACACCATAGTTCCATGATTACAAGCGGTTTTAGTAGTGCTTACAATGCATCATCCCCTCAAAGTTCATCGAGTGGTGGTGGCGTTGGAGGTGCAGGTGGCGGCTTTGGTGGAGGTGGTGGTGGTGCCAGATAAACATAAGGAAATTGCGTGGGATAACTGTAAAGATAATTATGTAATTCACAGGAGAGGATTGAATGATATTAGAGATGGTAAGCTTGTTTGCATTAATACTGGTTTTAGGTCTTGGATTTGTAGTTATCTATAATAATCTCATAAAAATGAGGAACCGTGTTGAAAATACCTGGGCCCAGATAGATGTGCAGCTAAAAAGACGTAATGACCTGATACCAAACATCGTGGAAACTGTGAAAGGTTATGCAGAACATGAAAAAAACCTTTTTGAAAATGTAACGAAATCAAGGGCAGCAGTTTCATCCGCACAGGGGGTAAATGAGACTGCTGAAGCATCCAATATGCTAACTTCTGCCCTGAAATCCATGTTTGCAGTTGTGGAGAACTATCCTGATCTTAAGGCAAACCAGAACTTCATCCAATTGCAGAATGAACTTGCAAAAACTGAGGATAAGATTGCCTACAGTAGGCAGTTCTACAATGATGTTGTCATGAAGTACAACACCAGTATAGAGACAATTCCGAACAATATCGTTGCAGGTATGAAAGGATTTGAAAAGAAAGAACTGTTTGAAGCACCGGCTGAGGACAGGGCAGTTCCGGAAATTAAGTTTTAATTTCCATTTTATCGGCCATTTTAAACAAAACATTTAAGGTATGAACCGGCAATTAGCACACAAATGAAAGAGATAGAACTTAATGACCCCTATACAACTCCATACAGGGGTATATATGTAATATGCGACAGGAACAACGAATATGCAGAGGTCATCGAGCATACGAACTGTTATGGCGGTGCCGCATGGTCTAAGTTCCACTATTCACATTCACCGCTCATCCTGAACACACGTTCCATAGGGAACATGATCCGATATTTTGTGAAAACCGGTACATCTGTCCTTGAGCTTAAGCCATCCACTGCGGCTGCAGGTATTGAATCTGTCGTTGTGATCGGAGATGAGGTTCATATCACATATGCCGGGCTTGGAGGAGGCGGAGTAGGTGCTACAAAATGCAGGGCATTCGCAGAGGGTGTACTATGTTGCAACTATACCGAATCCGGTGGCGGGCGTGCAGCAAAAGGAACAGTTGTAGTTCCTAGAAGAGAGAGAGTGCTCATCGGCATAGATGACACGGATACAAAGGAAGAAGGAGCCACCTGGACACTTACTCATAATATGGCAAATGAACTTGATTGTATCGAATCCGTTTATCTTTCCCACTCACTTGTACAACTTTTCCCGGTATCTGCAAGGACACAGAACTGTGTATCCACCGTACTGGAATTTGCATGTGTGAACGAGAATGCGAAACAGGAACTGCTTGAGAGCATAAAGGTGGCGCTCCTGAAGTACAGCGTTTCCGATGAAACGGGGATGGTCGTTCTCTCAGACTTTGATGCGAAGAAAATGAACGAGTACAGCAAACAATGCCGCAGCGGTGAGCTCACAAAAGAATACGCAATGCAGTGTGCAAAAGACAATGATGTTGACATCTGGCTTGACGGCAATGGCGTTATAGGAGCACTTGCAGCGCTTGCATGGTTTGCACAGCCTGATGATTCAGTAAAACTGAATGCACAACTTAAGTAACAAAGATATGACCGATATTGAGGAAATAACCGGCCTTGAAGCAATTTACTTTGCAGCTATTGATAGCAATGTGAGGTTCATTACCGCAGTTGCCGGATATCCCATGACTGCGGTTGCAGACCACTTTTTTAAGGAAGAATATTCCAACGATTACGACATCCACTGGCTCACTAATGAAAAAGCAGCTCTTGAGGCTGCACTGGGTGCATCAGTGACTGGAAGAAGGTCTATGGTACTGGTCAAGCACGTGGGCATGAACCTGCTTTCAGATCCGCTCATGACTGCAATGATGCATACAATCGGTGCAGGGCTTGTTATACTTGTGGGGGATGATCCTGGAGCAAAGGCTTCACAGAATGAACAGGATTCCCGGTTTTATGGTTCTATCTCGGAAACTGCTGTTTTTGATCCGGCAACACCGCAGGATGCTTATGACTCACTGAACAGGGCATTTGAACTTTCAGAGGATGCAATGGTTCCTTTGATTATGAGAATAACTGATCGGCTGGAAAAGGAAATGGAGAAAGTCAGTCGGGCAATATCTGGTAAAAAGGATAACATTCTGCAGGCAAAATTTGACGGGAGTATCTGGAAATTGACCATGCACGGGAAACACCAGCGTTTCCACATTGAATCTGAACCACTTCTTATTCATGAATCTGAAAACTCACATTTTAACCGTATGTCATTGCACGGGGACAAAGTAGGAATTATTTCTTCTGGTTATCCTTCATGCATCATAGATGGCATACTGTCGACTCAACTTGTGTATTCAAACTATTCACACCTTGCCCTTGGTCTTGTTTCACCGTTTCCGTGGAGACTTGTGAAGCAGTTCATAAACAATCACGAGCGCATACTCGTTATAGAAGAGAGTGAAGCATTCATAGAATCATATGTTAACACATGTGACTGTATCCTCGGTAAGCGCAGTGGTCATCTGCCTGTAGGAATGATAGAAAAAGAACATGTGGAATTTGCCCTTGAGAATGTCGATAAGGATGAAGTTTCAAAATACACAGATATCCAGACCATTGTTAGCAGGGGATCAAGGCCCATATGTGACGATTGTCCGTTCATTCCACTCTATAATGTACTTCATGACATAGAAACGGTTGCAGGAGATATGGGATGCTCCATACGCACAGCACCGGACCCGCTTCATGCAGTCAACACAGGTTTTGCACTTGGTGGTGCAATCGCAACTGCATGCGGTTTTCCTGGGAAGGGAATGGCCGTCATTGGGGATTTCGGTCTTGCACACTCGGGTATTATAGGACTCATAAATGCAGTTGATGGTGGTTTTGATATTCTTGTCATTATATTGCAGAATGAAATAGCTGCCATGACTGGCGGGCAAGGGGCACCTGACCTTCGGGAAGTTGTAAGGGTTCTGGTACCTGATATGGCAGTTATTAACATTGATCAGAGCCTGAGTTCAAAAGGAGTTGCTAAAAGTCAGGATATGTTGAAAGATCTGATACAAAAGGAACTAAATAAAAAAGGTGTTTCTGTTATTTATATAGAAGGAAAATGCATTAAGTTTTGAATTCTCTAATAAATGCATGGTGTTTTTTAAAATCTGTAATGAATCCGGATATTTGATGTTTCAAGTTGATTGTTTGGAATTTATAGTTTTATATTTATAATTTCAAATATCAAACAATTAATTTGATAGGTTTACTTGAAGGCCGAGTATCTCATGTGAACCAGCACGTATATCCCTTGCGATTTCAGCACAACCTAGTGCAGCGCTCCACCTGTCCAGCACATGGGCTTTCACACTAAGATGTTCCTCTATTTTTTCAACGACGTAAGGTATTTCCCCCACAGAGCCTTCTATTACGACATCGCCAATCGACTTATAATCCTTCAGTAAAATTTGCATGCCTGCGATTTCCATGGCAGCAAAAAGTGCTATGCTGTCAAGGGCCATTATAGCCTGCAAATCTTTTTTATCAGCAGCCTTGATGAGGTCATGCCTGTCTGAAAAAGAGGTGTGTTTTAGAACTCCTGAATTTACAAATGCTTCATTTGCAGTCATCTTGCCTGCGTCTACATCCCTCAGGGCCTGCACATCCAGAGGGCCATGTCTTAATCCAGGAGCAAAGATGCAGGCATCCAGAGCGCCAATAATTTTTCCATCGGCAACACCTATTGTAACAGTATTTGAACTTATATCGGAAAGAACAAAATCGTTCAGTCCAAGGGAATATGCATGGTATGCAATTCCAATTTTTTCCGGGCTGGTGGAGTGTGAAAAAATATTCAGTCGTGGGTCGGTATCACTTCCATCGTGAATACCTGGGATGACAACAGCCGGTATGCCTGATGATTTAATTGCATCAAACACACGACTTCCTCCGCCTGTTTTCTGACCAGCCCCTTCTATGCTTTTGACACCTCTGTTCTTCAGATATCTTATGTCCTCTATGTTCCTGATGCCATCACCCATTGAATATGTAACAGCTATAAGGGAAATATCCGTGCTTTTTACATCAAAAGCATCTTCCATGGCTGAAACAAGCTGAGACTCTGTCATGTCAGCTGCTTTTGTTCTTGGAATTTCAAGTTTCAGCACCTTTCCGTCGGGGGAAAGCGCAGCAAAACGCATTGCAGTAGTACCGTGATCAATTCCAACAAACATAATATCTCACCTAGTCATCAGATAATAATGAATTAAGTTCTTCCATGATACGCTCCCCTTCCTTAAAGTTGCCAACAGTAGTTATTAAACGCAACTCCTGGAACGAAGTTCCATGTGAAATAAGAAGCCTGAGATTACCTCTGTCATCAGGTCGCTGTACCCGGGCGGTCAGTATTCCTCCTGAATTACCTTTTCCTTTTACAGTAATAATTGAAGGGATTATCTTTTTAATCTCTGAGTGCTGACTCATTAGTGATACTATCTTTTTACCATTTCGGCCGCCTATTATGGTAGTATGTGAACCACCAATTTTGGACCTCGGTCTGCAAATTTCCGTTTTACTGATAGTATCTGTCATTTCAAGGGAAATGACCTGAAGTTCTATAAAGTATTAATGGTTGAATCTATAAGCAAAAATTGAAATATTTATGAAAATTACCTTACAACGACAATTTTACAAAAAATCATTCAGAAGATCATATCTCCTGAATATTAGCCATTTCTATGAGTTTGATACTTGCGTCCTGCAGGACTTTAATGGCTGCCTCGATATCATTTACTCTGAGGATTAGAAGGGCCTTCTCTGTTTTTGTTACAAAGGCATAAGCATAGTCGATATTTATGCTTTTTTCACTAAGGACATTTGCAATCATTCCAAGTCCTCCTGGTACATCATCCATCTCAACACCCAGCACATTTGTTTCTGATACCGTAAAACCTGCATCATGAAGAACTTCATGTGCAGCATCCGGTTTGTCCACTACCATCCTGATAATCCCAAAGTCTCCTGCTTCGGCTATGGTGAATGCTCTGATATTGATATCAGCTTTTCTGAAGTTTGCTGCGATATTGGCAAGACGTCCTGGCTTGTTCTCAGCAAAGAGGGAGATCTGTTTTATTATCTTATCTTCCATATTAGCACCTGCACTTTCATTGAAATTTATGTTCTGTGAAATATTATAACTTTCTATTGTCCATTACTTTCTTAGCCTTGCCCATTGATCTTGGAATAGTGCCTTTTTCAACAAGTTCGACTTTTACTGCAAGGTTTAGCACATTCTTCAGCGCGGATTCAACTTTTTTCTCCAGGGAAATGATATCATTGACTTTGTCACTGAATGCTTCATCAGTTATCTCTATCTGGACCTTCATGATGTCAAGCTCATTCACTCTGTCGACAATGATCATGAAATGCTCGCCAACTTCAGGTATTTTCATGAGCACAGATTCAACCTGTCCGGGGAATACGTTGATACCACGCACAATAAGCATATCATCCGCACGTCCCAGTATTCTCATAATACGTGGATGTGTACGTCCGCATTTGCATGGTTCTTTGTTTATTACCGTAATATCGCCAATGCGGTATCTGATAAGCGGCAGTGCTTCCTTAGCAAGTGTTGTTATGACAAGTTCTCCCTGTTCACCTTCAGCAAGCTGCTCACCGGTTTCAGGATCAATTACTTCTATGAGGAACTGATCTGCCCATATATGTATACCATCCTGGTACTGGCATTCTGTACATAGAGGTCCGCTAAGTTCGGAAGTTCCATACACATCATAGGCTTTGATACCAGTAGCTTCCTCAATTCTTCCCCTCATTTCCTCAGTCCATGGCTCTGCGCCAAATATACCAACACGAAGCTTAGTATCGTTCTTTATGCTTACTCCCATCTGGTTAGCGACCTCATTCATGAAGAGGAAGTAGGATGGTGTGCATGCCATCACACTGGTGTTGAGGTCCTTCATAAGGTCAAGCTGTTTTTCTGTGTTACCGGAACTTGTCGGAAGAACAGTTACTCCTGCTTCTTCAGCACCATAGTGCAGGCCAAGGCCACCTGTGAAAAGGCCATATCCGTAGCTTACCTGAATTACATCACCACGGCCCACGCCAATTGATGTCAATGCCCTTGCAAGGGATGTGGACCATTCATGGATATCATTACGTGTATATCCTACAACAGTGGGTTTTCCTGTTGTTCCTGAGGATACATGGAAACGAACAAGTTGTTCATTAGGCACGCAGAACATTCCTGTGGGATAGGTGTCCCTGAGGTCTGATTTATACGTGAAGGGTAATTTCCTCAGATCATCCAGTGTCTGTATGTCTTGTGGATTAACATCAGCATCATCAAATATTTTCTTATAGAAATCAGAGTGAGTATATACATAGTCTATAAGATTTCTAAGTTTTCTTTCCTGCATCTTTTCCAGTTCATCAACTGGCATCCTTTCAATCAATGGGTTCCAGTACTCTGTCATTTAATCGCCCTTTATTTGATCAATTAAGATTGTTTTGGTTCTTTGTTCAATGAATCACATATCGAAGGATTGGGTTTGCCTCTGAGGATATCGCTTATCCTGTATTTGCATTCAAAAATGATGGTATCCATATCAGCAACTACATCTATGCCAGCAGCTCCTGCATGTCCTCCTCCGGTACCTTCATAGTTCTTACTAATATCTTCCATTATCTTGCCAAGATTCACGCCTACTGCAACTGCTTCACGCTTTGCTCTTCCGCTAATCCTTATGTTTGCATCACGTGACGTCCCGATAAGGGCCACATCTGCGCCAATATTAAGGAACATTGAAGATGCAGCTCCTCCGAATGAATTGACATGTGAATCCACAAGAAGCCAGTCATCGACTCTTTCAATATTTGCTCTGGTGGCACATTTTAGCATGGCTATACGCATTGATATGTCCTGGGGAGTTGCAGCCATCATTTCCAGTACATCTGCATATTCTACTCCGCTGCAAGTTATGATCTCAGAGACGGTTCTGAAAGTATCCTGCGTAGCATGTTTAAAGTGTCCTGTGTCGGTGATTATACCTGTCAAAAGACCCATGGCAGTGCGACGCATAATTGGGGCACCCATAGAACGGAGGATATCAAAAACCATTTCTGCAGTTGATGTTGCATGACGGTGAAGGTAGAATTCTGCATTCTCTATGAGAGCAGTGGTAGCATGGTGGTCGATCACACAATACTTGCCAAGCTTTATGTCATTAAGCTGTGAACTGGTTGAAGTGTCAACTACCAGGGTAATATCATATTCCGATGGGTCTGGCTTTTCGACCACGTCGATATTGAGTTTGTCAATAAGAAGCGAAGCAACTCTGTTGCACCCATCTACAAGGCCAATGGTTCCTCCAAGGGCCTCGGAAAGTGCGAATGCGCTACTCACTGCATCTGGATCTGCATTTCGGTGGCAAAGATAAAGAATATTGTTGTAATCCAGGAGTTTATTGAAAAACTCCGTTTCTTCAACTTGCATGGAAACCTCTGGATATCACCAACTGGTGTTGGTAATATCATCAGTATTGGGGGGCTGATTAAGCCTGGTTCCCCATGGACTGCTCGATTTGTTCCTGAAGTTGTGTGAAACGCTTTGAGATTCTTTCTTCTTGTCTGGAAATAGACTGTAATCTGAGTGAAAGTGTCTCGACTTTTTCGTTCAATTTAGAAACAGCTGCTTCCTTGCTGGATTTGATTTGTAATTCACCGACAGTGCGGTAAATAACGGCATCTTCTGGAACTTTGTTCAGCTCTTCCAGTGCCATTTCAGACTCTTTCTGCATGGATTCCATCTGGGATTTCTGCATAGCAAGAGACTGTGCCTGCTGCTGAACCTGCTGCAGCTGAGCCAGTTGGTTCTGTATCTGTGGGGGTATTTGCGTACTCATTTGGTTTCACCTGGCATACCAATAAACCTAAAGTGATTTTAATGTTTCTATGTGCCATGAACCAAAAAATAATGATGTGAAGGAAGGATAATCTGCAAAATAAAAAGGGATGAAACATGCTTTGCTGTATAATTATTCAAGGCATTCTGCAGTCTCTGATGCAACCTGAATGAGACGTAGCCATGTGTTGAGTGTTGAACGCATGGCAACAAGGTCATCAGACCTTACAGTAAGGAAAAGGGATGAATCTTTTATTTCCATATCGGCAGAGGATCTGTCTGTTACCTGGCTCTCAATTTCTGGTTTCAGGGAACGATATATGGAAGAAGCTACAGGTGTTTTGAACACTGATCTTGATATCAGGTGCAATCTTCATCACCGGTATATATCTTATGACTTTTTATCCTCAGACTGAAAAGCACTTTGCCTCGCTCCTTAAAGTCCATTTTATCCCCTGTGAGCTCCAGCAAAAGATGAAGTGAAGTTCTATCGGTTTTTTCTGGAAGTAGGATATCGGATATAATGGATACGAGTTCGTTATCTCCTCCTATGTCAAAACCTGATGATCTTGAGTGTGAGGCTGGTGCAGAAAGTACAGAAATATGAAGTGATAGTATGCAGTAACCGTCTGAATCATAAAACAAAATACTTCCTGGGTTGCCATGGTATTCACCAACTATAATAAGAGGCATGTTATGAGAAAGGGCTAACACCTCTCCCATACCCATCTTACCGCGGTTGGTGTACTCACAACCGAAAAAAGTTGCCAGATGCTTACATAGCGTACGCGTGCTGGCAGAAGGTTTGCGAGAAGAAGTGATTAACATCGCTTCTTACTCTGCTTTGATGCGTTTAATTGATGTTGGACGCTCTTTTACAAGAATACGGTGACCGCAGTATGGGCAGCGGATACCTGTATACTCGTAGTCGATTTCAACATCTCTTTTGCATCTTGTACATTTATAGGCCATATTTACCTTACTCAGCTATTGCTGCTTCTTTTGCCTTCTTTACAGAACGGAGAACTGTCTTACCTACGTTAGTCTGAGGCAGGAATGTTCCACCAGCAAATGTGTGACCGCATTTAGTACATTTCCATATACCTGTGCCTACTCTCTTTACGTTAGGACGTGCACATTTTGAGCACTTGTGAGGCATGCGCATCTTTTCTTCAAGGTCCGCTACCAACTTACGATCTTTCCTACCATATCGTGTACCAAATCTACCAGCGGACCTGGATACACGACCTTTTCTCGTATACTTTTTTGCCATGAATCTTATCTCCTTGAAATGTGTGAATTTAATGATATTGAATTTTTAGTTCAGATATTCAACAGATGGGTTTCTCTGAGCTCGGATGCTTTCTGGCAGGCAAATGCTACAGCTTTTAACAGCTTTTCCTCAGTAAGTGCACCATCGCCGCTCTTTTGCATTCCTGATATTGAGCCATCCTGATTAGAAACAATAGTTATGCGTGTGTCACAAACAGTTTCTTCATCAAGATCCGGGTCGACCATCAGTTCGCCGCCAATATCTACCAATGTTACAGACACAGGCATGTCCCTGATAGGTAGAGGCCTGTCTTCTCCACGTCCCTCGCGTTCACCAGGAACTGTTGCGGTCAACAGGGCAGCAATTGCACCCAGAGATGCAGCATCCTGAATATTGCCTGTGTTATTGAGAACATGGATATCGATGAATATAATCCAAACTTCTTCTCCCTCCGTAATACATAGCTTACTTAAATCAATTGCGCCTGATTCACGAATTCCCCTGTCTGTAACACGGGCCATTTCTATTGCTTTCTCTTTAGGAGGACCTGCCTCAAAATCAGGAGATGCAATTGGATTAAGCTCCATGCTTGTGATGATGACTCCCTCTCCGGCAGAGTCAGGGAACGGTGAACCTACCTGAAGTTTAACACCAACCAGAATCTCGGTCTCTCCCAGTTTGATCCATGCAGAACCTTCTGCCTTTTCGATTACATTGGTCCTGATATCTATGTTCCTTATTTCATCAAAAGTACGACCATCTTCACGTTTACCTTTGAGCATAAGGTTGTAAATATAATCTTTCTTAAGTATTGACATTACTTCATTACCCATCTTCACACCTCAGGCAGTCTCTTCTTCTTCATCTTCAGGACTTTCCGCTTCGTCGACATCTTCAAAGGATGACTCTCCTTCAACAATTTCAACGTCTTCGTAATCTGATTCTTCATCTTCAGACTTATCGTCGATTTCGTCATCATCTATTATGTCTTCTTCTGCATCCTCAATCTTTGGAATATCGGATTCTTCTTCCTCTTCTGAAGGTTCCAGTGTACTTTCAACAAGAGCAGAAACGTCTTCTTCTTCATCTGGGATTTCTACTTCATCCAGCTTGGCGAATTTGTTCTTGAGTGTCTCTTTCTGTAGCTCCAGAATCTGGCGACATCCTTCCTTACACATTTCAATTGCTTTCTTGAACTCTTCCTGTGTAATGTCCCCGTCCATTTGCAAGAGGGTTATTTCACCTTCGGAAGTAATAGCCATTGGAATGTCAGCATCACCAAAGTTGTCTTCTGCTTTATCAAGATCAAGTATCATCTGTCCGTCAACTTTTCCTGCTGCACATGCGGAAACAAGTCCTTTCATAGGAATTCCGGCATCTGCAAGAGCCATGGAAGCTGCATTAATAGCTGCTGTGCGGGTTCCGGCATCTGCCTGGAGGACCTCTGCGAATACATCAATAACAGCACCCGGGTAAAGGTGTGTCAGTACAACCGGTTCAAAAGCTTCCCTGCTGACCTTTGATATTTCGATACTTCTTCTGCTTGGACCTGGCCTTATACGGTCTTCCACAGAGAAAGCTGCCATATTATAACGATATCTTATCAATGCGGAATCTGCTTTCTGTAATCTTCTTGGATGGAGTTCCCTTGGACCATACACTGCTGCAAGTACCTTGTTCTTCCCCCATTCCAGATAACATGAACCATCAGCCCTGGAGAGTACGCCGATCTCCATCTTCATAGGCCTGATCTCATCAACACGCCTGCCATCAAGACGCAATCCATTTTCATCAATGAACTTTTCGGGTTTATCACTCATATTAATTCTCCAATGTTTGCACATTCTCCCTGTCGATATAAAAGAGATACCTCTGGGTCAATTCTCATCCTCTTCCAGAAGTGCATCCACTTTTCTGTAGGTATCTTCTTGTATCTCGCCTTCTCCTTCTGCATCCTCAGCGAGATTATTCTCTAAAACAGTATTTTCCTCCTCAGAAACAACTTTATTCTCACTCTTTAAGAAATGAGATATCCTTTCCGTCAACCCGGATGTGTGGGAATGTTTCATAATGAGCTCAATAGCTTCATTGAGAAGGTCCATTTCACTATCTTTACCGTTAATCCATATTCTTCCATTCTGGCCTACAAATATCTCGCAATTTGTTTCTTTCTTAAGCATTGATACCATAGAACCACCGTGTCCTATGATACGCGGGACTTTTGTAGGAGTTATTTCAATAACACGTCCTCTCTCAAGAGTTCTTAGGCCGCGTTCTCTCATGGTCAGTTCGACCTTCATGGATGAACTTACATCTTTTATTCGGAGCAACGTTGAACTGCCGATATCCATAATCTCCCTCATTCTGTCAGATTCCACACGTCTGGGAAACTCCGACACATGTAATAATCCATCATATGGTGAAACAATGTCAAATATCCAGTTAGAAGGAGTTATTTCTATAACTGTACCAATAACATAGTCTCTGGGTGATGGAATATACTTTCCAGAAAAAGGAATTACGGATATCCTGTTTTTGGAATTTTTTACTCCGTATAAAAGGGAATAGACTTTTCCGTCCTTTACAAAAGTACCTGGACCAGAATCAGCCTTGTTTTCGGACAATAGCTGCCCCGGAATTACAATTTCACGATCCATTATGCAGCCTCATAATAATTTTGTTTCAGCGTCCCCTTTGGTAAGGTGATTGACAAGGCCATAAAAATCCGTCTGCATACCTGCAGGCATTTTTATAACCGCAACCCATGAACCATCATTTAGCCATTCATTCTTGACAAGGGTTGCAAAATTCGCAATTTCTCCATAAGCTTTTGCTGCATATTCGCCTGGAACCTTTACAGCAACATCAACTTCCTCAAACCTTATGGGTATGATAGGGCGAATTGCCTTCATTACAATTTTCACCTGTTCATCAACACCTTTAAGCGGATCTATGTGGACTTTGGCTTCTTCCATTGCCTTCTGGATCCTGGCGGGTGGGTGAGGGGCTTTTGTCTGGGGATTCATAGCATTCTGTGCAATGAAAGTGATGACCTTCCTGGTCTTTTCTTCAAGAATGTGCTTTCTTTGCTCTTTTGTAAGTTGAAGATCACCGTGTACAAGAATCTGTTCGGCAACCTCTATTACATTGCTTGTGTCAAAAGTAGCGACAAGATCAGATTCAGCAACATGGTCTCCCTGACTCGCATCATAAAATATAGACTCTACAGCTATTATGTCCTCTATATTTACTTTCTCTCCCCTCTTGAGTGCAAAAGCACCTTCAGGTTCAACAAAGACTTCAAAATGATTCTTTCCTTTCTTGAGTCTTGCGATTACGGACTCGTCAAGAGATACCATGTTAGTTCACCTCATTATGCAAAATATTATTTTATTCAGTTGGCTCTTCCTGACCTTCTGAGTCATCTTTCTCTTCAGTTTCTTCTTTTGCTTCGTTCTTGAACTCTTCACGAACTCTGGATACGAGGTTTGCAACTTCTTCTTCTGAGAGTTTTCTGAACTGACGATCCTCGAGGGTTACAACACCCAGTTCGAGGGTGGCTGCATCTACTTTTCCTTCAGTTGAAGTGTAAAGTGCTTTCATACCCAGCATGATAGCAGCATCAATCTCCATGTCATCACTGTACTCTGCCTCAAATAATTCCATAAAGGCATTTCTGCCAGCTCCGATAGCTGTTGCCTTGTATTCAAGCAGTGCACCGCTTGGATCAGTTTCGAACAAACGTGGCCTGGAATCATCAACACCTGCGATAAGAAGGGCAGTACCGTAAGGACGGACACCACCGTACTGGGTATAGGTTTGCTTGTGGTCACAGATCTTCTTGGCAATTACTTCAACACCGATTGGTTCGTCGTAAGAGACCATGTTGACCTGGGCTTCTACTCTTGCCCGGTCTACAAGTGCACGGGCATCAGCTACAAGTCCTGAAGTGGCAACACCGATGTGGTCATCGACCTGAAATATCTTCTCAATGGATTCAGCTTCTATCAACCTGCTTGTAATCCTCTTGTCTACAAGTAATACCACACCATTTTTAGCTTTAATTCCCGCTGCGGTTGTACCCCTTTTCACGGCTTCTCTTGCATATTCTACTTGGAAGAGACGTCCATCGGGACTAAAAACTGTAATAGCACGATCATAACCCATCTGTGGTGTCATTTGCATCTTCACTTCATCTCCTAATTTATTTATAAATAATAATAGAATATATACGATAACTAACTGAAATATGCTTTCTATTCATTTATATGTGACTGTTCTTCGGGGTTAAATATATCTACACCCTCTAAATACTTTTTTGTTGCACCAAGGACCGTACCCGATATGCCAAGAATATGGATATTAACTCTTTTACCTTTTATATGTGTAACAGTGGCAATAGCAGCACGTGTTTGGCATACGTTTTCCCGGTTGCAACTTATTACTCCCTGCATTCCTTCAAAAGCGAAAAGCCATATATTGCATTCACTCGAACCGAGATCTCCAAGCAAACTGCCGGCTGCAGAAAATATCTCTCTTATCAGTTCGTCTCTGCTTACGGGTCCTTCAGCGATAAGTTCGAAAGCAAGATATCTTTTGTTTTCACGTATAGTGGGTGGAAGAACTTTCATTGTTCATCACCTTCGCTTGATATCTTATACAATGTAGGATTGACAATTTCCACACCTTTAAATACGTAATTGGAAGAAGGCCTGTTTTTTGCTATGATCTGCTCTGGTGCTGTGGAAATTCCGTATGTGGCTTCCTCAGGAGTCATACCAAAAAGCCTTGCAAGGGCAATCAACTCACGGGGAGCACGTAGATCATAATAAGAATTTCCATTACTTGTCAATATAAAAGGAACATCATATTTACGGACCAGTTTTAGATTTTTCCTGAAATTGGCCAGTGCTCTTACTCTCCTGCCTCCACGCTGTCCAATTATCTCTGCAAGATCAAATGAAATAGCGACATCATTTTCCTGTGCAGATTTTGCTAGGACGTGATTGAGTCCATTGTCTTTCATGGACCCAAAATTAGAGAGAATATCAACGTTAGAATTTTCCACTGCTGCCCGGTTTATGTTTTCACTACCGCCATGAACAATAATAACGTCAGTTATTTGTCGGTATTTTCCTACAAGGCCGTGTAATTTAGAAGCATTATCAGTTTTTAGCTCAACGCCACTGAAAACTTCTATACCACCAAGTACCACGGGCTTTTCAGGCTTGCAGGAATTAGAAGGATTTGTGATGGCGATACCTGCATAGCCAAAATGCTTTGCAAGGCCTGCCATTTCTTCAATCTTATTTTTGCCTTCGGGGACAGTATGGATATTCAGGTCGTAGAATTTGGTTCTAGCCAAATAATTCCTCCACTATCTGCCCTGCATGAACACGGTTCTTAGGGAAAGTGGCTATTTTCACTTTTGCAATAATGGCATCTGATGAAGAACTCAGTACTATTTTTCCAAGGCAGGCAGACTGCTTGTCAAACCTCATGTGGAATACCTGGTCGTCATCCAGCCTGTCAGGCATTTCATTGCGCAGGGTTTCGAGATCTTCATGGGACATGTGCTCCCTGATGAACCTGGCAAGTCTTACAGAGTCTGATTTGCGGGTAATCTGCGAACTGAGCATCACAGAGGAATTACCATAGTGACCTTCAATGTCGGTTACTTCAATTAATTCATCAGTAACATGATTGTCGGATTTGCCAGTGGCATTCCCTAAAAAGAAGTCCAGGGCAACTCGTACCCTGGAAAGATCCTCAGTTGAGTGTGCGATTACACGCAGGTTAATATAGTGGATCACTTGCCCCTGTTAAGGTTTGACCTGAGACTTGGTCTTGTTTTCTCAGTACCCTTGCCGCGTGTCATCATACCTCTGCCTTTACGGCCTGCACTGGTCTTACCGCGCTCTGCACGTCCTTTGTTGGTGCTAGCACAGATCCAGTTCAGGTTTTTATCACTCTTGATTACAGGGTGGCTTGGGTCTACGAGAATGACTTCATACCACTTGGCTTTTCCGTCTTCTCCAACCCAGTAGGAGTTAAGAACTTCCATGTTCGGGAATTTTCTGCTAGCACGGCCTTCAGCAATTCTCTGGATGCTCATGCCACCAGTGATCTTGTTCTTTCCCATGCGCTGTGTACGCCTTCCACGGATGTATCTTGACTTTCTGAGGCCACCTCTGCGTGTCTTTACACGGGCTACGATTATGCCCTGCTTTGCCTTGTATCCGAGGGAACGAGCACGATCAATACGGGTTGGACGTCTTATTTTTGTGACTGAGCCTTCTTTTCTCCATTGCTGGAGTCTTTCCCATCTCAGTTCCTGGACATAAGTGCTGTCCGGGTCTTTCCATGCGTCCCTTACGTATGCATAATATGATTTTGACAATTTGTTCACCTTAGTTTCATTTCTAGTTTCACGGTTCAGCTTGTGTAAAGCTACATTCCCACGGGACTCATCCCGACAATGAAACAGGACTACTACTTAACGTGATTTAATTTAAACCTTTGCACAATATGGTAGGAAGCACTATTTGCAAAATATCGATTTTGTCCGGAGTTAAAGATAATTTCTTTGTAAGTATTGTAACTACGCACTATCAACATATTTGATTATGTATGTCTTAAAAGAGGAAATTCAATGAACAGGACGAAAGTAAGCTATTCAGTTGATGTTATTCTGACTATATTATTTCTAGTAGTTGCAGTCACTGGATTTGTCATGTTCCTTGTCATTCCTTCAGGAGTTCCAAAGGGGCAATATCAGGAATACCTTGGAATTACAAAAGCTACGTGGACGCTCATACATAACAGGTCAGCCATTATAATGACATTATTTATGGGGTTACATCTTGTCCTACATAGAAAATGGATGTGTTATGCAAAAAGGAATATTTTCAAAAAGAGAAAGAAACAGATTGCAAAATTGACTATGTTTGAGCGAACTCATACATCGCTCCTGCAAATTACTTGAATTTACTTATATCTTCGCCTGAACGTAAAATGCCTGTAGCGTTACCCTCATTATCTTTTAAGATTACATCATACCAGCGCATTGGAATCTCATTACCATCTTTAGTAATAACCGGATGCTCTGTAAATTCGGGTAATTCTAATTGCTTATCAAGAGCCTTATCAAACATTCCTCTAAGTTCGTCTTCCAATTTATCAGGGACAAGTGACTTAATAAAGTCATTACCGATTAGTTCAAATTCACCGTAACCAAGAATATCATTGCCTTTGGTGTTTACAAGATGTATCTTCATTTTACTATCGATGACAAAAACAATAAAACCTGCAATATCCAGATAATTCATTGCTTCATTTCTTTCAGCAAGGATCTTATCCTGAAGGTGTTTTATTCTCAAAAGGGATCTGACTCTGGTAACAAGTTCAAGACGGTTTACAGGTTTGCCAAGGAACTCATCTGCTCCTACCTCTATTCCTTTGATACGGTCATCCTTTCCAGATAATGCAGTAACCATTACTACAGGCAGAAATTGAGTTTCCACAGATGTTTTCAAAATCCTGCATACTTCATACCCATTCATATCGGGCATCATTACATCAAGCAGGATAATATCAGGCTTTTCAGCTTTTACTTTATCCAGTGCTTCCTGACCACTATACGCAGGAATTACTTCATAGTCTGATTTAAGGTAAAGGCCCATCAACTCTACTATGGCTTGTTCGTCATCAACAATGAGTACTTTATCCCTGTCTCGCATGAATCCTAGGCCCCCTTATGGCATGTAAATTGAATAAATACATTGCAATATAAATCTAATGGTTACCTTATTGTTTTGTAACTCTATTCTGTAAAATAACAATAGTATATTTTACTATTAATTATATAGTTCTATCTACATATAAAGTTTAGGCATAGAAAAATGCCTGCCTTGTAGAATCTTTACTACAAAGATATAATGTGGGGCTGGTGAGATTCGAACTCACGATCGACGGGTCTCTCCGAACAGCTGCAAAAAACAGCTTATGTTCATGAGCACACATCAGTGCTCCAACGGTTCCTCACAAACCAACCCCGTCGGGTTAGTCTCAGTAGACCCGTTGTTCATCATTTATCCGCTGGAGCCCATCGCCATGCCGGGCTAGGCCACAGCCCCATATATTCGGGCAGTACCCCCAAAATACATCTTATCTATGATATATTTAGCGGTACATTCCTTCTTGTGTTATATGTTTTTATCAGCAACCCGGTCTAAATTTCCGAATTGACACAACTCATCACATAACTCTTCTACTTTTAAGCGTAATTCTTCCATTGAGTGGCCGAACATGCTAGTTAAATATATTGCACCACCAGCACCTACTCCCTCTTTAACAAAACCAACTTCATACTGCTGTAGTCCCTTAAAGCTGGATTTTCCAAATTCGGGGTCAGCTCCTTCGTACATGGCACCAATCTCTTCAGCGAGCTCTGTGAAATTAGCAGTTTCATCCCTGACAACGTAGCTAGTGGTTACTATTTTGATATTGTCTGTCGAATAACCCATATGTTTGATAACAGCAAAGATTGAAGCCATCTGGGTGCCACCTGCAAGTATGGTGGGGGTATCTCCCAGGCCTGCTGCAATTCCAGCCACAGCTACCATCATTGGGTCGCCAACGGATTCAATTGCCTTAAGGGGCGTATCGCGTAAGGATCCAAATGTGATGCCTGATGATTTCAGTGCATCCTCAACAACCTGTTTTTTGAGATTAAGGGGATTCGAATTTGAACTGCTGCTAACGTTACCATCATAACCCAATGCCTGAAGCACAGCATTTGCGGTTGTTGTTCCTGCAGGAATGCTTTCGCCAATTACAATAAGGTCATGATCATTTGCAAGCTTTTCCCCAAGTTTGAAGGCATTTTTGAATACATTTTCAACATCATGCACAGCAATTGTTTTTCTGATATCATTACCTGGCAATCCACCAATATCAATCAATGGTACCTGTTTTGCCGGAAGAACGCGCAGACCTGCGTTCACAAACACATGTGGAATGCCTGTAATTGAAAGTGCCGCACGTGTAATAAGGGCAGGTGTAGGCGTATCATATGGTGGGGTCATTGGAAGAATGGGAATATCAATGATCATTCCCGTCTCAAGAACCTCCGCATCGCCTGCTGGCGTGTAATCTGTTAGTTTTGCAGTCTTGCCTGCTGCAGAAAGGCCTTCTATATACGCCGTTTCTGTATTTCCAAGAACACACACAAACAATGGTTTTTCAGGTAACCGGTCTTTTTTAGGTGCTAATATATCCATGCCAATCGCCTTGATGTATTTTACAGGGGGTATATGACCTTTTCCAGATGGATTTAGTAAGTTCTTGCAACATATACCTGAGTACCTGCATCTGATCCGCATACAGGACATTTTCCTGTGCATCCTTCTGTTTGTTCAGTAGGGATGCCCAGAATACCTGCGCCTATCTCCTCTTCGATCATCAGGCCGCATTCCTTGTTGCCGCACCAGAATATCTTTGCTATTCCCTGAGGCAGCTTGTCTTTAACGGTATCAAGGTCAGCACAGTCAAATACGCGTTCCTGCAATCTGGATACTGCTTTATCGTAAAGGTTTTCATGGATTTCATCAAGCAGCGAAATAATCTCTTCTGTGATATTATCAAGGGATACTTGTTTTTTCTCGCCAGTGTCACGGCGTGCAAGCATAGCAGCATTGTTCTGAAGATCCCTGGGGCCAAGCTCCAGTCTCACAGGAACACCGCGCATTTCCCATTTGTAATATTTGGCACCGGGACGACTGTCACTTGCATCTATTTTTACGCGTATGCCTGCAGCTTCAAGTGCACTCTTTACTTTTTCACAAGCTTCAAGGACACCTTCGGGCTTCTTGAATATGATGGGGATAATAACTACTTGCACAGGAGCAACTGCTGGTGGGAGAACCAGACCTTTGTCATCTCCGTGTATGGATATCAGGGCAGCTATGGAACGCTCAGAGACACCATAACATGTCTGGAATGCATATACCTGCTCTCCTTCCTCGTCCTCATATGTTATGTCGAATGTCTTGGCAAAGTTGTCACCAAGGTGATGTGCTGTACCTACCTGAAGGGTTTTACCGTCAGGCATCAGGGCATCGGTAGCTATGGTATAATCTGCACCAGGGAATTTATCCCAATCAGGTCTTTTGGACGCAAGGACCGGAACTGCAAGCTGGCGGTAAAATTCAGTGTAAAGCTTTATGGCCTCATCTACCTGTGATGCTGCATCTTCCCATGTAGCATGAACTGTATGTGCTTCCTTGAATGATGTGATCTCACGAAGCCTTATAAGTGGGCGTGTGTGTTTTGTCTCGTACCTGAAAGTATTGACTATCTGGTAGAGCTTAAGGGGCAAATCTGCGTGGGACCTAATCCATAATTTGTACATGGGGTAGATCGCGGTCTCGCTTGTTGGACGGAGTGCCAGTTTAACATCCAGGGGGGTAGTGCCTCCATGTGTTACCCAATAAACTTCATTTTCAAAGCCTTTTATGTGTTCGGCTTCTTTCATGAACTCATTTTCAGGGATAAGAAGTGGAAATAGTGTTTCCTGATGATCTTTATCAAGCAGCCTGCGAATAATGTCATAAACGTTTCTCCTGATATTAAATCCAAAAGGGAACCATACATAAAGTCCTTTAACCGGATAACGTACGTCCATAATCTCGCCTTTCAGGAGGAGGTCATTATACCATTCACTGAATTTCTCTTTTGAAGGAAGCGCAGCCTCTTTTTCTTGCTCTGCCATTTATTCACCTGTTTACAGTTGATTTTGGCTACATTAACTAATACATTGCTTATAGGCATTTCCTTCCATGGTTCAAATAAAGGTTAAACCAGCAGTTGGTAGCAGTAAAAAGAGAAAGGGTAAAAGGGATAATGTAAGATGGATCTGATGCTTTTCCTGTCCGTTTTCATGCAGAGATACCAGTCAATGCATCTTATCTATCTGATTTTTGCATGGGGATTGACAGGCCTCTGGCCTCCTTTCTGCTTCAATTCAATATGAATTAATTATACTATATATTTAATTACCCACTCAATGTTGTGGTAATCCATACTTAAGGAGTATAATCATGTAAAAAAACAAGTGGAATGAAAACTCATTCCTTTAGCTGGTGTTCAGAGTCACTTGCATCAAGTTCCATCTCTGAGGAATTAACATCAAATACGATCATACCTGTCTTAAGATGCCCTGCTTCTTCCTTTTCAAGAACGCATGATTTTACCTTATCTGATATAATTGCACTGTTGCCGAATGGATCTTCTATTATGACCGTAAGAGGATACTTACCCTCCATGGCTTCTTCTAAGGCTTTCTGTATCTCAAGGCCTTTTAAGTGTTTTTCCTCTTCATCCTTTGCCCATTTTGTAGCAGTGATGACTACCTGGTATATCCTGTCAAGCACGCCTTCAATATTGGTGATGTAAGAATCTGATACGGAGCCTGGCTCGACGTGGATTCCAAGTTCAGGTATCCTGATGGTGCCTGAGGTGGAACGCACGACCCTGCTATTAAGATCTTCAAGGCCTTCAACTTTAAGCTCATACCTCATTGGTTCTTTCTGTGAAAGTATGAGGGTATCTGCAAATCTAAAACTGCACTGGCATACCGCAGTTATGTACATCACTTCGTCAAAATAGGGTATCTTATCACCCTGCCATCTGATAATCAGTTCTTCATGGCAGAGTGGGCATGACGTTCTTGTTTCAAAACTACGGCATGATTCGTTATCTGTCAATATCTTCCACCAGTTATCTTTGATCTGTCGATTTTGATCCCTGTAGGCGTTACAAGGACCTGGTCATCCTTTATGCCAGCGATATCTCCATGAACATCCAGGACAACGTCCTTTAGGTCCTTTAAAGCACGATCAAGCAACAACTTGTCCACTTTAATGTTGGATATGTCGATCATTACGATATTACCGTCATAGATCTCTTTTTTAAGTGAGGTAAGTTCGTTAAGATTTGTGAGTTCCGCGACCCTGATATAAGTCTCTGCAGGCTCATCATCTATTACCTCTTCATACTTGGTAAGGTCAAGTTCAGTATATTCATCCTCTAGGGTTGAGCTTTTGCTGCTGCCACCAAATAATTTGTTCACGATATTTGCCATAATTCGCCCTCATGTATTCAAAAACATTGTTATATTAATATCATTCCTACTTAAAATGTTACCGGACTGTTAATATGAACTGTGCTGGTATTTATATTTAAACTCATCCTATTTTAATGATTTCTTTTAGATGTCCAGGTTCCAGAGCTTGTCACCTACATAATGGATGGATTTTACCGCCTTTCCCTTATTGCCCTTCATGTCTGCACCAGGTATTAATGCAGTGCCAATTGCAAGTGGTTTGCTGTGAGCTTCCTCTATTATGATCACAGGGTCATTTTCCTTTATATCAGGGTCAGCGTCAACAATTCCGGGGCACATGATGTCCGCACCATTTATAACAAAACGTACGGCTCCAGAATCGACAGTTACGACGTTCTTTGTCAGGCCCAGTTTCAGTACTCCTTTTACAGTGGGGAAGTAAAAGCTATTTATCTGGAATAATAGTGGTTCCCCGTCAACGAGTATAAGGGACAGGTCCTCTATATTTGCTGTTTCGAACTTGCTGTTTTCAAGCTGATTTACAGCTTCACCAAAAATGGACTTTATATCACTTAAGAGTTGATTCTTTGCTGATTTTCTTAGCTGTATCCTGGATTTTATTTTCAACTAATCACCTGCAAGCAGATACATATTATTTGATTGCTATTGCTTTAATTAGCGTGATGAAATAAGTGCTGGATGCTTTTAAAGCTTATGCGGGTAAAGCCTGCCAGCGTCCATATAACTTCATCTTACGATTACAACAGGCACTCCGCCGATATCAAGGACATCAACTGCTCTTCCTGCGGAGACTACTTCCTTTTCTATCTCAACACATTCAGGGTCAAGTTCAAGCATATCCCCTTTGACTTTTACAGTTATCTTTCCTTTTGCAATCTCATCAGCGATCTTCTTAGGATTTTCTTCCAGCAGTGCGTTGATTATGTCCTTTGCCTGCCCTCTGAATTTAGGACCAATGACACCCATATTGGGTTTGACATTCACAGGAACATGCTCGAAATCAGGCTCACCTGCAATAACCTCTACAGGAGAGTTCGTAGCCCCCAGCACATCAGTTATGTCTGCAAGACTTCCATATATCTCGATCTTTTCAAGAGGGGCATTGAGTGCCATACCATGCTCGGATTTATATCTCCTCACATTGCTTGCAACATCCTTTATGAACTCACCTGATTTCTCAATTTCAGCATCTATCATGGACTCGCAAACTTTTGGCCATGAATGAACATGTACACTGCCATTACCGATACGGGAGAACATTTCCTCCGCAAAGAACGGAGCAAACGGAGCAAGTAACCGGGAAAGAGTGTCAATTGCAACATATAATGTGTACTTTGCAGCTTTCTTCCCGGACTCGTCATCACCATACAGACGTGATTTGACAAGTTCGATGTAATTGTCTGCAAGTATGTCCCATGTGAAACCCCTGACAGCTTTGAATGCTTCATCAAACTGATAATCATCCATTGAACCGGTAACAGACCTCACAAGAGTATTCAGGTTGCTGAAAAGCCACCTGTCGACTATCTTCAGCTCGGATACATCCATCTCACAGTGCTCGTAATCTTCGAGATGAGACATTGCAAACCGATAGATACTCCACATCTTTGTGAAGAATCTCGATGCAGAAACGACATCCTTCCAACGGAACATCACATCTGATCCTGGAGATCCACCAATAGCAGCCCATTGCCTGAATGAATCTGCACTGTAGTCTTTGATCACTTCTTCAGGAGCAATGACGTTACCAAGTGATTTGCTCATCTTGTGGCCATCTTCTCCAAGCACCATACCGTTGACAAGGATGGCATCCCATGGCTTCTTCCCGGTTATTGCCATGGAGCGTAATATTGTATAGAATGCCCAGGTCCTGATAATATCGTGGCCTTGTGGGCGAAGTTGTGTAGGTAACCTCATTTCATGATCAGTGAGCCATCCTGAAACATGAAGTGCTGTGATTGATGAGTCCATCCATGTGTCCAGAACATCCTCTTCAGCTTCAAATTCTGTGCTGCCACATTTGCATGCTTCTGGTGGTTGTTGCTGTGTAGGGTCAATAGGCATCCATTCTTCCTTTGCAACCATTACCCCATCACAGTGCTTGCAGTACCATACAGGTATTGGAGTTGCAAAGAGCCTCTGGCGGGATATGCACCAGTCCCATTCCATTGTATTGGTCCAGTTGTCAAGCCTGACCTTCATATACTCCGGCAGCCACTCGATATCATTTGATGCTTTTGAAACCTCATCCGTATCTATCTTAATGAACCACTGGCGTTCGGAAAGAATCTCAATAGGGGTGCTGCATCTCCAGCACATACCGACATTCTGTTCAAGCGGTTTCTGCTCAAAGAGATGACCTTCTTTTTCGAGGTCTTCAATAATGGCTTTCTTACATTCAGGAATGGACATTCCCTTGTACTTGCCAGCAATATCGGTCATAAGGCCGCTCTTGTCAATGGCCTTTCGCAGTGGAAGGCTGTGTTCCATCCACCATCTGACATCCTGCTTGTCACCAAAGGTGCATATCATAACCACACCAGTACCAAATGCAGGGTCTACGTCCTTGTCACCGATGACCTTGACATCATGACCGAAAAGAGGAACCTTGACCGTTGATCCAAGATGTTCCTTATAGCGCTCATCTTCCGGATTGATGGCTACTGCAACACATGCTGCAAGCAGTTCCGGCCTGGATGTAGCTATCTGGAGTCCATCAAAATACAGATAATTGAGCTTTGTCTCCCTGGAATCATATTCCACTTCTGCAAAAGCAATTGCTGTTTCACATCTTGGACACCAGTTTACAGGGTGTTCGGACTGGTAGAGACGGTCCATGTCATACATCTTCCTGAAAGACCTCTGGGTCTTGGAATAGTATTCAGGTTCCATCGTCACAAATTCATTGCTCCAGTCAGTTGAGAAACCGAGGTTTAGCATTGTGTTCCTCATTTTCTCAATATTGCCGACTGTAAGCTCGCGACACATGTTCCTGAACTCTTCCCTCGGTACCTCGTTCTTTGTTATGCCGTGAATTTCCTCTACCTTTACTTCGGTAGGAAGACCATGACAGTCCCATCCCTGTGGGAACATCACATTATAGCCGCACATGCGCTTGTATCTTGCAACAAAGTCAATGTAGCACCAGTTAAGGGAATTGCCGATATGGAAGTTTCCTGTGGGGTATGGCGGTGGTGTATCAATTATGAACTGGGGTCTGGTGCTGTCTTTCCAGTCGAAATGATACATGGACATATTCCATGAATCCCGCCATTTAGGCTCTATAATGTGTGGGTCATATTCTTTTGGGACGGTCATTGTGACTCTCCGATAAGTATAATCAATTAGTGTTGTAATTGAATGTATTGATTGTGTTTTTTACCCTTAGTGGTGTAAGATTATTTAAATTATCTGGTTAAAGCAGAGCTTGCGAGACAATTGGTAATGTAAGCAGTATCGCATGGTATGGGGTAAAACAGGGTATAGTTGAGATAGAGGCAGCCCAGCACACACGAGTATCTTGCAGAAAACTCCCGGCAGGACAAAAGGTCATTGGTGTACGATTGAAAGCAAACATTTCCTTGACGAATGGGTGATGATGCCGTCTGGAACATGCGCCTATTCTTTGTCCGGCTTTGTGTAAAGGGGCAAGCCAACTCATGTGAGGGTGAATAACTATATCAATTTTACTATTTTGTTCCCAGTGGGAATAAATTTGTAATATATTTGCAATATTATATGATATTTGATGGTACTTCCGTATTTGGAATAAAAATATCAGGAAACCGAAAACACTTTATACAAATCTCTTTAATATTAAAAGGGGAAGCAGGGGTGAATTATCAGGTAAGGTGAGCCTATGGCCAAAAAGGTAGCTGTTTTTGCATTTAACGGAGATGAGATGTGTTTTATTCATGCTTTGATGAACGCACTTGATATGAAAGAAAAAGGCTATGATGTCAAATTGATCATAGAAGGTTCTGCAACCCGTCTTGTTAAAGAAGCAGAAGGGGAAAAAAGGCCTTTTACAAACCTTTATGGAAAAGCAAAGGAATCAGGACTTATTGACTGCGTTTGCAGAGCCTGCGCAACTAAAATGGAGAGTCTTGAAAGCGCAAAGCAACAGTCTCTTCCATTGTGCGATGAAATGTTTGGGCATCCAAGTATGGCACGATACATGGATGATGGCTATGAGATTATTGTGGTCTGATTATCAAATTTAAGATGGAGATATAAAATGATAAGTAAAAAGATGACCGAAGCCCTTAATGGGCAGATCAACAAGGAGATGTACTCTGCATATCTCTATATGGATATGTCAGCACATTGTACTTATGTAGGACTAAGTGGCTTTGCTAACTGGTTTATGGTGCAATACCAGGAAGAGATGAGTCATGCCATGAAGCTATATGACTACGTGAACAGCCAGGGTGAAAAAGTAGTCCTGAATGCCATCGAGAAGCCACCGGGCAAATTTGGAACTCCATTAGAGATGTTTGAGGCAACATTGAAGCATGAACAGTTCATTACAGAGTCAATACATGGACTAGTAGACCTTGCAAATGAAGAAAAGGATTATGCAACCCAGATATTTCTCCAGTGGTTCATCACAGAACAGATAGAAGAAGAAGCAAATGATAATGAAATGATAGCAAAGCTCAAACTTGTCGGAATCGATGGGAATGGTCTTTTCATGATTGATAAGGAACTTGAGACGAGGTTATTCACTCCACCTGCTAAAGAATAATTCTCAAATGTGATTGCTTATAATTAATTATGAAGTCGTATAAAAGGTGAAAATATGGAATTCGGAGAAATACTGAAAGGAAAGGATGTAGAAGGTAAAGAGAAGCATGTTCCTGTGATAGATATCATTAGAGGACATGGGAATGCAAAAGCAGATTATGTGCGTGTGATCGTAGGAAAGGAAGTACCACATCCAAACACTGTGGAGCATCATATCGCATGGGTGGAACTTTATGGTACCACCAAGGAAGGAAAGGTTGTTAACCTCGGGAAAATGACCTTTGAGCCGGTATATACTAATCCGACTGCCAGTTTCCATGTCAACAACATCGATGATTTCAAGTCATTCTGCGCACTTGAATACTGTAATGTTCACGGTGTCTGGCAGAACTGTATTGAAGTTTGAAATATTCTGTAGAAAATATGATATTTGTGGCATCAGTTGCCACATCTTTTTTATACCTGTTCATATCCACCTTTACCTGGTATAGTACAACCTGTGAATTGTAAAGGGGTGATGACAATGTTAGCAAAGCTTGTAGCCAAGTTTGCGTTCCTTGCACTCGTAGTAGGAATTATGGTATACTTACTGCTGAGTTACATGGTGCCATATATGTAATAGTTAAAAACAAAAAATAAAAAGGTTACTTTTACTCATCGTAACCTATTTCTTCCTTACTAAGGTAGCATGCAGGATCATCTGCCCAGATGTTTCCATAAACCGATTCTGCCCGTACACGGAAGTTCCCATTGCAGACATCAAACCATTTACATTTGGAACACCTGTCTGCATTTTCCCTGATCAGGGGCTTACGATTCTTAAGACCTGACATCAGCTCATCACTGGTGTCTTTCCATATTTCACTGAACTTACGGTCCTTTACGTTTCCAAAAGAGTGATGTCTCCAGAATTGATCAGGATGTACTGAACCATCCCATGAAACACAACCAAAACCAATTCCTGATGAATTGCCTCTGTTCATGTTCAGAAGTTCCAGAACTTCAGCAGCTCTCTCAGGATCTTCTTTCAGAAGACGCAGGTAAATGTATGGGCCATCGCAGTGGTTGTCAACTGTGAGGACTTCCACCATTTTGCCCTTGCTGTGTAGGTCTCTGGTCTTATCTATCAGGAGGTCCACAGTCTGACGGCTTTCTTTGAGGGACAGATCCTCGTTTATCATATCAGAACCACGTCCTGAATATACAAGATGGTAGAAACAGATACGAGGAATATTTTCCTTTTCCATCAGATCAAATATTGCCGGAATATCATGTACGTTATGGCGATTGATGGTAAAACGCAGCCCAACCTTGATTCCTTCTTTCTGGCAGTTGTGAAGACCTTGCATTGCCCTATCAAAAGCTCCTTCAATACCACGGAATTTATCGTTTGTCTCACGCATTCCATCAATGGATATGCCTACATAAGAGAGGCCTATGTCTTTGAGCTTCCTTGCTATTTCCGGTGTGATCATGGTTCCATTGGTAGAGATTACAGCTCTTATGCCCTTTGATGTGGCATAACCTGCCAGTTCAGGAAGATCTTTTCTCATAAGGGGTTCCCCTCCTGAGAACAAAATAACAGGGCATCCGAAATCAGCAAGATCATCTATGAGTGCCTTGCCTTCTTCAAGTGTAAGTTCATTTTTGTAATCAATGTCCTTTGAATGTGCATAACAATGAACACATCGAAGGTTGCAGCGCTGAGTTACATTCCATACTACAACCGGTTTCTTATCTTTTGAGAACTGGAGCAGGTGGGATGGAAGTTTTTTTGAATCACGCCCATAGCGAAGTGCATCCGAGGGCTCAACGGTTCTGCAATAGAGTTTTGAAATACCTATCATGATCAGGACTCCGAAATAGAAGAATAGAATAAAAATGTTTGAATATGTGCGAACTCTATATCATCATCATATATTACATCTATGGTAGACAGGACAGCATTACTTTAAAATAAATATTGAGGAATGCTTAGTTAAGCAATTCCTGTATTTTTTTGAGGATATCTTCGAATGTGAATTTTCCAGGTGTTACTGATACATGTACGCCATAACTTTCAATTGTCTGTGCTGTGGGTATACCTATGGCAGCAACTATGGAGTTATTCATGATGTCGATTACATCCTTCTTTGAAGACTGATCAACTGCATGCTCAAAGAAATTCCGCACCATCATGGAACTTGTAAATGCAAAGATATCTATCTCACCGGCAAGCACCCTGCGTATGAATTCTTCCTGTTCGTTGCCTTCCGGTTTTGTGAGGGTATATACATTTGTTTCATGTACCTCAGCACCACAGTCCTTCAGACCTTCTATGAGTAGTGTAGAACCAAAAAAACTCCTTGCTGTGTCAATCACTTTGCCTTTTATTTCAGGGCAGAGGAAATCTACAAGTCCTTCGGAGCTGTATATGCCCGGCATGCCAAGCACATTGATGCCAGTTTCTTCCAGGGCCTTGCGGGTTGTCGGGCCTATTGCAATCACTTTGGTGGCATTGAGTGCGTCAATAAATCCGGCCTTATTATCGATCTTCTTTAAAGTGTAATCAATACCATTAGCACTTGTAAAAATAACGTAATCCGATACTTCAGACATTACTCTTTCGACAAAACCATCGAAATATTCATCTTTCATATCAGCAAGCTCTATCATGGGGACTGCAAGAGGTTCAAATCCCATGGACTCTGCAAGCTCTACTGAATCTTTCAGGTAGCGCTTTGGTCTCATTATTGCAAGTACAGGTTTTTTGATTTGTTCTTCCATAGTGCACACCTTTTAGTCAAAACTGGCTGGTGTCTGTTCGCCCAGTATCTCATGAAGTGTTACAACAGTGCCAATAACTGTGATCGCAGGAGCTTTGACACCTTTTTCCTTTGCAACTTCGGCTATATTTTCAAGGACGCCGACTGTCACGCGCTGATCAGGCCGTGTACCTTTTTCTATAAGGGCTACAGGTGTTTTTGGATCCTTTCCGTATTTTATAAGTTCGCCGACATTTCTGCCAAGCATCTTAACGCCCATGAATATGACAATGGTCCCATCGAATTTTGCAAGGGTTTCCCAGTCAAGGGCACTTCCCTCTTTAGTGGGGTCTTCATGCCCTGTGATGAAAGTGACCATTGAGGCATGGTCCCGGTGGGTTACAGGTATACCTGCGTATGCGGGAACCGCAACTGCAGAAGTTATGCCAGGTACAACTTCAAACTTAATGCCTTCGGCTATCAGTTCCTGGGCTTCTTCTCCACCACGGCCAAACATGTATGGGTCGCCGCCTTTCAGGCGAAGCACATTCTTTCCTTCTTTTGCTTTCTGAACGATAACGGCATTTATTTCGTCCTGTGTGAGGGTGTGTTCCCCTGCGTGTTTGCCTGCATCTATCTTCTCAGTATTTTCAGGGATCGAATCGATAATAGCCTTTCCCGGAAGCTGGTCATACACCACAACTTCAACAGTATCTAGTAGCCTGCGTGCTTTAATCGTTAATAGTTCCGGGTCACCCGGGCCTGAACCAACCAAGTATACTTTACCATATTTCTGGGCCATGTTAATTAAATCCTGTTTATCTTTTTTAGAATGGTAATGAACTTGCCAACTTATAAATATGCATCGTCCTGGATATGTGTGAAATGATTAGGAAAGCAAGGTAACTTTAGAAGGCTATGGGTAAAAACAAAGTTCAGCACATAATAATCAAGCGGCAAAGCAAATCTAAAGATAGGCTATGCATCATGTAATTAAAAAATGGACTGCTGTAGCATTAAAGATAATGCTGCCAGTCCAAACCCACTATAAATTCGACTGTTTACTTTTTACTTAATATGTAGAACAGCATTTCCCTGTTTAATTTGCCTTCTCTTTCTAGCTTGTTTACGATGTTTTCATCAGACATGCCTTCAGATTTAAGCTCCTTGACCTTGTCAAGTAATGCTGGAGCGATACTATAATACTCATTAATATCTTTTCTGTGGCCCCACACATCGCCCTCGATGAGCTTTATATTCTGCATTGCCATGAACATCTCAATGGACTTTGAGACAGTACGCCTGTAAGAACTTGGAATTTGGATTACTTCCACTTTAGGACATGTCTGTACCAGTAAAAAAATATCCTTGTTCGATGGCCTGAAAGCAAGATGAATTACCTTTTCATTTGGATTTAACTGTGGTATCTCTTCTCGCGAACTTACAACTCTTATTTTCATAAGTCTCCCTCACCTCCAGTTCGTTGAGAACTTATTAAAATTATGTATGTATTCACCTATTAAATAATTATCGATTTATCGTAGAAGAAAATGGAACGGTTTTTCACTCAAATCTTGTTCGTATAGAATCCGCATGTGCCTGTAGTCCCTCTTTTTCTGCTAAGGCAATTACAGAACTTTTCAATGTTTCAAGTCCCTGCTTGTTTATTCTCTGTATGCTTGCAGACTTCATGAAATGAGCAAGGTTCAGACCGGAGTATATTCTTGCATAACCTGCAGTGGGTAATACGTGGTTAGTGCCTGATGCATAGTCACCAACAGGGACTGGTGCATAGTTGCCCACAAATATCGAACCTGCATGTTCTATCTCTTCAAGGACATAATCTGGATCATCAACCATAATCTCAAGGTGTTCGGGGGCAAATTCATTGGAAAATGTGATGCATTCATCTATGGAATTTACCAAAAGTACAGCTGCATTTTCCAGGGAAGTATTTACTATTTCTGTCCTGAGGGTTTCTTTTGCCTGCTTCCTAACCTCATCTCTCACAGCTGCTGCAAGTTTTTCAGATGTTGTTACAATAACAGATACTGCATTGGGATCGTGTTCAGCCTGGGCGATCATGTCCGATGCAGCCATTCTGGCATTGCAGGAATCATCGGCAATGATAAGCACTTCACTGGGACCAGCCGGAAAGTCGATCTCTGCCATGTTCCTTACCTGCATCTTTGCCGCAGTTACAAAAACATTGCCCGGGCCAACTATTTTGTCAATCTTCAATACACTTTCAGTACCATATGCCATACCAGCAATTGCCTGTACACCACCTATTTTATAAACATGGTCTGCACCTGCGATTTTTGCTGCCGCAAGTGTCAGTGGATTAACTTTTCCGTCCTTGCCGGGGGGGGTGCACATAACTACATTCTTAACGCCTGCAACTTTTGCGGGAACTATTGTCATGAGGGCTGTGGAAGGGTATGATGCTCTGCCACCCGGGACATAGGCACCTACGCTTTCAAGAGGGGTGAATTTCTGACCCAGCTCAATTCCAGGTGAAACTTCAATGAACCATATTTTTTGAGGCATCTGTGCCTCATGGAACTTCTTAATATTAGCTGCGGCAAATTCAAGGTGCGCCAAAAGATCCGGGTCTATACTTTTAGCAGCCTCATCTATTTCTTCCTTTGAAACTTCGATCGCTTCAATATCAGCACCATCGAACTTTTTAGTATATTCGCGCAGGGCAGCATCACCATTTTGCTTCACGTCTTTAATAATAGCTGCAACTGTGGCTCCGACGTCTGCAAGATCTCCACCGCCACGTCCAATTAGTTTTTTTCTTTCTTCATCGGTAAGTTCGGATAATTTCTTGTAAAGCATGATTCTTCCCCTGAATATGTATTGTAAAATTGTAAGATATCAATGATATAAGTTAGTGATTTATGACTATTTCCTGATGCTAATATCTACTCATCATATATAATGCTTAAATGACGCTTAAAACTGAATATTCAGCGCCTATTTGAAGCTTATTTTTCAAAATCACTGAATGTGCTCTGTTCTTTTTCCATTAATGAACTCATGGTCTGTGAACTGACTTTCCCGGAATCATCCGAACTGAGCTTTAAATGGATACCAATTTCACCGAAAAGCTTTGCTGCAGTCTTTGGACCAATTATGTCTGAAACTATATCCAGACTGGACTTTCGGATGTCGTCCACAGTCTTAAGACCATTATCATAGAGCTTGCGGGCGCGTATACGACCGATTCCACGTATGCTGACAAGTTCGATGAGTTCAGGTGAAGCACCATAATGTATTCTCTTTTCCAGCATCACAGCCTTACTGACAGCATCGCCGGACATTTCAGGCGCAACGAGGCCTGCAAGTCTTGTAGTTGAATGCATAAGCCACTCAGCAATATCTGCAAACGCATGCACATCACCTTCGCCTACATTGAACTTCTTGGTAATCTGATCAAGTGATTTCTCACCTACCCAGTCAAGTATCAGGAGAGCAGTTTTGACCTCACCCAAGAACCATTCATAATCTATTTCTTTTGACCGAGGCGGGATTTCCGCAAATTCCTCACTATGAGCTATTACAAAATCATTGATTATCTCGTAGTCATTTGCCCTCATATAGAGCTGTCTCATATCCGGAGTCTTACATATAAGATGCAGAAGAGTTAGGTCGGTGATATGCCCGGCTTTCTTTAACCCATCGACTATGTAAGCACCTGAAAGTGGATCTATGTAAAGGGTTGATACAAGCCTTCCAAGAGCTGTGGGCAATAAAGTTTCTTCACCTTCAAGCATCCTGTTATCCCTCAGGAAGTTAAGGCATTCATCAACCACTTCCATAATTCCCCATGTATCATTCTGGTGGGCAAAGAATGTAGCTTCAATAAACTCAAGCAGTCCATCCCGGGTGGTTGCAAAACCATTTACTATGGTTGAAAGAATATGTGTCCTCAAAGCATTCTCTGATCCGAGCTTTGACCAGATATCCTCAGCTTCTGCATCGATATAGTTGTCAAAAAGCCCTGTCATTTCATCGTATGATTTAGCGATAAGGACAGATTCACCATACGGGTCAAGGTGCGGTCTGCCTGCTCTGCCTGCCATCTGTTTGTAGTCCAGTACAGGTATTGGCTGCATACCGTAGTTCGGATCATAGCGTCTGTAACTTTTGACAATTACTCTTCTTGCCGGAAGGTTCAGGCCTGCTGCAAGGGTTGGAGTGCTGCATATCATCTTGATCTTGTTGGCTTTGAATCCATCTTCCACAATTTTGCGATGTGCTGAGTTAAGTCCTGCATGATGGAATGCTGTGCCATTTCTGATACATTGTGCCAGTACGTTGGATGCCTCTGTCTCACCATTTTCTATTATTTGCTCGACAAGTTCGTCCAGTAAATTGCGTGTGGGTTTATCGAGAGTGTCTGAAACCTTTGCACCTGCTCTTTTAGCAAACGAAACACAGTTCTTGCGGCTGCTTTCAAAGACAAGACATTGCCCTCCATCTTTCAAAGTATCCAGAAGGATATTGGTAGCATCATCCTGGGTTGGAGCATCAATGCGTTTTTGTGAACTCCTGAAATTGATGTTGCCACTATAGTAAACACCTTCATGCAGGTCTGTCGGGCGCCATTCACTCAGCACGAGTTTGGCTTTTAGCCAGTCTGCAACTTCGTAAGCATTCCCCACTGTTGCCGAAAGTGCGATTATCTGGCAGCCAGGGTTAAGCTTCATAAGTTTGGTGAGGGTAACTTCCAGTGTGGGGCCCCTGTTGGCTGAATCCAGCAGATGGACCTCATCAACAATGATAGTAGTAATCTCCTGCATCCATGAAGTCTCGTTACGCAGGAGGGAATCTGTCTTCTCGGATGTTGCAACAATAATGTCATTGGAACCAAGCCACTCATCCCTTGATTCAAAATCACCTGTGGATATACCAACCTTCAGGCCTCCGTTTTTTATCGCTATGGAGGAAAATAATCTGAAACGTTCGAACTTCTCAGTTGCAAGGGCACGCAGAGGGACGATATAGAGTGCTTTTCCACCGTTTGCAATCGCCTTTAGCATGGCAAGCTCAGCGAGCAGCGTCTTTCCGGAAGCTGTTGGGATCGCAGCAAGCAGGTTGTTGCCCTCCAGCAATCCCTTTTCGATGGTCTGTGCCTGGGGCGGATAGAGTTCTTTTATGCCTGAATCAAGGTAGAAACGGATAACTTCATCTGGTAGATCCAGAGATTCGATTTTCATGATAACTGAGATTTAAGAGAGAGTTATGTCTAATTAAAATTGCCCTATCTGCAAAACATGGAAATCGGTCACTGCGCCATAAATACAAAAAAAAGAAATGAGGAAACATTAGGTACTGCTTTCAACTGGCTTCCTTCGTTCCTGCCACAAAATCATAAAGGAAAGCTGCAACAAGAGCACCAATTATAGGCCCTACAATGTAAATAGGGAACTGCCACCATAAATTCGTCCCTCCCATCACGAACTCCGCCAGATACGGTCCGAAAGTGCGGGCCGGATTAAGCGATGAACCAGTTATGTTTCCCACGACGATAATATCTGCAGCCACCACAAGACCAATAGCCAATCCTGCAAACCCGGCGGGTGCTCTTTTATCCACCGCTGACCCCATAATTGTCAGCATCAGGAAAAAAGTTGCCACTGCTTCACAAAGTATAGCCTGGCCATAACTCACACCGTCAAACATTGCCGTTGCACCAAGACCCGTGGCAACTGCACGTGTACCTAATATTGCGACAATTGTGAAAGATGCAAGGCTTGCGCCAATCAACTGAGCCACTATGTAACTAAGCATATCCTTTGAAGGGAACCGTCCGGTTGCCCATAATGCGATACTAACTGCCGGATTGATATGCGTTCCCGATATGTGGCCGAAAGCATATATCATGGCAATTATCGCAATTGCAAAAGAGATACCAATGGCAAACCACGCTGCGATGTCTATACCTACATTGAAAGTGTTGCCCGGCATGGGGCTTGCACCCTGAATCAGCAGGACTGTTGTTACCACGGATCCTGTTCCCAGAAACACCAACACATACGTCCCGATCATTTCGGCTATGGATCTTTTAAATAGACTTGGTTCTGACATAAAATCACCTGCCTGAAAACAAAATGTGCCTCATTGAGGCACATATGTCATCAAACTGCTTCCGTCCAGTTACAATCCTTGCACTTGTAATCAAAGTAGTTGGCTGCGCAGAACTTACAGGTACGAGCTGGTGAATGTGGTTCTGTCTTATGCAGGGCTATAATGTTGGTCAGCATTGTAGCTGTGACAGGTTCACTTGTCAGCAGGCAGGGGAAATCAGCAAGCCGCATAAGTGCTGAAAAACGAACTGTGATGGCACAGGCAGGGTAGGTGTAGCGCTGCGGGTTATTGAGTACCTCATTCTTCTCAATTGGACTCATGTCAACAGGTATACCCTGGACAATACCGCCCATACCTCTTGGCTTGTGGTCAATGATACGTTCACCCTTTTCAATAAGGTCGATAAAGTCAACGTTGTGAAGCTCAGCTGCAGCTCCTCTTGTTGGGTTGGTAAGCACAAGGTTGTGGAATCTCTTGACCAGCAGGTCAATGACCATCATGGTCGTGAAACCATCCATCCAGAGTATCTTTGTCGTTGCAGCAGCAGCAGCATCGGTTGCGATGGTGAGCGGTGAATATTCATCCTTGAACTTGCCCATTCCATTTTTCATGGTTCCTTCCATGACATCTGTTACGGCATTGATAACTGCCATGACAACATCATCTTTTGTCATATTGAACATCGACTGGGATATGTGATGGGCAACATCACCCACACCATATGCAGGAACTGTGACAATATTACCATAGAAAACCTCAGCATCCATTGCAGCCTTGATTGTAGGCTTCATTTTTTGCTTGTACTGGTTCATATATTTCTTGACATCGAACGATGTGTGTCCAGCCTCATCCATAAGCTTGGCCTGTGCAGTCATGGGAGCATCATAGACCATCTGAAGCATCTCTATCTCTTCTTTAACAGCCTCATCAGGAGTCTTGCCATTCTCAATTGCCATCTGGAACTTGGCACCTACTCCGTATGATGTGTTCATGCCCCATGACTTGGAAGAGAGTATTGTACGTTTGTGTTCTACCGGGATGTCTGTTTTCTGCAATATCCTGTTTACCACGTTACTGGTGCTTCCGGGGACAAATGCAAAATCGACCACACAAGTAGGGCCATAGAATCCTCCGTATCTGCGAATTGATTCTTTTCCTATGAGAGCTTCTGATCTGCCTATCATTTCGATGAACTTTTCCACTGATGCCCTGAAAGCAGGATCTTCTTCGTATAGTATATCCAGTATAGGGGGCGTCTGATAGTGCTCAACATAAGGGTCGTCTTCTGGCCGTACACTGTCCGTCAGGCTGGAAAGTGTCTCATAATGCGTATTTACTGAATTGACGTGCAAATCGAATACTTCTTTGCACTGGTCACCTGTTGGCTTCATTTTGTTTACTGCATCTACGTATGTTTTTGCATCCTCAACTTTAAAGGCAGTTCCCCTTTTCTTGTTTATAGTGCTTACAACAGCTTTTTGTGCATTCATGGCTTCGGTTGCCATTTTATCATATATTTCGTTCATATTGACCCCTTTAGTTACTTGAAAGTGCACAAGTATACCTGGCAGAGGTGTAACAAAATAAATCAAAAAAACAAAAAGAACATAATGCCTTCATTCACTACGGCTAATGCTCTTGGGCTCATACCCAACATACACTCCCTGTCCGAAAGATTTGTTCACTCCATATATATTCTGTGACAATCCAAAATAAACCTTTTGAACATAAATAAACTGACATTAGTGTTTACAATAAACTCATATTCATTCAACTACTAATATGTTTAGGAGTTAATATGGCAAACCTGATAACTATTCCGGCATGGGCGACCTGGGAGCTTGTGAATGTGGCCCTTATCGTACTTACAATATTGTTGACTGTTCTTTTTGCAAGGTCAATTGACCACATACTTAACAGACAATTCATAATTGTAAGCAAAAAAATGAATGTCGATCAGACAAGTTATAGAGTTGTGAGGCATACGGCTGTTGCTTCTGTATACATTTTTGGCATCATTGTTGTTGTAAACCTCATTCCATCGCTTGAAGCACTATCTATAACGCTCTTTGCAAGTGCAGGTTTTGCTGGTATCATACTTGGTCTTGCCGCCCAGAGCACACTCTCAAACATCATATCCGGCATCTCACTTGCAGCGTTCCGACCCTTTAGGGTTGGAGATCTTGTTACCATCAGGGATGAGTATGGGAGAATAACAGATATCACACTCAGACATACAGTGGTGAGAACATGGGATAATAGAAGACTGATAATTCCAAACAGTGTTATCAGTGAGGAATCAATAATCAACTGGTCCATTGAGGATCCAACTGTGAACTGGCCAATTGATATCGGCATCAGTTATGATTCTGATATTGATATAGCAAGGAATATTATGATATGCGAGGCCAGAAAAAATGGTAACGTGATGACTTTGAGTCAGCTCAGGAACTATCATCCTGATATTAAAAAAGAAGAAGTTATAAGTGTACGGGTCAGGGAACTGGGAGATTTTGCAGTAATACTCAGATTACTTGTATGGGTTGAAGACAGAGATATAGCATACGATAATGGCTGTGACATAAGAGAAGCCATCAAAAAGAGATTCGATGCTGAAGGTATTGAGATACCATTCCCATACAGAACAATTGTTTACAAAAAGGATATGGAATCTAACTGATAGTAGTCTACAGTTTTCAAAAAACGAAAATGAGAAATAAAGATGTGGCATGTGAAACATGCCACTAAAACCTGTTTTAATTAATTATTGTATTTAATCGTTGGTTAGGTCGCCGCTGAAGTATTTGTCATAGGAACCCATGTCGAAGTGACCGTGACCACTAAGGTTGAACAGGATGGTCTTTTCTTCGCCTGTCTGCTTGCATTTGAGTGCTTCATCGATCGCGCATTTGATGGCATGGGCTGATTCAGGTGCAGGAGCTATTCCTTCAGTGCGTGCGAATGTTACGGCTGCATCAAAGACCTCTATCTGGTGATATGATGTTGCTTCCATGATTCCGTCTGCAACAAGCTTACTGACAATTGGTGAGGCACCGTGGTACCGCAGACCTCCTGCGTGGATGGCAGGTGGTATGAATTCTGAACCGAGGGTGTACATCTTAAGCAGAGGGGTCATTTGTGCCATGTCACCGAAGTCGTACTTGAATTCTCCGCAAGTAAGTGTTGGACATGCAGAAGGTTCGACAGCTATGAACCGTGTGTCAGTATCTCCGGCAAGATTGTCCTTTATGAAAGGCAGACTAATTCCAGCAAGGTTACTACCGCCACCACAGCATCCAATTACTATATCAGGGTAGTCCTCGGTCTTATCGAACTGTTTCTGGGTCTCAAGACCCACAACGGTCTGGTGAAGGCTGGTGTGGTTTAGAACACTGCCAAGCGCATACTTGGTATTGTCGTTAAGAGCTGCTTCCTCAATTGCCTCACTGATGGCAATTCCGAGACTGCCTGTTGTGTCAGGATACATTTCACGGATTTTTCTTCCAAACTGTGTCTCTGTGCTTGGGGATGGAACTACGGTTGCTCCCCAGAGGTTGATAAGGGACTTGCGGTATGGTTTCTGGTAGAAGCTTGAGCTTACCATGTAAACCTTACATTCGATGTCAAAGTAATTGCAGCAAAGGGATAATGCACTGCCCCACTGGCCTGCACCTGTCTCGGTAGTGATCCTCTCGGTGCCTTCCTTCATATTATAGTATGCCTGCGCGATTGCAGTGTTTGGCTTGTGGCTTCCTGCAGGACTGACACTTTCGTTCTTATAGTAGATCTTTGCAGGGGTTCCTAGTGCCTTCTCAAGTCTGTGTGCCCTGTGCAAAGGTGATGGTCTCCACAGTGTGTATATTTCCCTGATCTCTTCAGGAATGTCAATATATCTCTTGGAGCTGATCTCCTGATTGATAAGTTCCTTTGCAAATATAGGCTCAAGATCCTTAGGGTCCATTGGCTCATTGGTTGCAGGATTCAGTGGTGGCTCCACTGGCAAATCAGCAAGTATGTTATACCACTGTTTTGGCATCTCATTCTCATCAAGTAATATTTTTGTATGATCCATAGTTATACCTCTGTAGAAAGGGAATCGATAATGTATAGTTCAGTACATTTACGTATATTTAATGGTTTTGATTTATGACGGAATGTGTTAACTGGATTAATTTTAAGAATGATGTAAGAAGCAGAATATGTGTGGCGTTGAATAAGGTAAAGAATCACTAACGTTTGAATTCAAATAATTATGTGATTATTTGGTTCTGATAATTAAAAATTGAAATTCTCTATTTCTATTTTGGTGATTATGGAATCAGGTTATAATTTCAAATTATCTCCCTCTCATACTAATATTGGGTAATAGGTAACGTCAAAAAACCGAGCTTCTATTAAAAAATTAAAGTTCCACTATTATTCAAAGTAGGGATATATAACTTTAAGAATAATTTAGATACATACACTCAAAACCAATTTTTAAAAAGACAAAACAAAAAACATATCAATGATAGTTTATTCAAACCTAATTGTTAGGTGCAATATATGAATGAAAAATCAAAAATAATATTCCTGATGTCATTATTGGCAGTGTCTGTCATTGTAGCTGGATGTGTAGATAACAAAGATCAGGATGTAACTGAGGTTTTTACTTCACTGCCAGAAATTAATAAGCTACTTCAAGATTACCCTAATGCAGAAATAACAGTTACATATTGGACTAAGGAAGAAGTAGCAGAAGCCTCTGATGAAATTGCTATACAGTGTGATAAGAATATATCACCAAGGGCGCTTTATAAGGCAACTTTTATAGAAGAAGATTTCAAAATTACTTCGTGGATTGATGCTGAAACTCAGACAGTAATATGCACAACACGTGAAAGTATAAATAAGCCAACAGAATCGACACCTAGTGAAACAACAGAAATAGTTTATGAGTCTACAGAATCATCACCTAGCGAAACAATAGAAATGGTTTATGAGTCTACAGAATCGACACATAGTGAAACAAATTATGAACCAACTTGTACAAAAGGTTATACTGATGAATACATGACCAGTTCTTATTATACTTTAAGAAAATATCAACACGAAGACTGTTCTTATGAATGGGTAAAATGGAAGCTAATACCTCAAATTGATGATGATATTCCAGTATTCTCATCATGGGATTTAGATTCATTTGAAAATCAAGGGCTATGGACATCTCGTGCTATTTCTTATGAGTTTGCTGAAACAGTGTCTGCAAGAGCTAAAGTAGGAGTACCATTGTTAATCCAAGGAGGATTGCAAGCATGCTATGGAACCGATAGAAATACTCTTACAGATATCTGCTATGTTGAAGATGGACAGATTAATATTCAAATTTATAAAGACAATATTGAACTTTTCTTTGTTTCTTCTTTGACAAATGAATATGGGTCTTGGGAAAGTGAAGAATTTATTCCTATGGAAGATGGATACTATAATGCAAAATTAAGTTGGTTAGAAGGAAATTCAAATTTAAGTGAAAACCCTTGGCAGTCAGTTGAATTTGCTTTTTATGTTTCTGAATGACAAGGATTTATTGTTGGTTCTAGTCCCTAACGTGTTTGATCGGAATAATTACCAATTATTTTTCATTTAATTTTTATTCAATTAGCACTCTTCCCACATCTCCAATCTTTCCCTTACATGATGGTTGAGTGTGAATGGCTCCTCAGCTTCAGCATTCTTCTTCATATAGTGGAGTGTACCTTTAGAGAATCCCATCTTTTTCCAGTCAGAGTAAGATCTGCTTAATATCTTTTGTCTGATCTCATCCGTATCCTGCCTGTCAACAGCATAAGCAAGCTTGCTGAACTTAACAATCTTGCCCAGTGCGTCTTATTTTCCCACCCGTAAAATAAAATTGCTTGGAAACTACGATGATTCGTTTATTTTGCTCTGCAAATCACTTTCTCCTGTAAACACTCACCACAACCAGCGCGAACACAGCACACAGCGCCGTAAATGCCGGTGTTGCAGGTGAGCTGTCGTTGTCTGAGTCACTTACGGGCGCTGCTGTAGTTTCAGGTCTTTCGTAGTACTCTTCGGAGATTGTGACGTAGGCGGCGGTGAACTCACCACTAGTGATAGTTTTAGCAGTGTCCAAATCGGTCATTTGATAATAAAAATCAATAGGTGCACTACCGCCAGCCCATTCTTCATTTGGAGAAACAGTCCACTCAAAAACTCTTGTTTCATTTGCTTCTATAATTCCTCGGGTACCTGTTCCTAACTTTTCAGTTGGTCCCTCTATTATATCAAAATCACTGTTACCTATTGATAGTAATTGAACAGCAAGAAAATTCTTTTTGTAGCAAGTTACTTCAAATCTCAGTTTGAACGGTTCACCTATTTTTAAAAGTGGCTTTGGGGTTGTGTCCTCCGGATATAGTTGATCATTGTAATAAACGTCAATCTTTAGATTGGAACTTGCTGACGATACAGGCATTAAAAAAAATACTAATAAAAATGTAATACATAAAATACTTAGTTTGTAGTTCATGTCCTTTCCTCGTTATTGTAACTAAAAATTATCATATGAGATTGACTTCTCGTCTCTATCTCCCGTTTTATCGCCTACACCTTTTGGTCCAGGTCCAACTATTGTGGCAGCATAACCTGAAAATTCAAATTCTATGCGTTCATTGTATCCAATAAGAATAAATCCACCGCTTTCCCCTCTTTTTGTGGGGTGATATACTTCATCTGTTTTACGAATATAGACCTGTGAATCATGCCCAAAATATGAGTTAAAAAGGCATTCATTGTCATTATCCATAATCTCAAAAGTTTCATATTTCCCTTTCACATAATACTCCCATACATTCACCGTACACACCCATTGTGGAATCATGATCGGCAAACCACAAGGGACCAATTTCATAGACTTCTGCAACCTTTTTTCTATCTTCTCGGTGAATTGTCCTGTTAGTTTATCTGCTGATTCGTCCAGTTTGTTCTGTAATTCAGAATTGATGTTTGCGAAGCACTCATCCACGACTGCCTGACAACCCTGCACAGCCAGGCAAATTCCTTCAGTGGCACCGATTTGCATATCGGCTTCAAGGCGGTATAATGCAATATCGAGGTCATTGGATGATATTGTCGGATTGTCAGTTATGATCTTTTTACTGACCTGGGTGAATATTTCGTCTTGCAGGGTGTTGTCTGCTGTCATGTCCGTGAGTTGAGTATCTGACAGAGTTGCCAGATAGGTAATAGCTATCTGGTTGACATCCTCACTGCTGACCCATGTGCTGAGAATCGGGTCCTTTGCAACTTCGTTGGCAACTGCTTCTGGGAGATTATCTCTCAGACTCTTGCTGTATGCATCCATCATCTTCGTGCGGTTTTCTTCAATGAGGCTGGTGTCTGTTGACACTCCACCTGTTGTGAGCTCTGCATTGTTAGATGCAATGTCATCAATCAGGGAATCGATCTCTGTATTTGCATCTGCAAGACTCTGGCTCATGGACTGAGCTACTGCATCTTTCATAGGTGCTGTGGCATCAGACAGCATTTCTGAAATGTCATCACCTATTCCTGTGGAGAAAACACAGACATTGCGTACAGCCAGGGGGTATATTTCTTTGCCCAGTTCAGTTTCCCACTTGTACTGGTTTTGCAGGTCAAAATTCGGGTCATGATAAAGATAATCAGGACTCTGGTCCACTACAATAGTGATGTTCTCGGTCCAGTTGTACTTGCTTTGTGGAAGACATTCAACCTGCATTGTTTCAATGATTCCCATTTCAGCTCCAAGGGCAGTGGAAGCCTTATCCATAGCAGGGTTGTTGAAAAGCACACTGGTACTATCAGAGTTCATGACAAGATCAAGAAGAGAATGACCCTGCTCATCACTGAATGATTTATCCACCTGATCCTCAAATGAGCTTTCTGCATTGCTGTAACGTTCTTTTAGTTCACTGAGCAAGCGTTCGTAGGCTTCATTCTTTGCAATGGCACGACAGGCATCACTGCTTGTGCTGAACTGGCTTTCGTTTATATGCTGTATCTGCTGGATGAAAGATTCACGTTTTGATGTTTCTTCCATCTCTGCAGCAATATCCAGTGATGCAGCTTGTATCAGTGTGGTGGGGTTCTTTCCGAGATTCTCTCCAAGCAGGAATACTTCTCTTGTTGGATTGTCTGTGTTAATAGCGTCAAACATCTCCTCCATCTCAAGTGCCATCTTATAGTGGAGCCAGTCAGGGATATCGCAGTAGACCTTTTCCTCAGGGAGCATCGTTCCGTTGCTATAGGTGAAATAGTTGCCCTGTATGATGTTTAGTTTTGGCAGGACTTCCTGTTCACGATATCTGTCTGCTGCGTCGGAGCATTCTTTATCACTTAAGGGAACACCATCAACGATCACAGTGTTTGTTTTGTAATCGCTGTCACTTCCCGGCTCGTATGAACTCAGTCCATTGTATCCTCCGGAAGGCAGCATCTGGTAATAGACAATACTGAAATTCTCAGTTTCTGTCTGGGTGTGGGATACTTTTTCATAGTCTGTAAGCGGGTAATTCGTTCTTGAGCCGGAAGAATCACCATTAACATGGGTCCACTTTCCGGTTCCATCGGCACCAACGCTGTATGTTTTATATGACCAGTGGTATGTGTAATCGATGTCCCAGCGTGTTCTTATCCTGAATTTGATGTTGTATGTCACCTTCCAGTCAAAGCTGTGGTTTTCACTGGAAAAATAACCATCAGTACGTTTAAGATTCAGTGTTGTGTCATTCCCAATGTATTCATAGACTACATCCACACCTTCACACACTATATCCGTGGATACATGATTCACATTCACAGATTTATAGTACCATTTGTGGGATGATGCATCGATATTCACTTTATGATCAACATCTAATGTGCCATTGAAATTGTAATCAGGTGTCAGGGCACAGGTATGTGAGATATTGATAGGGTAGTGTGCTGTCCATTTGATGTCTTTACTTTCTTTTGATTCCCTGCTCTGGTATGTAGCAGGTTCATAACTGGTAGGACCTGCCTGCAGGTCATAAGGATCTACAATATTGAATCCATCCCTGAAGACCTGTCCCTGTATATTAGCGCTATATACCTCATTTGTCACATCGTGTATCAGGTCTGGCTGGTCATGACTCCATTCGTCGTCGTTGTAAACCCAGTTACTGTATACCTCATTTGTAAAATTGGAAACAGATATCACAATTTTTGAGTTATTTTCAACTTCTTCCATGCTTACATTTGCATCTTCCATGGACTCGTTGATACCCTCTGAAAGACTGATATTGAATGTGCCTTTTTCTGACAATTCATCATAAGTTGTTCCAGGATCGCTGTTCTTTTCAGCTTCATAGTCATCAGTACCACCTTTTACATCGCTGTAGAGGACTTTTCCGTTGTAATATGTCGTATATGTCAGGGCCCTGGGGTCTACGGAATCAAAAACACGTTTCTGGGTGTAAATGGTACCCATATTCACAGAAGAGGACAAAGCTGGATTTGTAATGATGTTCAGCGGACCGTTCAGGTAATGTTGCCATGGTCCGTATATGAATGTCCTGATATTCGTTGCACCAAGCACAATGTCTGAAGTCACCCCACCGTTGAGCTCTCTTTCATATTCATTTACCAGTTCCTCAAGCAAGGGTTCCCTGGAAGTAATGACTGCTGATACGTTCATTGTCATGTTTGTGGAACTGTTTGTTGTAAGGTCCATCAGCGTGTAATTCAGATTTTCCACAGTCATAGTATAATATATAGGATAGGCAGGATCATCATCAGGGCTTCTGGATATCTCTCTGAACAGGGAGCCATTGATCTTATCTATCCTTATCTGGGATGCTTCCACGACAGGTTCTATATTAATTGCATAATTGTTGAAAGTGTGCTGTTTTTCCTGATAGGATGTCTGCAGGTATTCATTAAAACGTGTAGCTGTAATGTCCTTCAGGGGACTTGCACCTACATGGAACCAGTTAATAGCTTTAGTCTCTGCTCCGTATTCCAGGACAAGATAGGTGTAACCGTATTCTGCATTTTCAGGGATTGTAAGTACTTCTTCAAATTCGGATCTCGTCCAGAATGAATGTGTGTTATCGTAGGTAATTGTCTGATAGACTGTTCCTGTGTTGCTTTTCAGGGTCAGCGTCCTGGGCTGATCAGAGAACAGGGATGAAATTGCTTTGTAAACATCGGATGGCAGGGCTACCGATACCCTGATCGAATTACCTGGTTCGATCTCACGGGAATCGGGGGACACGGAAAAACCATCTGATTCCATGGGTTCGTATGCTAGATCATCCGGCTTGATTATGGGGTGTTCACCCTGCCAGGCAAGAGCCTCCATACCAGCATAATTAAGGCAACGTGCAAGGTCAGCAGATGCAAACTCTATTGCATTTTTCTCCATGTCAGTAGTATCAGTGGTGTAGATTATCTCTGCCAGTTCGTAATCTGTTTTTGCTATATATGCCGATGCTATTACTGCAAAAAGTAATATGAACATACCAATCACAGCAAACGGGATGTAAGCCCTGGTGTCCTGGCTGAAGCTACGTTTTTCATGCAAATTCGGCTCTGTAGAAAACCTACTTCCTATTTTATTTTGACATAATAATTTAAAAAG
>NZ_JADQBY010000043.1 GCF_016278385.1 Methanolobus sp.
AATTTGATCTCTACATCTGAAAACATAGTCTTAATCCCACTGAGAAGTTAATATATATTTGATTGCCGATTTAAAAAATAATTTAATTTGTTTAATGTTCAGTAAAAATCTACAGTGTATACTTAAATCAGTTCTAAGTAGCGTACAAAGATTTTTTGATTACTGTATATCGTTGATCAACTTTAACTTTTATTTTTTTTACTTTTTTATTCCAACGTAAAATAAGTCTTTCTTTTGAAAAAAGTCTATTTTTTAATTTTTGTTAAAATCATAGCTATATTATAAAAATAATAGAACACCCTAACATAATCTCCGTGTATAAACCGTCATTTTCAACCCATTTGGACATCAAAGATGGTAGTCAGTGTCAGTGGAGTGAATGAAAAAATAAATGCTTACATAATTATTTCCCAAAATAGAAAATTGGATACTAAATTAAAAGAAGACTGCAAATTGCTCTTCCAACTACCTTCAACAATACTTCCAACATATTTTCCCTGTTGAGTTGGCCGTGTTTCTGCAAAAATGTCATAAAACCAGAATGGAGTTTTTAATGCAATTAGATATATTTTATTTAAGTCCAAATTAATTTAAAAAGACATAAATAACATATTCACATGCAGTTATTATTTAATTATTCTGTTCAAAATTAATGATACGATGGAGTTGTTGTACAATTAAATCTTCAAAGATAGGGTTGAGATTAGTTTATTCTAATAGTACGAAACATAGTTTAAAAACCAAATTATACCGGATTGGTATAATTTTTGCTTTTATTCTACTAATGAGCAGTGTCGCATCAGCAGCTCCTCTTGAAGTTGACAGCATTGTGCAACTGACAAACGGAAGCGGATACTCTTACAGTAAAAAACCAGTCTGGTCACCAGATGGTACTGAAATTGCATATACAAAGGATTTTAATCTTCATAAGATGTCTCTGGCAGATCAAACAGATATTGAGCTGGCAACTCGCCATGCTCGCCATCTGTATAGTTGGTCTCCTGATGGTAATCAAATCCTTTTTATGAAAACGAATCATAGTGCTAGTAGCATTTATTATGATCTCTGGATCGTGAACGAGGACGGTTCTTCACAAAGACAGATATCTCCAAATAATCCAATTAATCATTTTGCATGGTCTCCAGATGGATCGCAGATTGCTTATACGAATAGGACTGCTTTAGCATTAATGGAACCAGATGGTTCAAATAGCCAGATAATATTAAGTCAGGAAGGTCTGGGAAGTCTGGCATGGTCTCCTGATTCATCTAAATTAGTGTTTGGGAAATATGTAAACGAGAATATTGGCCAGCTCAAAGTAATAAATTCAGATGGTACGAATTTGATGGATATAGTTTCATCAGAAGAAAGAAATACTGATGTATATCCTCAAACACAGTCTTGGCAAAGTCAGATATGGTCGCCTGATGGATCAAAAATAGTTTATTACTCTTATTACGGATTTTTTGACGTTGGTACTGACACAAGTTATGGGGATAGTTCTGTCCACACAGTAAATTCAGATGGAACAAATCAAAATAAAGTGGGAGGTGACGGCGTTACAGATGCATCTTTCTCACCAGATGGAAGCAAAATTGTATATTCATATGCTGATCATAGTTTTTCTATCCCAAAAAATCCCAACATATGGGTAATGGATGCTGATGGAAGCAATAAAACTCAATTAACAACAGGCTCTACATACAGTGGAAGGCCTGTATGGAGTCCTGATGGAAGAAAGATCGCCTTTGACTCTGGTGGTGACATTTACATAATAAACCTGAAAGAGGCATTTGTAAGTGACGGTGTGATAACTGTAGATGATGATGGCGGTGCAGATTTCACTACAATACAGGCTGCTGTTGATGCTGCCAATGATGGTGACACTATCCGTGTATCTCCGGGTACATATAATGAGAATGTTGAAGTAGATAAATCTGTGATTATTAAATCCACAGATGGTGCTGAAGTGACAAATGTTGTTGGTGCATCAGATAATGAGTACGTATTTGAAGTGACTGCAGATGAAACTAGCATAAACGGATTCAGTATAAGTTTCGGTCCGGGTTCTGATGATTATTATCCGGGCAAAACAGCCATACGTATCTTTTCATCTAGTGGAAGTAGAGTTTCCAATAATACTATAGAAGATTGTCTGCTAGGAATTTCCATAAATAAATCTGAAAATATTATCCTGGATGGTAATTTATTACAACATAATATTCAAGGTATAGAGTTGACCTCTTCAATCGACAACGACTTAACCGGCAATATGATTTCGAATCGTGAATACCATACGGCAGGTATTGTCCTTTATTATTCTGATCATAACACATTAGACAGCAATGGAGGGAGCCGAGCAGATATTTATATGTATCATTCTAATAGCAACGTATTAACCAACAACGATGCGTTTAGTTATGATGTTTTACCAGGTATTTATCTTTCATATTCAAATGAAAACAAAATAATCAATAATAATGCTGGGGGTATTAATATTAATGGTGAGGATAACATTCTGCTCAAGGATATTGTTTATGGTACTATGGATGGTCACCCTCCTATCCAAATAACCGGAACTAACAATACTCTAATAAATAACACCGCTTATTGCACACTATATAGTGATGCTGGTATCAGTGTAAGTGGTAGTAATCACTATTTGGAGGATAATATAGTTGCGGATGCACTTGGAACAGATTTATACGATTTAAACACTAACCCAGGTATTATTTTGTACTCTACCAGCTATAGTACGTTGACTGGAAATATTGTAAGTAAAAAATACGGTTCTGCGATTTCGTTAAGTTCTGCAAATGAGAATCTTATCTACAACAACTTCTTCAATACCTCAGCA
>NZ_JADQBY010000049.1 GCF_016278385.1 Methanolobus sp.
TACGCCTTTCATCTCCCATCTTACGAAAGGAGACTTCTCGGCTTACAAGTTAAAACCAACTGAAACAAAAGTATTCAATCTGCTTAATAATGGAAGATGAAAAGGACATAAAAACCATCTCCATATGAATTTTCTGTGTACGATTGTACAGGAAGATAAAATAAATAATAACGTGTATCGCTAGGTTTAAACCACTATATTCATTGATCAAACTGCCAGTATGCACAGTTGTAAGAATGCAAATTTGATTTTAGTGTGTCAAAAAGTTGAAATGCAATCTAATTTAATGGTTTTTCACCGAACATCCAAAACTATATCTTCCACAAAGTCATCATTTCCTGCAAAAAGGAGCCAACAATATGCGAATTGGAGTATACATCTGTCACTGCGGACTTAATATCGCACATACAATAAATGTCGAGTCTCTTCGGGACAAGGTTAGTGATCTTGATGGCGTTAAAGTGGTCAAGAACATACAATTCATGTGTTCTGATTCGGGACAGGACTCCATAGTCCAGGACATAACTGACCTTAATCTTAATCACATTCTGGTAGCAGCCTGTTCTCCTCACCTACATGAGCAGACCTTCAAGAGAGTGCTTGAAAAGGCAGGTCTCAATCCTTTCATGCTGGAGATGGCCAATATACGTGAGCAGTGCTCATGGGTGCATATGGATAACCCGCAGATGGCAACCCAAAAGGCATTCGACCTCATCAGGATGGGTATAGCCAGACTCAAACTGCTGGACCCGTTGCAACTCAAGAAAGTGCCTGTAACAAAAGATGTACTGATTATCGGCGGCGGTGTTGCCGGAATAGAGGCTGCACTTACCCTTGCAAATTCAGGTTATCAAGTCCATATGGTTGAGAAAGAACCAACCATTGGTGGAAAGATGGCACTGCTCAACGAAGTATTCCCCACTAACGATTGCTCAATTTGTGTGCTCGCTCCCAAGATGACAGATGTCAACCAGCACCCGAACATCGATCTTATCACGCTTGCAGAAGTCACCGAAGTCACAGGCCCGGTGGGTAATTTCCATGTTACAGTGACCCGAAAGCCCAGATATGTCATAGAAGACAAATGCAAAGGCTGTGTGGACGAATGCGGCCGAGTTTGCCCGGTGGAAATACCCAACAGATTTGACAGCGGACTTGGAAAGACAAAAGCTATCAATATGCCGATACCACAAGCAGTACCGCAGGTTGTCTATATTGACAACGAGTACTGTGTAGGCTGCGGACTATGCAAACAGGCATGTCCGGCAGATGCAATAGACTACCACCAGAAAGAAGAAAATCTTGAATTCACCGTTGGAGCCATAATACTGGCAACCGGATACAGTCATTTTGATGCATCCCGAAAGCAGGAGTATGGCTATGGAATCTATCCCGATGTAATCACTAACATGGAACTGGAGCGCCTGCTTAACGCTGCCGGTCCTACCAGAGGAAAAGTACTCTCACCTTCAACACTGGAGATACCAAAGAAAGTATCATTCATACAATGTGTAGGCTCAAGGGACGAGAAAGTTGGCAACCCCTACTGTTCCAGAGTATGCTGCATGTCCAGCATGAAGAATGCACAGCTTCTAAAGGAACGCTATCCTGACATTGATGTTACCATTCACTACATAGACATCCGTGCCGGTGGTGAGATGTACGAGGAATACTATATCCGCAGCCAGGAGATGGGCATCAACTTCATCCGTGGAAAAGTTGGTGAGATACTACAGGACGGACAGGGAAAACTGAACCTGCGTTATGAAGACACCCTGAACGGTGAGATATATGAAGAAGCCTCTGACCTTGTTGTTCTTGCAACCGGTATGGAGAACGTCAAGGATGCGGACAGGATATCAAGAGTACTGAACCTCACCAGACGTACAGACCGTTTCTTTTCTATAGCCCATCCCAAGATGCGCCCAGTTGATTCCCATGTAAAAGGTATATACATAGCAGGCTGTGCATCCGGGCCCAAGGAGATCCAGGTATCAATAGCACAAGGCAGTGCCACTGCCGCCAAGGCCATGCAACTTCTGGCAAAGGGCGAGATCGAAATGGACCCACTCAGTGCTCATGTGAACCCGGATAAGTGCATAGGATGTGGTATTTGTACAGATGTCTGCAAGTTCAACAAGATAAGTCTTATTGACAAAAAAGCAGTAGTTGACGAACTTTCGTGTATGGGATGCGGTGCATGCAGTGCTTCATGCCCTGTTGATGCCATATGGATGCGTAACAGCACCGATGAACAGATAGTTGCTCAGATACGTGCTGCTACAGAAGTCAAATCCGAATTCCCGCTGATCATAGCTTTCCTTTGCAACTGGTGCAGCTACACATGTGCAGACCTTGCAGGTACATCAAGAATACAGTACCCGACAAATATCCGCGTTATTCGCGTTATGTGTGCAGGACGTGTGGACCCATCTTTTGTACTTGAAGCACTTGAAAGCGGTGCAGACGGTGTTCTTGTTGCCGGATGCCGACTTGGGGAATGTCACTACATCTTTGCTAATTATAACGCAAAGAACAGGATGGAAGCCCTTCAGGAAGTACTTTCGGATGTTGGCATAGACCCCGGACGACTTAATGTTGAATGGATATCGGCATCCGAAGGGGAGAGATTCGCCAATTCTATTGAAGGTTTTGTTAACTATCTGGAAAAGATAGGTCCTATCGGTTCCGAGCTAAAGGAGGAAGAGCTGTGACAGAAGAATGCAGGGAAGGCTCCCTCTGCGTAGACAAGGACATGGACATAGATGGCTCCCACTTCATCTACCGTCAGATAAGCAACAAGTCTGTGAAATTCCTGGATTATGACTACAAGAGATGTGTTGGCTGTGGTATCTGTGTCGGTCTTTGCCCCACAACAGCCCTTGAACTTGGACCAATGCAGGAAATATCCACCGGACTGGATGCTCCGCCTGTAATGATGGAACTTGAGAAGTGTACATTCTGCTCCATGTGTGCAAATTTCTGCCCTGTTCATGCTTTTAAAATGACCGAGGAAGGTGATCTCCCTGAGAAAGATGAATTCCCAGTATATGACTCCTATGTCAACATGAACGAGAAATGCCTCCCATGTGCGCTTTGTAAAGCCGCATGTCCTGAGGATGCCATAGAAGTGGAGTTCACTTTCCCGAAAAAAGAGGAGATAGCACCTTTCAAGGAAGATGCTGAAGGTGATATAGAGATCGATACTGAAAAGTGCAACTTTTGCGGGCTGTGTGCAGAGTTCTGTGATGCCTTCCTGCTTGTGGAAAAAGAAACAAAACCTACTGATCCCAGACCATTTGACATGCTACTGGTAGACGAGGACAAATGCGATTACTGCGTACTCTGCCAGGACCTGTGTCCCGAGGATGCAATAAAGGTCAAAGGAGAAAAAATAGGTGAGGCTCCTGAGATTGAAGGAATCGTCACCGTTGATGATAACAAATGCACCCGCTGTACCTGGTGCCAGGTTGTCTGTCCCTATGATGCAGTTGATATCAAAAAGCAGTTTGAGGGTGAGCTCAGCCTTATTGAGGTCAACGTGGACAAATGTGACCCGCAGGGATGCCATGGATGTTTCAATGTCTGCCCTTCTCATCTCTGGTACGTTCCGGAAGACGGAGCAAAGATAGCAATTAAAGAGGATTATTGCACTTACTGCGGTGCCTGTGTCAACGCATGTCCAAAAGACGTGATGAAAGTGACACGTACAAAGGTACACCATACAGAAATACCTGATTCCCCCTGGGCCAAACAATGGAGAGATGCAGTTGACTCCATGGTCACCGGGAAGAGAGAACATCCCGATATTTCCAGAACCCTTGAAGTGGAAAAGGAAGAACACAAAGAACATATTGAAGTGGAACTTCCAAAGATTGACGGATCACTGCTAAAACTTGCAAAAGAACGCATTGAAAAGGCAAAGCCCTTGCTGGACAATGTGAAAATAAGGAAGATGCTTGAGGACAGCCCATCTGACGAACTAAAGGAAGAATTCCATGAAAAGATAGAAGCTGGAAGCAAACAATAACTATATACATGCGTGTGCGTTTTGTTGAGTAGATATCCACATATTAAGTTACTAAGTTACAATTACTATAATACGAGTATTAATTACGAGTAATTCCAATTATTCATTTATATCGGTGAGATTTTCCATGAGTGATAAATTCAACTATGCTGAACTGGGTTTGAAATGCGGTCTTGAGATTCACCAGCAACTCGATTCAAAAGAGAAACTTTTCTGCAGGTGTCCTACACAGATAAGGAACATCGAAGAGTCCAACCATGAATTCTTCCGCTATCTGCGTCCCACAGCAAGTGAGATGGGAGAAACAGACAGAGCTGCCCTAGAGCAGTCAAAGCTCAGGCGGAAGTATATTTACAAGGCATATGACAGCACCTGCCTTGTAGAAAATGATGATGAACCACCCACAGAGGTCAACAAGGAATCCCTTGACATCGCCCTTAGTATCACAAAGCTTCTGAACATGGTTCCTGTTGATCAGGTGCACATGATGCGTAAGATCGTTGTCGATGGTTCAAACACATCCGGTTTCCAGAGAACCGCTTTCCTAGCAAAGGACGGTTATCTGGGTACTTCCGTTGGTCCTGTCGGTGTCGGTGTGCTCTGCCTTGAGGAAGAGGCATGCCAGAAGATAGAGGACAAGGGGGATTCTATAATATACTCTCTTGACCGTCTGGGTATCCCACTGGTCGAGATTGGCACTGACCCGGATATAATTTCCCCGGCGCATGCTAAGGAAACTGCACAGCAGATAGGTATGCTGCTGCGCTCGACCGGAAAGGTGAAGCGTGGGCTTGGAACCATACGCCAAGACGTTAACATATCCATTGCAAGAGGTGCACGTGTAGAACTTAAAGGGGTACAGGCTCTGGATATGATAGAGACCATGGTTGAACTTGAGGTAGAGCGTCAAGTCAATCTCCTTGCAATGATGGATGAATTGCTTGAGCGAAATGCATCGGTATGCGATACTATATTTGATGTAACTGAACTTTTCAGTGAAACACAGTCCAAGGTTATCAAAAAGACTATCAAGAAAGGCAAAGTCTACGCTGTCCTCCTTCGTGGATTTAGCGGATTTGTCGGCAGAGATGTACAGCCAGGAAGACGCCTTGGAACTGAATTCTCAGACCGTGCAAAAACATCTGGTGTCGGAGGCATCTTCCACACAGACGAGCTTCCAAATTATGGCATTACCGAAGAAGAGGTGCAAGCACTTCGAATAGAAGTTGGTGCCGGTGAGAATGACGCTGTTATCATGGTTGCAGACCGCGAAGAGCGTGCCAGAGGCGCCATGATAAGTGTGATCGCACGTGCAAAAGAAGCCCTTGAAGGTGTACCTGAAGAAACACGCAGAGCACTTCCTGATGGAAATAGCTCTTATCTCAGACCACTGCCAGGTGCAGCAAGAATGTATCCTGAAACCGATGTACCACAGGTGAACATCTCTGCAGAATACTTTGAATCAATTGAGATACCGGAACTGCTCACTGAAAGGGCAAAGCGTTTTGAAGCGGACTTCGGGCTTCACAGGGAACTTGCTGAAAAGATTGCCTACTCTACATATCTTCCTCTCTTTGAGGAAATAATGCAATTGCTTGGTGACAATACCAATGTCAACGCAACCCTTGTGGTAAGGACACTCACAGGAACACTACCGGAACTGAAACGAGACGGAGTGGAAATTGATAGACTTGAGGACAGACATTTCATAGATGTGTTCACTTTCCTTGCCCATGGAGGGGTTGCAAAGGAAGCAGTTGACGGACTGCTCAGAGCTATTGCCATTGAACCGGGATTATCCGCAAAGGATGCAACTTCAAAAATGGGACTTGGAACCCTTGATATGTCTGAAGTTGAAGGAATCGTTGAAGCTGTCGTTAAAGAACGTCAGGATTTCGTCAAAGAAAAAGGAATGGGAGCCGTTGGACCCCTTATGGGAATTGTAATGAAAGAAATCCGTGGAAAGGTTGACGGGAAGATTCTGAACGAATTATTGAAACAAAAGGTTAATGAATATATAATTAAATAATATATTTATGAAGCATATTCTTTTTGCTGTTCAGTTTAGAAAATATTTAAGCAGGGGATTTTTCCTGCTTACTTTTGTATTATTGTTTATATCTTCTGCTTTTGGAGCTGTTGTCATTGACAGTAACGTAAAACTTACAAACACTACTAATGCCAATAATCCAGCATGGAGCCCGGATGGAGAAAAGATAGTATACGCAGCCAGACAGGCGATCTGGATAATGAACAGTGACGGTTCAGGACAGAAGAAACTCTACGACGGCATGGGATGGGATGGGGAACCTGAATTCAATGATGATGGTACAAAGATATATTTTGCTTCAGAAAGCAAAAAAGCCTTTTCTGCCCGCTATATCAGTATTCATGTGATGGATACGGATGGTAGCAACGGATTAAAGCTTACTGAAAATGCAGATTCCAGGGCACCTTCGTTAAGTCCGCACGGAAGCAAACTGGCTTATACTTCGCGTACATCCGGAAATTACGATGTATGGACCATGTCTCTAAACGGCGCAGACAAAGTAAGGCTCACGGATGCCATAGGTGATGAGAGCTCACCCTCATGGAGTCCCGATGGGAGTACTATTGTCTATTCTGCCATGGGTGACATATTTACTATCGATCTCAATGACGTCAGGCCCGTGCAGCTTACGGAAGACATCTACAATAATGTAGAACCGGACTATAGTCCGGATGGTAAGATGATAGCTTATGCATCTGATGTTGGTGGGGATCATGATCTGTGGATACTGGATCTTGCTGGAAACTCACATGTAAAAATAACCAGTGATCTTTCTTCAGAAAGAGCACCCGCCTGGAGTCCGGACGGTAACAAAATAGCCTATGTATCCAACAGGGAAGGAGAGTTTAATATATGGGTGATGAATCTTGAAACCGAAGAGATCAATTTTGAAATTGCTGATAACCATGCTGAAGATAATGAAAATGCAGTAAATAACGAATATGTTAAAAAATTACGTGACTATGCAGCAAGCAAGCCCAAAGAGTTCATAGCTATAGTCCTTTTGGCATCTTTCGGATTTGTAGTACTTATCGTAGGGTCTTTTTTGCGTAAGATATCATAATATTTCTATTTTTGCCTTACTTTCTACAAAAAATAAACAAACCCATCGTAACGCTTATAGCCTATTCATCACATCTCTTCGCAGGTTCTAAAGATGAATGCAGTACTAGGATTAGAAGATGGGACAATTATAAAAGGCACTGGTTTCGGTGCCGAAGGTATCGTTTCCGGGGAACTTGTTTTCACAACTCAATATACTGGCTATGAGGAGGCACTCACAGATCCTTCATACAAAGGCCAGATACTTATGTTCACTTATCCTCTCATCGGGAATTACGGTGTCAGTGACAACTGTTTTGAATCCGATGGTGTAAAAGCCGAAGGTCTTGTAGTGAAGGAGGCTTGTCCCGAGCCGTCCCACCACATGTCAAAGAAGACCATTTTCGAGCTTATGGAGGACGAAGGCAAGCCCGGCATTGCAGGCGTGGACACACGTATGCTAACTATAAAGACCCGTGAACACGGGACAATGCGCGCAGCCCTCATCAATGGAAGTGATGACGGGGAAGAAGCAGTGGAAATTGCCCGTGCACAAAAGAGTATTTCAGATATCGATTTCATATCGCAGGTAACCTGTCCGCAGCCATTTAAGCTTGAAAGCCCACTCAGGGACCCCAGTAACCCTATTAATGTGGTTCTTGTTGATTGCGGCCGCAAGCTGAGTATTGAAAGGAGTCTGCTGGCAAGAGGTATGGACGTAACAGTTGTACCGGGTAACTCCTCGGTTTCAACGATAGAGTCTTACGACCCGGACCTACTGTTCTTCTCAAACGGTCCCGGAGATCCGACTCAGGCACAGGATGCTATCTCTGCGGTCAAACACTTCACAGGTGAACTGCCAATAGTCGGTATATGCCTGGGTCACCAGATCATCTCCCTTGCAATGGGAGCTGAGACCTATAAACTGAAGTTCGGACACAGGGGTGCCAATCAGCCAGTGAAGGACCTTGAAACCGGAATCGTTCACATCACATCCCAGAACCATGGTTTTGCGGTTGATGGTGATTCATTCGAAGAGGCAGAAGTGGCTGTAACACAGTACAATACCAATGATAAGACAGTGGAAGGTATCGCTCACAAGTACCTGGACATCTTCAGTGTACAGTACCACCCGGATGCACACCCCGGTCCAATGGATTCTGAGAAATTGTTCTTTGAAAAGGTGCTCAAACTTGCAGGAGGGAAGAAATAATGCCAAAACGTGAAGACATTAAAAAAGTACTCCTGATAGGTTCAGGACCTATTATGATAGGACAGGGAGCAGAATTTGACTTTTCAGGAAGTCAGGCATGCAGGTCCCTTAAGGAAGAAGGTTTGCAGGTTGTGCTTGTAAACTCAAACCCTGCAACTATTATGACCGATCCGGAGATGGCAGATGCGGTCTATATCGAGCCGATCGAAGTAAAAGCAGTAGAAAAGATAATTGCAAAGGAAAGACCTGACGGTATCATTGCAGGTATCGGAGGGCAGACCGGCCTTAACATTACAAGTGAACTTGCCGAGCAGGGCATACTTGAAAAGTACAATGTCCAGTTACTTGGAACCCCACTTGATGCCATAAAGAATACTGAGGACCGTGAACTCTTCAAGCAGACAATGGAGAGGATCGGGGAAAAGGTACCTCGCAGCAGGGCAATATCCACGCTCAGGGAAGCAGAGGCAATTATCGATGAACTCGGACTTCCACTTATTATCCGTCCGGCATACACCCTTGGTGGCGCAGGTGGCGGTATCGCTCATTCAAAGGAAGAACTACTGGAGATCACTGAAAGAGGACTTCGTCGCAGTCGTATCAGCCAGGTGCTGATAGAGGAAAGCGTACTCGGCTGGAAGGAATTCGAGTATGAGGTCATGCGTGATGCAAATGACACATGTATAGTCATCTGTAACATGGAAAACCTTGACCCTATGGGTGTTCACACAGGTGAATCCATTGTTGTTACACCGTCCCAGACCCTCAATGATGAAGAACACCAGATGCTGAGGACCGCTGCGATCAAGATCATCAGGGCATTCGGTATCGAAGGTGGCTGTAATATCCAGTTCGCTTTAAAGGACGGCGACTACCGTATCGTGGAAGTAAATCCACGTGTATCACGATCATCAGCCCTTGCTTCAAAAGCAACCGGTTATCCGATCGCCAGGGTCACAGCAAAGATAGCTATAGGTATGGCACTGGATGAGATCCTCAATGACGTGACAAAGAAGACACCGGCATCATTCGAGCCGACTATCGACTACGTCGTTACAAAGATCCCAAGGTGGCCATTCGATAAATTCGTCAACGCCGACAAGACCCTCACCACTGCCATGAAGAGTACCGGAGAGGTAATGGCTATTGGACGTAGCATCGAAGAATCACTCTTAAAGGCTGTACGTTCCCTTGACATAAAAATGGACTTTGGAACCGATGAGTGGTCAAATAACGAGATCAAAACTCTTCTCCAGACACCCACAAGCGAGCGTCTCTTTGTGATGTATCATGCCCTATGCAATGGTTTTTCAATAGAGGATGTATCCAGCCTAACAGGTATTGATATATTCTTCATCAGAAAACTCAAGAACATCATTGACATGGAAGATATGATAAGGGAAGAAGGTTTCTCCGGCAATGTTTCCGATGACCTGTTAAGAGATGCAAAACGCATTGGACTTACTGATGCGCGTATTGCAGAACTTACCGGCAAGACCCGAGAGGAGATCAATGACCAGAGGCGCAATGCAGGCATCATATCCACCTACAAGATGGTAGATACATGTGCTGCGGAGTTTGCAGCAGAGACTCCATATTATTACTCATGTTACGAGCAGATGTGTGAAGCAGAGCCTTCTGACCGTAAGAAAATACTGATACTTGGTTCCGGTCCTATACGCATAGGACAGGGGATTGAGTTCGATTACTGTACTGTTCATGCAGTTGCAGCAATACGTGAAGCAGGAATTGAAGCTCACATCATCAACAACAATCCGGAGACTGTCTCAACTGACTACGACACTTCTGACAAGCTCTTCTTCGAACCGCTCACACTTGAAGATGTGATGAACGTTATCGACAAAGAGAATCCTGATGCAGTGCTTGTGCAGTTTGGTGGTCAAACCTCGGTAAACCTTGCACTTCCTCTTGAAAAAGAACTCAATAGACGCAGTGACCTCAAGACTGTTATTCTTGGTACCTCACCTGCAGATATTGATATGGCAGAAGACCGTGAGAAATTTAATCTGGCCATGAGCAAGATAGGTATCAACCAACCTGAAGCAGGTTACGCAACCTCTCAAGCACAGGCCATTGAGGTAGCCACAAGAATCGGTTACCCGGTACTGGTACGCCCTTCCTATGTGCTTGGCGGGCGTGCAATGGAAATTGTTTACGACCAGAATGACCTTGAGCGATACATGCGTGAGGCTGTTAAGGTATCCCCTGAACATCCTATCCTTATCGACGACTTCCTTGAGGGAGCAGTTGAGATAGATGTCGATGCTGTATGTGATGGAAAGGACGTGCTTATCGGTGCGATCATGGAACACATTGAAGAAGCAGGTGTCCACTCAGGTGACTCTGCATGTGTTATCCCACCACAGTCACTCTCAGAGGATGTTCTTGAGATCGTACGTGATTATACACGCAAGATCGGTCTTGCTCTTAATGTAAAAGGTCTTGTGAATATTCAGATGGCACAGAAAGGGGACAAGGTATATGTCCTTGAAGCAAACCCGCGTTCAAGCAGGACCATCCCATTCGTATCCAAAGCTGTGGGACTGCCTCTTGCGAAGATAGCAGCCCGTGTTATTATAGGACAGAGCCTTGAAGAACAGGGTTACTCAACCTGTAACGAACCTAAGGTCAACCACATTTCTGTGAAGGAAGTACTTCTGCCTTTTGACAAGCTTCCTGGAGCAGACCCCATACTTAGTCCTGAAATGAAGAGTACTGGAGAAGTTATGGGTATTGATTCTGATTATGGCAGGGCATTCTTCAAGGCACAGCTTAGTGCAGATAACCTTCTTCCACTTACAGGAAAGGTCTTTGTATCCGTAAAGGATGAGGACAGAGAAGATCTTCTTGATGTTGCACGCAAGCTTGTGAGTGCAGGTATCGAGCTTCTTGGTACCAAAGGCACAGCTGATTTCCTTTCAGAAAATGGAATTGAGATGGGCATAGTTAAGAAGGTTCATGACGGCAGCCCAAATGTCATCGATATGATGCGCAGGTATGAGGTTGAACTTGTTATTAACACCCCCAATGACAAGCTTTCCCGTGAGGACAGCTCAAGGATACGCCGTGCAGCAGTTGATTTCAAGGTACCATACATCACCACCATCCAGGCGGCAGTTGCAGCATCCAATGCCATTGTTTCCATGAAACAGGGTGAGGGCGAGGTTAAATCAATAAATGAATATCACAGGGAGATTGTATAGGTCTCCTAATTCAGGATCAGATATTATGATAAAGAAAGTAGTACTTGCTTATTCAGGCGGGCTTGACACTTCCGTGTGTATCCCGCTGCTTAAAGAAGAATACGGCTACGATGAGGTAATCACAGTAGCAGTAGATGTAGGTCAGCCGGAAGAAGACGTTAAACAGGCTGAAGAGAAGGCACAGAAGATCAGCAACAAGCACTTCACACTCGATGTGCGTGAGGAGTTTGTCAATGACTACATTTTCCCACTGATCAGGGCCAATGGTGACTATGAAGGATATGTCATGGGTACATCCATTGCACGTCCTCTTATCGCTAAGAAGGTTGTTGAGATAGCAGAACAGGAAGGAGCTGTTGCACTTGCACACGGTTGTACCGGCAAGGGTAATGACCAGCTTCGTTTTGAAGCGGTTTTCCGCATGACAGATTTGGATGTTATCGCACCCATGAGGGACATGAACCTCACCCGTGAATGGGAGATAGAGTATGCAAAGAAGCATGGCATACCTGTGAGTGTTACAACCGCAAAGCCATGGAGTGTTGATGAGAATATCTGGAGCCGCAGTATCGAGGGTGGCAAGCTGGAAGATCCAGGATTCATTCCTCCTGAGGAGATCTACCAGTGGACCGTTTCCCCTGAGTCAGCACCTGCCGGACAGACCATGGTTATTGGTTTTGAGAACGGTGTCCCTGTTTCCCTTGATGGCGAGAAGATGGACGGTGTGACGCTTATCATCAAGCTCAATGAAATTGCAGGTTCCCACGGTATCGGCAGGACCGATATGATCGAGGACCGTGTTCTTGGACTTAAAGCACGTGAGAACTACGAGCACCCTGCGGCCACAGTGCTTCTTACAGCCCATAAAGACCTCGAAAAGCTTGTACTCACAAGGGCAGAGCTGAAATTCAAGAAAGGTGTGGACGAGCAGTGGTCAGAACTTGCCTACTACGGTCTTGTGGATGAACCACTCTACGCAGACCTCAACGCTTTCATTAACAAGACACAGGAACGTGTAAGCGGTACTGTGACCGTGAAACTGCACAAAGGCAGTGTCATCATACTCGCACGTACATCCCCATTTGCACTTTACTCAGAAGACCTCGTGTCCTTTGACAGTGCAACCATCAACCAGAAAGATGCTGAAGGCTTTGCCAAGTATCATGGTTTCCAGGCAAGGATGTACAGGAAAGTTGTTGATAAGTGAAGGTCAACTTCACTTTCTTATTCTTATTTTTCTGGAAATACTATCTTTACAGAAATTTCTTTATTTTTATGCCGCTATTTTACATTGGATATAATTTCTCATTTATCCATCACACCTCCAAACAATGATTATAAATATAATGGTTACAAAAATAATCATTATGGAATTCTACAACCGGGAAAACGAACTTGCACTCATGGAACTGCTTGACAAAAGCAAGCCGTCCTTCCTTGTAATAACCGGCAAAAGGAGAGTCGGGAAAACCGAGCTTATCAAACAGTTCAGCAAAAGCAGAAAAGCACTCTACTTCTTTGTTGACAGCAACAAGAGCATAGACATACTCATGGACGAGTTCGACAGGATGCTCAGGGAAGAACTTGACCTGCCGGATTACATAAATGTTAAAGAGCCAGAAAATTTCCTCAAATTCATCACATCCTATGACAAGGATATAGTGATAGCCATCGATGAATTCCAGAGGTTCCTTAAGATACATCCTTCCTTTATCACCCAGCTCCAGCGATACTGGGACATGAAAACTGATAATTGCAGGGTTTTTCTTATCGTGTCTGGTTCTTCCATTGGAATGATCAGAAAGATATTCATTGAGGCGCAGGCTCCGCTCTTTAAGCGTGCGGACAACATACTGACCTTGCGGCCTTTCACGGTTCACGAGACCTTTGCAATGCTTGATGATATGGGTATCACGAATCAGCAGGAAAAATTGAACCTGTACTTCCTCTTTGGAGGAACGGTCTACTATTACCGCCTGTTCGAAAAATACCAGTGTTCCAGTTTTCTTGATGCGCTCGAAAAGCTCGTGTTCAGCGAGTTCGCACCGCTAAAGGATGAGGTACGAGACATCCTCATCGAAGAATTCGGTAAGGAGCACTCTACTTATTATGAGATAATATCTGCGATATCACAGGGAAAATGTTCCATGAGCGCGATATCGGAGATGACACACGTATCATCAAGTTCTCTTTCTCCATATTTCTATGACCTTACAAACCTGCTCGGGATAGCAGAGTACCTGATACCGATTACCGATAGCCCGAAAAAGAGTAAGAGAGGCCGGTATTTCCTCAAAGATAATTTCTTCAGATTCTATGGCCATTTCATGTACCCTTCATTAAGCCAGTACATGAGAGGTAACTATGATCCAATCATGGAAAAAGTCCTGCAGGAGTGGCAGAGCTACACAGGAAAATTATTTGAGGATATTATCAGAGAACTGATAAGTGAGGAAATATTATCTGAATATCCTGAAATTGGAAGCTGGTGGAATCGAAAGGGTGATGAAATAGATATTCTGGCTATAAACCACGAAAAGAAAAATGTTCTGGCAGTGGAGATAAAGAATAAGGAACTTACCAGGAATGAGGCAAAGCGTATTCTTAATGCTACTAAAGAGAAAACGAAACTTATCGGGGAAGTTGCCGGTATGGAGTGCAAAATAGGGATTGCTGCCAGGAAAATAGAAAATCGTGACGAGATTGAGAGAGAAGGCTTCTTTGTGTGGGAACTAGAGGATTTTCTATAGGATCATAAAATCACAATTTTTCAAACTTCCTGTCCAGAACTGCTGAATCTTGTCTTTATCGCAGTTTCTTCAGTAGAAACAATACGGATTATTTAAGTTCCCTACATTTTTTACTTTTTTAATAATATGTTTTAAAAGTAACTAAAATTAAAATTATATTAATAATGTAGAGAAACAAAACAAGCATTTTATCAATGTATCCGTTTTTAAGTAAGATTTGGTGGTAATTTGAGCCAAAATGAAAAGATAGAATACATTAGAAGACGTTTTGATAATGAAGAATTATTTTACAAAATTGGCTCCCGGCAAATTCACTATGTTATGCCTGAAAATGCCACACAGATTAACACATTCTATCTTCCAACATTTACTGAAGGAGCACCCCTAAGAGTATACTTTGATCCAACATACAGATGCAATTTAAGATGTCGGCACTGCATCACTTCCTCATCCCCGGATGCTGTGAACACAAACGAACTTAGTTTTCAGAGAATACAGCAATTATTCAATGAGCTAGCCTCAATTGGTGTTCTGGAAATAGTGTTCACTGGAGGAGAACCTTTTATACTCCCACGTATCTTCGATATAATAAAATGTGCTCAGGATGCCGGATTAAATACCATCATTGCGAGTAATGGAACCCTCATAACCATGGAGAAAGCAAAAAAACTTGCAGAACTGAATGTACGTGACATCAGAATCAGTATTGATGGTTGGAAGCCAATTAATGATGATATCAGAGGAGTGGGGGCATATAAAATGGCCATTGAAGGACTCAAAAATCTGTTACTGACAGAAGTACCCGTATCTGTACGAATGACCCACAGAAAAAATATCCATAACAATCTTGAATATCTGTTCAAGGACCTGAATGAAGTAGGTATCACGAATCTGAAAGCTGCTGTGATAAAAGAAGCTGGCAATGCTCTCCTTGAAGAAAATTCGGACTTGCTTGGATATCTGCCCACAGAAAAAGCAATGCACCATCTTATTACCCTTGGTAAGAGGTATGGAATCTTTGTAGAATTATCCAGTGATGATTTTGATTTTGAGCCTGTTATTGAAGGGGACAAAAAACTGAGAAAAAATAGACATAACACATGCGGAGCAGGATTCGAAACTGCATATATCTCGCCAGAAGGCAATGTTTTGATATGCTCATCCATACCTCATGCGATCCTTGGAAATATAAAGGACTGTCTTTTCATCGATGTATGGGAAGGTCAGATAGCAAATAACTACAGATCCCAGGCAACTGCATGTGGAGAAAAGAAAGCATGTCGTATCAATTTTATAAATATATTGCCACAGTCAAAAACTACAATTGAAGAAAAATCCGACAATCCCGTTCAGGGAACTGTTAAGTGAAATCTAGCAGGTTAACGATGAAACTGAATGATTCTTTGAACAGGCATTTTATTATTTTGCGGAATATTTAAAAAAAATTAATTCATATTATTTTTTCAACTTTTGAAGCAGGAGTCCCCCTTTCGTGAGATGGGGGAGGAATGCGTCTAATTATTCACACAACCGTTATTTATAATAAACGTGTGAATATAGTATTGTATGTTCTTAACTAAAACCGTTATTTTAAAAATTAAGAAGCCCGATAACGATTTAGTTGAAACTATGCAGAAATATTCAGATGGTATGAATTACGTCTCCAACATTCTTTTCGATAACGGTAAACCTATGGGAGCTATGAAGCTACAAAAAATAGTTTATTCGCACCTTCGTGAGAACTTAGGACTAAAATCTCAAATGAGCTGTAATATTCCCCGACAAGTCGCAGGATGCTACAAAACTCTAAACAAGGATAAAAAGACAAAGTGGCAACAGGTCGAATTTGCCCCCACCTCGATGACATTTTCCTACAAAAGAGATTTTACAATTGACGAAAACACTGTCAAAATTACTACAAATAATGGCAGGAAAGCATATTCCATTTTGAAATATAACCATGCAACACAGTATTTTGATGGTTCTTGGAAATATCAAGCATCTAAACTCGCATTACACAATGATGGCAATTATTATTTCCATTTATCCATCGAGAAAGAAATTCCAGATAAAAGCATAACTGATGCCTCAACTTTTATGGGTGTCGATGTCGGAATTAACTATTTAGCCGTTGCATCGACCACTGACAAAAAATGTAAATTCTTTGCTGGTGGCGAAATTAAAAATCTTCGCAATCATTACAAGTCCATGCGAGCACGTTTACAATCGAAGGGAACTTTATCAGCAAAACGTAAACTAAAATATTTTTCCGGTAAAGAACAACGTCTTATGCGAGATGTAAACCACAAAATCTCAAAAGCAATAGTGAAGTTCGCACTTGAGAATGAAGTCTCTGTTATAAGTTTAGAGGATTTAACAGGTATTCGTACATCTACTATAAACAAAATTTCTAAAAGAAACAGGTACACTCATAGTAGTTGGGCTTATCGTCAACTCCAAACATTCATCGAGTACAAAGCAAGGGAAGCAGAAATTATCACACACTACATAGACCCTGCTTTTACTTCACAAACCTGTAACCGATGCAACCACATATCTAAAGACAATCGTAACCGTCTCACGTTTAGATGTATGAAATGTGGCTATGAAAACAATGCCGACCTTAACGGAGCAATGAACATAGAACATAGAACAAGAGACTTTAGGTACACCTTAGAGTCTCAGGGGTGTCTGTCAGCCACCCATACGAATACTTAATCGATATTCAAGCCCCTTCCGTGAGGTAGGGGGTAGTTGACTTAACCCATCGTATAGTTCGAATCGAAGCCGGCTATGTAAGTATGGGCTGAATCAAACTCCATTCTGAAATTAACGCCATCTGAAGGCGTTATATTGTAGAGCTGAATCTCAGAACCATTATTTGGATACCAGTCTATGATCACATTGCTGCCTCCATTCTCGCTGAGGTATGTTGTGGAGAGATCAGAAGGCAGATAATATAATAAGGTAGACTCGAAGTTGTCGGCTTTGCTAATGTAAACGCTTGTTACGTCCCCGGTATTTATCAGAACACCGTTCATATAGAACTCAATATTGAAGTCATATGTTGTAATTCTTCGAGATGAACCGGAGATACCGATGTCGGATTCACCGGATGTTTGCTGACCATTCATGACAAACATGACATTCCTGTTGTTTCCTATGCCGGTTGTTGTGCCATCAATAGTTATGGAACTTCCACTACCACCTGTTCTGAACTTGATGTAATCGCCATCTGCAATGTATCCACCCTTATTATTCTTCTGGAGATTCATGTTAACTCCGGAAACGGGTGTTGGAGTTTCTGCTACTACTGTCCATGTCCACGCAAGTGAGTCAGTAAACAGAGAATCGGTGGTATTTTTAGCTATCAGTGTAACTGTATATGTGCCTTCTGAAGCACTTGTATTTGTATAAGATGGACTGGTTCCATTGGACCATGACAGATGCTGGCCATTGAGCAGGAATTCATTGATAGATGATTGGTTACTGGTTGCACTGAATGTCACGGACTGTGATGTAGTACTTTCGTAAGGAGTTACCGGATTCTGGCCAGATAGCACCGGAGCTGTGGGTGCCGAGGTTCCTGATACTACAGTCCATGTCCATGCAAGTGAATCAGTTAGTAAAGGGTTTGTGGTGTTTTTTGCCACCAATGTAATTGTATATGTACCCTCAAAAGCACTTGTATTCGTATATGACGGACTGGTTCCGTTGGACCAGACAAGGTGCTGGCCGTTCAGCAGGAATTCATTGATAGATGACTGGCTGCTGGTTGCACTGAATGTTATGGACTGTGACTTGTTACTCTGGTATGTGGTCAGTGGGTTCTGGCCGGACAGTACCGGAGCAATTAATGTTGGAGTTGGTGTCGAGCCGTTAGAGGAGGCAGTTACATCACGAACATCCCCAAGCAGGGATCCGCTTTTGATAACAAGATTAGAATCAATATTGACCATTACAATAGCAACGTAATCATCCTGACTGATATTATCAGACCACAGTTTTGAAGCATTTATCCTGATGGTTTCACCGAGATTCCAGGCAGTGTTGCCTTTTATCTGTTCCAGTTCAGATGACGAGAGTTCTCTTCTGGTCCCGTTGATATCCAGAATGACGCGTGTTTTGGGGATATCTATCGTTTCTCCCCCGGCGTGACGCAGGTAGATGGTATCTGAATTTACATCGACCCAGCCCTGAATATCTGCATATACATGGTCCTGTTGATCTGCATATGAAAATATAAACACAGCAAGAATGGAGAAAGAAAGAACCGCAATTGCTGTCAGCAATACCTCGCCTATTATTTCAGATATTGCATCTGTATTTTCCAGGAATGGACTTTTTTGACTGCTCATGCGAACCTGCATCGATAAACGATATTTATAATCCAACAGTGTATCTTTTTAAGAGAATTATGAAAAAGGAACATCCTTTTTAGGTTATTTTAATTGCACACTTAGGCCATATCAGCTTTTTAATAACTATTTCTTTTGTATATATATAAAAGAGATGGTATTATATTACTGAATGCCAGGGAACCTAAAAACAACATCGATATATTGGTTGAGATTAAAATTATTTGTAAACAATATTCTGCGTCACGATTTCATAAGACTTAAGTATATTCTGAGAGTTTATTAGTCCTGCAAAAAAATATACAGGTATCCCAAATTCCCTGCAGAGAATATCAGAGTGTGTAATAATGGTTATATCAAACAGTCTTTCGGGACTTCATATACTTGTCACAGGCGGAGCCGGGTTCATTGGCAGTCATGTGACTGACAGACTTATAGAAATAGGTAACAAAGTCACTGTATTTGACAACATGAGTTCGGGAAGAATGGAGTTCATCGAACATAATCTAAAAAATCCAAAATTTAAATTGATCGTTGGAGAGCTCCTGGATACACATGCTATCGAAAAAGCCTGCAAGGATATCGATTTTGTGTTTCACATTGCTGCAAACCCCGATGTCCGCCTTGGAGCAGTAGATACCAAAGTGCACTTTGACCAGAATATTACAGCTACCTATAATGTACTGGAAGCAATGCGCAAAAACGAGGTAAAGAATATTGCTTTCACATCCACTTCAACAGTATATGGAGAAGCTGAAATAATTCCCACACCTGAAAACTACGGACCACTTGTACCAATTTCACTGTACGGTGCATCCAAACTAGCCTGCGAAGCCCTGATCACATCCTATTCTCACACATTTGACATGAATTCATGGATATTCCGCTTTGCCAATATAATTGGTGACAGGGGAACTCATGGGATAATTGTTGATTTCATTGAGAAATTGCGGAAAGATCCAGCTGAACTTGAGATACTGGGTGACGGGAAACAGTCCAAATCCTACCTTCATGTAAAGGAATGTGTGGACGCAATGATGTTCTCAGTATCCAACAGTGACAGGGAAGTGAATATCTTTAACATAGGTTCTGAAGATGCTACCAACCCAACGCGTATCGGGGAAATTATCGTTGAAGAAATGGGACTTGACAATGTTAAGTTCAATTATACCGGCGGATCCAGGGGATGGAAGGGAGATGTTCCTAAAATGATGCTGAGCATCAATATATTAAAAGAGCTTGGATGGAAGAATGAATGGGGATCGCAGAAGAGTGTGAGGGAAACAATAAAGGCTCTTTTAAGTAGCAAATGAATCCAATGGTGGAAACAGAAGATATATCTGCTCTAAAAAATGAGGAAGAGCCGGAATGTGAATCGAACGGATATTTGCAGGGATATCCCAATATTCCAAACTTAAAATATCCCCTGTCCTATCATAACCATCCAAAGAGCCTCTGGAAGAAGCCGATATCCTTTACTTCCACTGTGGCTTGCAGGATATCTGAATATTCAGCATCGCCTTCTGGATTTTCATACCTTAGCACAGTGTCGATACCATAATCTTTGGCTACAGCTTCACTATCTGCTTTGATCTTGATCTTTGCAATGGCTGTGCTGCCGGGTTCCATGACGGGAAGGAAAGCCTTGTCGTCAGTTGTGCTTAACGGGTCAGAAGGATTGACTATTAGCTTTACGTTTCTTGCTTCTTCTTCACCTGTATTTCTTACTGCTATTTCGATAATTGCCTCTCCACCCGGATAAAGACTTCCTGTTGTATTCACGATCTCAAAATCAGCCTGTTCTTTTACTATGACCTTTAAGGTCTGGTTCTGGACCATTGTCCCATACCAGTGATTCACATCAAAGGTTTGATCAGTGACATTTGCATCTTCCACCTGCACATTTTTCTGGTAATCATATGAAAGGTCCAGGTAAAGGTTGTATTCTCCGGCCTTTGCATTTTTATCGATCTTGATATCGAATTTTGCAGGAGTGAGGGAATTCTGCCCGCTTTTTATTGAACCTATCTGTTGACTGACTGATTTGACCTCAATTGGACTGTCCGGATCAATTGAAAGAGAAGCCATAATGCCCGTAGCATCCACTACACTGCTTTCAAGCTTCATTTCTGTCTGGGCAGCAAATATCTCATCCCGGTCTTTTGGGGTTCTGTCGTTCTTGAAACCCAATAGTTTGCCTTTGTTCACAAGATCTATGTTCAAGGTAGCCATCTGGCCCCTGTCAAACTCATTGCTCCCAACGATCGCGGCACTGATATATGGACTACCATACACATTATAAAAATTCATACCCAGATCAAAACTCTGGGAAAAATTGTAATTGTCCGGTGTATCATAGGCTCCCGCAATACCTGAGACCATTAAGCTCAATAGAATAGAGGATATTATCACATTCTTTATTTTCATATTATGCTTCCCTCCTGAATAGGTGAACACCTGCACTGAAAGTTATGAGTGCAAAGAGAGACAGAATTATCAGATCAGTGGATATAGCGCCAATTCCTTGGCCCTTTATCATGATGGTACGCATGGCATCGTTGGCATAAGTAAGGGGCAAACAGTAAGCTATGTAGCGCATCCAGTCAGGGACCGAGCTCAGAGGGAAAAATACCCCTGTGACGAACATGGATGGAAGGGTGAGAAGCAAGTTCAACTGGAAAAAGGATTCCATATCATCAACCCTTGTTGACATGACTATCCCCATCCCCACGCCTCCAAGGGTGAAAATAACAAGTACCAGGGAAACAAGCAGCCAGCTGCCATTCATGTGGAACCCCACCAGAAAATAGGCTGCCAGTATAAGAATAACAGCTCTTACCAGCTGCAATATTAACTGGTATATGGTCTTCCCCAGAATTACCGATGTCCTGCTAACAGGTGTCATCAGGATGCGGACAATTGTGCCATCTTCTTTTTCACCTGCTATGGCAGAGCCTGTTGTGGCTACTGAGCCCATGAAAATAGTAAGGGCTATTACAGCTGGCGTAAGGAAGTCCAGATATTCGAGATTTCCATAAATATTAGGAATCTCCAAACCAACGGGACCGGCTCTTGACAGAATCTGCCTCATAAAACCTACTATGATACCACTTGTGGTCGTGTCTGAAGAATCAGTAAGAAGTGTAAGGGTCACATTTTCGTTTTGCGCCAGCCGCTCGCTATAATCATGCGGAATAAGCAGGATAGCTTTGTACATTCCGGCGTCTATTTTACTTTCCGCCTCTGCTTGTGCCATATCCTTTGTGTAGGTCATTTTGAACATGGGATTTCCATTGTAGCTGGCCGTGTAGCTTCCTATTTCCTGTATCAGGGCATTTGAAGCTATGCCTGTATCGTCATTGACGATAAGGATGGGGGCGTTCTTTACAGTTCCACCCATACCATAGCCAAAAAAGATGATCATTATTATAGGAAAAAGAAACAGAGGAACCATAAGTGCTTTGTTTCTGGAAAGCTGCCTGAATTCCTTTACGGTTATTATCCATGCATGCCTGAGCTCAGTCATTATTGTCATTTAATCACGTACCTCCTCTCCTGTAAGGCGTATGAACATGTCTTCAAGATTTGAGCTTCCTGATTTTTCCTTTAATTTCTCCGGAGTATCCAGAGCTACAAGTTTGCCCAGGTTCATTACAGCAATCCTGTCACATAGGCTATCTGCCTCTTCCATGTAATGAGTAGTGAAGATCAGAGTCTTTCCCTCCCCGTTGAACTTTCTGGCAAGTTTCCATATCGATTGCCTGGTCTGCGGATCGAGACCAGTAGAAGGCTCATCCCAGAATATGATCGGAGGATCGTGTAATACTGCACAGATGACTGAAAGACGCTGTTTCATACCACCTGAGAATCCACCTGTAAAACGGTCTGCGTGGCTCTCAAGTCCCACAAGCCGCAGATAATAGTCAATTCGTTCTTCCATGATGCTTTTTGGTACATCATAGAGCTTGCCCATAAGTTCCAGGTTCTCCCTTGCAGTCAGGTCCGGGTAAAGACTGAGTTTCTGGGGAACGATACCGATTATTGGCCTTATTTTGTTATCCTGCTTATAAACGTCAAAACCTGCAACCTTGATACTGCCGCTGGTTGGCTTTACGAGTGTTGTTAGCATGGAGAACGTAGTGGACTTTCCGGCTCCGTTTGGCCCTATCATGCCAAATATCTCTCCATCTAATACGTCGAAACTGACATCATCGACAGCAGTTATTTTTCTTCCTCTTGAATGGAAAACTTTTGTAAGGTCTCTGACCTCAATGATTGGTTCCAAATAAATCACCCGACTTTTGTATCCGCGGTCTTTAAAATACCATGTGCAAATATATCTGTAAATCTTTCAACTTCTTCGTTGATGTCACCCATAAAACAATCATCAACTACTCCCCTTAGTAGGGATGTATGGACAAAATAGCTTATAAATGCCAACGCTGTCGACCGGGGGTTTATATTACGCAGTTTTCCATTCTGTAATTGCACTTCGAAATATTCACTCAAACGAGAGATGTACATTTGGAAAACAGATGTCAGTATCTCAGCAACTTCTGGTCTGCGCCGTCCTTCCTCAAACAGCATGAACATGAGCATGCGATGTTTACTTTCCTTCTTTTTGTCTCTCAGATCTTTTGCAATCTTTTTGCCCAGGTTGCAGAGGTCTGTTGCAATATCTGTGTCGCTTTCTATGCGAAATAAAATATCCAGTTCCGAGATCTCAGCCCTGTTTTTAATAAGAACTTCTTTTAACAGATTTTCTTTTGACTGGAATTTTCGAAAAATGGTAACTTCGGCAACGTTTGCCTCTTCCGCAATTCTGCGGGTAGTTGCCCCTGTGAATCCTTCGCTGGCAAACACCTTCAGGGCTGCATCCAGGATCTTGTCTTCTGCTTTCATTATTGTAAGTAAGTAGTTACTTACATATATTTAAGCATTCGGAAGAAGCCGGATTAAAGTGAAAAATGCATTCTGATAAAAGAAGTGAAAAATGATCAGATATCCAATATTAGTATAATAGTTTCCTGTGAGTAATTTCATTAAATTCAAATATCTATAAATAGTTTAATGGACCCATTCGTGTATAAGTAGAACAGGTATGCCATGAGCATCTGAAAAAAAGTGATACGGCTGAATTGAATAATGATGGTATTTGCTAAGCTTTCTGGTCTTAACATGCTGGTTACAAGGATACCGGATTTATCGATAATTTATTTCTAGAAAGGTAAAAATATGAAATCATTGATACTTGCCGGTGGTAGTGGTACGCGGCTCTGGCCGCTTAGTCGTGAGGAGAATCCTAAGCAATTTCTGAAATTTAATGAAAAGTCTCTTTTTCAGGATACTTTTCTTCGCTGTCTAGAAATATCTGGAGCGGACGAAATATTTGTTGTGACAAATAAGGAACAGAGATTCTTTGTAAGCGGTCAGGTTGAAGAACTGGGATATGAACTGCCACCAGAAAACCTTTTGATCGAGCCTTTTGGAAAGAACACGCTTCCTGCTATTGCCTTTGGCATGAAAACAATTGAAAATAAATATGGCAGATCGAATGTTGCTGTGTTCTCATCAGACCATGTTCTGGATGTGGCAGCTATGGAGATTATAGCCTCCTCAGAGGAACTTGCAGCAGAAAAACTGGTCACCTTTGGTATCGCTCCGGGCTACCCTAACACTGGATACGGATATATTAAACCAGGGAAAGCGCTGGGAATCGGGTATCATGTATCTGAGTTCAGGGAAAAACCTGACAAAGAAACTGCTGTGAAATACATAGCAGATGGATGTCTGTGGAACAGCGGAATGTTCCTTTTTAGTACTGATCTTTTCTTTGAAGAACTCAAAGAATATGCTCCGGAGATTTACGGACCTTTTAATGATACAGATGATATTGACAGCATTTTCAATGTAATCCCGGGCATTTCTGTAGATTACGGGATCATGGAAAAATCAAAGAAGGTGGCTGTGGTTAAACTTGACTACAAGTGGAGCGACCTTGGTGACTTCTCTGCTATTTATAAAGAATTTGAGAAGAATGATGAGGATAATGTAATCAATAATTCGGATCCTGCTTTCATTAATTCAAAAAGGAATCTCGTACACTCTAAATCCGGAAAGCTTGTTTCTTTGATAGATGTTAATGATCTGATCGTAGTTGATACATCGGACGCTCTTTTGATCTGCCCTATGGAAAGCAGCCAGAAGGTAAAGGATGTTGTCAATGAACTCAAGACCAGAAAAGATGAAAGAACCAAACTTGGTCAGACTGTGTACAGGCCATGGGGTTCATATAGTGTACATGAGAAAAGTGGTAACCATGTTATCAAAAATATTACTGTCCTTCCTGGAAAGAAACTTAGCCTGCAAATGCACTACCACAGGAGCGAGCACTGGGTAGTTGTTAAAGGTATGGCCTGCGTGCAGGTCAATGAGAAAAAGTTCTTTGTCAGACCCGGTGAGAGTACTTTCATAAGGGCGGGAGAGAAGCACAGGCTTTCAAACCCAAGCAAGGTACCCCTGGAGATAATAGAGGTGCAGCTTGGGGAGTATGTTGCCGAGGATGATATTGTCAGATTTGATGATGATTTTGGCAGAAAGACCGGGGAATAGAGTGTTTACTTTATTTGGAAATGCACGGTAACACATCATTAATGTATGATGTAAATTATCCCGGCATGTTATGTCAACCTCAAAATGTGATGATCGTAGTTGGGTTTGAGATTAAATCATAGGACGATATTTATCGTACGTTTTTTTTGGATGCATGATACAAATTAACAAAGTATATATAAGATTATGTTCTACAAGAGGTGTGTATAGATTATGCTGACAAGTACCATTACAACGACAACAGCCAGTGCAGTTTCTTCGACAGCTGCTGGTATTGTGTCAATGACAACACCAATAGGAATGAATGAATATGCTGTAATGGCAGTTATCGCACTTATTACGGCGCTGATTGCAAATGAATTACTCATTGATTCCAGCAAATGGAACAAGTCACTTAGCTATTCACTAACTATGACTATTGTACCTTTGACCGTATCTTTTGTAGCTATTGTTATCTTCAGGATATCAGAGATCATATAATATTTTAGGATGCCTGGAATATCTCTGTTCTATCTTTTTTAATATAACTCCATCAATTAGATAATTGGTTTTTTAATTGCAACTCATATTGGCTTTATTCGTAGAAATATAGAAATAGTTAATGTGCAGTAATTCAGAAAATTTAAATATGTACAAATATAATTATGCACTTATGCGAGTGCGGAAATACAATACTTAAGTATTTAGATAATCTATAGAGCTATATCGGTAAATAGTCATGTTATTGATGGCTGGCAAAGACACGAATAAAGGTGTATTTTAATTAATGAGGATAATATGGAAGATACTGGAATTGGATCCACAGCCAGCTTTACTGTTTTGAACCATGAAGTAAAGAACTGGCAAATAATCGCTGTCCCGCTTATAGCTATTATGATAGCCGAAATACTGCAATATACGGGCGATCTGAAAGCTTGTATCTTCCTGCATGTGGTAATCCTTCTGAGTCTGATCCTCTCTCCTGTATGGATCTCTGAATCATCCACAGGCAACTCCCTGCAAGCGTTAGCATTGTTACCGCTATTGCGATTGCTAAACATATCCATGCCTGTTTTTTCGGAAACAACTCTTTACATGTTTATCTTTATTTACACTCCCCTGCTCGTTACTTGCTATCTTATAGCGCGTAATCAGCTAATTCCCCTGTTTCAGGAGGGGAACACACTAAAAAACCTCTATATTTACATACCTCTTGCTCTTTTGACCGGGTATTTTATCGGACTGGCTGAGTGGCACACCATAAATGCAGGCAATCTGATACCGGACCTCTCCCTTAAAAGCCTCCTGGAGCTTTCCTTTGTCATGATCCTGGTTGTAGGTTTTACGGAAGAACTAATTTTCAGATCATTATTGCAAACCAGACTCCAGACATCTTTTGGAATGAAAAACGGCCTTTTGATCACAAGCATCATGTTTGGCATAATGCACGCAGGATATGGGTCTTTTTATGAATTACTGATCACAGCTTCTGCAGGAATCCTACTGGGTTACATGTTCCAGAAAACAGGCAGCTTGGTGCTTGTTTCCTTTACCCACGGATTTGTGAATATATTCCTGTTTGGGCTTATACCATTACTAGGACCGGGACTGGGGTTATTCTGATAGAGATTTGGATCTAAGCTTCAAAATTAAAGCCATTTTATAGTGAATTGATCATTGGCAAAGTTATAAACAAGTTCTATAACTCATCCCTGTGCTTCATTTTCTTGCTGCAGGAGAAGTTAGTCTTAGTGAGATTGAGGCTGAGAAATGCTAGAGATTTGGACCAGCTTTAGTCAATTTTCTCTATTTAACATTAAAGCTATCCGGTAACTCCGGTCTAATACAAAAAGATATATACTTAGATATAGACTTTGTCCATAGATATACTAGAGAACGATTGGATGAAATTGTCAACTAAAAGTGAATATGCATGCCTTGCACTTATAGACCTGTCCGAAAACTTAGGCCAGGGGTACATCAAAATAGAGGACATCTGCAGCAGGCAGGACCTTCCAAGGAAATACATTGAGCAAATTCTTTTAGCCCTGAAAAGAGCGGGATATGTTAAAAGCCGAAGAGGAGCTGAGGGAGGTTACATGCTGGCTAAAAAGCCTGAGGAAATATCCCTGGCTGAGATTATAAGACTCATGGATGGTGCTCTTGCACCTGTGGAGTCTGCGAGTAAATATTTCTATGAATGCACACCCATAGAGAAAAACGAAGTTCTGATCGGAATATTCAGGGAAATAAGGGACTATGTTTCAGATAAAATGGAGAACACATCTTTTGCTGATCTAATTGTTGATTAATTTTTTTAACTGTATTCTATACTATACCTATAGAGAAAGTATATATTAATTGGAGGAAATTTAATGTTATTTGAACTGGCCATAGGAATTGGTCTTACAATTGTGTTGATCGCTTTTTTAGCAGAGTATATTGATTCAACCCTTGGAATGGGATATGGAACCACGTTGACACCTATATTGCTTCTTTCAGGATTTGAACCAATACAGGTAGTTCCTGCTATACTACTGTCGGAATCTTTTACAGGAGTGTTTGCAGGCCTGATGCACCATAAAGTAAAGAATGTTGATTTTAAACCAAGAACAATGAACCCCCATACAATATTTGCAGCAACCCGGAGATTAGGCATTGCCGAATCATTTGAGAGGGGATTGCCACGACATCTTAAAGTGGCTTTGTTAATTGCCTTCTGCAGTATATTCGGTTCATTGTTTGCAGTGTTTGTCGCTGTAAATATCCCCGCCTTTTACCTTAAACTGTACATCGGTCTGCTGGTACTGACAATAGGTATCGTTATTCTTGCAACCATGAATAAGCAGTATGGCTTTTCCTGGAAGAAAATTGTCGGCTTAAGCCTGATCGCATCATTTAATAAAGGTATGAGCGGAGGCGGATATGGTCCTGTTGTAACAGGCGGACAACTACTTTCAGGAGTTGAAGGGAAAAATGCAATCGGAATAACTTCACTGGCCGAAGGGCTGACCTGTATTGTTGCTGTTATTGCTTATTTGTATTTCAACAATACAATAGACTGGGTACTGGCTCCTTATCTTGTTACAGGTGCTGTTTTATCTGTTCCTTTTGCTGCAATTTCAGTTAAAAAGATAGATACACATAAGTTCAAGATTATTGTTGGTGTTGCTACACTGGTACTCGGAGTAGCTACTTTGTGGAAAGGGGTTTGGTAAGTAAACACTGTACATATAAGGAGGGCTTATAGTTCTGCATGAATTGCCCCGGTGTAAAGTCCTAATCATAAAAAAATGCCTGTGGAAAGTGTTGATGCGAGATGTGAACTACTCCACGCTTACGCATGGAGCTTCTTGCTTCATTCTTTGAACCAT
>NZ_JADQBY010000041.1 GCF_016278385.1 Methanolobus sp.
TTTGCGCGTTAATTGATTGGATAAGATATTTATCTTGTCTTATCCGACAGTCTCTCTCAGGAAGAACTGCTACAACTTGGAGAATATTTGGGTATGGCTAAGGCAAGACTGAGTTTCATGAAGCCTGCAAAACTATATCAATTATATGATGAGATTTTAACGAGTAAGACGATAACCGTCTTCTTTGCGATGAGAAATTTTCTGGGAAAGAGGCACACATGATGGCTATTCTGTGTGACCAAATACCAAGTGCCTCGATTGCATTTATTTATGGGCATATATAACAGAGCATAGCACCCCTCGAAAAAGTTCGCCCCATAGGGTTCACTCCGTTTAGGCAGATGGGCTTTCGCCCAAGATGCCGGTACTCCGTCCAACACACATACAGACTTCTGAAAACCCCTGCCTAATATGGTTGGATATATGCACCGAATGAAAAAGCTTCCTTCTCTACGCTTGTTCATCTGGTGGAATAAGCTTCGCTTCAATCCTACCGAATTTCAGTACACATATAAGAGTGACTTTAATGTGTATTTATGGAGTCACCTATGCACAAACGTGATAGTTCTCTACCTGTATTGATCTCGAAGCCATTAGTTCGAATTTCACCCCTCTCACTATAGTCTAGGGTAATAGTAATAACCAAAAAACGCAACGGTATTAAAAAAGATACTTCTGTTAAAAGTAAGATCTGTATATTGACTGATCGACAAAACAACAGGTTAAAAAACTTATTTATTAGCTATTATTTATTAGTGGCTGCAACCTGTTGTATAATTCATTTTTATTTTCTTTAGAGCTATGCAGATACAAGTGAAAAGGAGTTTCTTTAGTTGGAAAATCATCGTAATTTCTACCTTCTGTCCACTCAGTGACGGCTATACGTAGGTATTTCAACAAAAGATTAAAACTTACATCATCTTCGGGTAAAATTTTATCCATATCCCTTACAATTAGTATATATGATTTTGCATTAATCCAATCAAGATCATTCAAGCATTCATCAAAAGCTGCCCAGTTACATCCAAAATAGTCTGGAAATTGAAACGTTTTTTGGAATTCAGAGTATAGATTTTCAATTTCTATACATTTGTTTCCATCTATCTCAGCTAAATAATCATCATTACTTGTTGAAAACGTTTCAATAAATTCATCTAAATCATCAGCATCACAAGCAATAAAGTGAATATATTTGTTTAGTTTCATATTCTTATATTCCAACATTTAGCTTTTTCCTTGATCTTTTAATAGGGAGAAGTTCATCGGTCATGTGAGTTTTATTTGAGTCCATGTTATCTCCTACAAAGGAAATTTGTGATAATCTACTTTTAAAGCAATTTCAACAGCTTCTGATATTTTATCTTCATTTACTAGCTTTTCGATAGATTCTAATTCTTCTTTCCAGTCCGGTCCACCTACGAAATCTAGATAATATACAAAATCCAACAATATGTTTCTGTTAGGAGTCAGTTTTAATAATTGCTTATATACTAAAAACATCAATTCAATAGACATGTCATAATCCTGTTTATCATCTTCAATAATATCAATAAGCAATTGAGGATTGTCGACCCCTTTTAATCCTAGTTTGAAGTCTTCAGCAACTTTTGAGATATGTTGAATCAATGTTTTTGAATCATTGTTAGTTAACCCTAAAAGATTGATGTCACCCAATCGACTAAGTTCATCTCTTATTTGAAGAATACCCATTTTCAACACCCTTCTCGCATCTTCAGCCATTACTATATCTTCCCCAAGATTTCAACTTTCAGATTTCAGTATTATTCCTGAGAGCATTAACAAAAAAATCTGCCTTTTCAGGTGACAGTTTACCCATGAATTCTGTAAGTTCTCCATAATCTCCTTCAGCATAGTTACCCCACAATAAAGGGGCTTCTATTTCTATTAATATACGTGCAATTAGCTCTGAATTTTCTTCACAGTAATCATACCATTCAGAAAACATAATAAATTTAGCCCATCTTGCTACGTCTAATTCTGCTACTTCATTTCTTTTGTATTTCTCTAAAGTACTTATTACATGTTCTTTACAAATAATTACTGAATAGGAATAGTCAGGTGGAGCGAATGAATTCACATCAATAACATTAGATAGCTCTTCCATTGAAATTGATAAATCCCTGTATTGTTTGATTATGTGAAGATTATCCATTTTCAGCACCCTCCTCCCCAAGTTTCTAATCTCTTCCTTACATGAGCATTGAGTGTAAACGGTTTATTCCTCTTTGCATTTTGCTTCATGTAGTGTAAAGTACCCTTGGAAAAACCCATTTTCTTCCAGTCAGTATAAGAAATGCTCAATATCTTCTTCCTGATCTCATCAGTATCCTGTCTTTCAATCTTGTATGAAGGATTTGTAAAATCTAATTTCCTCTTTTTACCAGTTAGGAATTGAGCTAATTCTCTTGTTTTGAGCAAAAGAACATAGCTCCACATCATTGATTTATCGTGATATGTAACCTTCTTGTTCATCCAAGTCTGAAACTCCTCTGTAAGCTTCTTAGCACCACTTGGTCTAAGCCTAAGAGAGTAATTATCAGTTCTTATGAAGTCCTTTTTCTCCATCCTATCTGTTTCAATGAGGTTGATCACTGCCAGATCAACAAGGAATCTGAAAGGCTCTTGCAGATCATAGGCTAAGCTGTTCTTACCTGTTGCCATCTCATGTAAAAAGCCTACATGAA
>NZ_JADQBY010000008.1 GCF_016278385.1 Methanolobus sp.
TAGCGCTGTATCAACAAACTTTAAGTACTTATTAGACAAAACACAATCATCCCCTATGTGTTTTCTGTAGCAAGTAATACTCAGGGGATTTATTCTTTTTAAATTAATAGGTTAAAATAAAATTGAAAGTAGGTTTTCTACAGAGCCCCATTTTCAGTCAGGGAAGCAATTCATAAAAAAGATGCATTGGCAGCAAAGGATAAAGCCGAAATCTCTCTTCGAGAAAGTGAGGGGCGACTTACGCTTGCAATGGAGGTTTCAGAGCATGGTTTCTGGGATTGGGATATGGATTCCAATAATGCATATTTTAGTTCTGGGTGGTATTCCATGTTTGGTTATTCTCCGGATGAACTTCCAGGAACCTTCGAGGCATGGAAATCCCTCTTACATCCTGATGATAAGGACTTTGTGGTCTCAAAATTACTGGAGCAACTGAATAAATTGGAGGCTTTCCAGATGGATTTCAGGATGCAAGGGCGCTCTGGAAGGTGGGTTTGGGTGACAGGCCGTGGCAAACCATTTGAGGTAGATTGTGAAGGTGTTCCTCACAGGGCAATTGGAACATTTGTAGATATAACCAGCAGGAAGCTTGCTGAACAACAGATGTTACGTGCAAGAATAGCTGCAGAAGAAGCCAACCGTTATAAAAATGAGTTACTGGCAAACATAAGTCATGAACTGAAGACTCCTCTGAGTTCTGTGATCGGTTTTTCTGATGTGTTATTAGAAGGCTTATCAGGTAGTTTGAATCAGATTCAAAAGGACCATGTATCAACTATTTACAAAAACGGGAACCGATTGCTTGATCTTATTAACAAGATGTTGGACCTCTCCAGAATAGAGTCCGGGGAAATGGATTTGCATTTTCAGAGTTTCGATCCCGGTTACATTATACACGTAGTTCTCAGTAGAACAAGTTCAATGGCAGCCAAAAAGGATATTGTTATTAATACAATGATCGATCCTGATGTTGCATCTATAACCGCGGATGCCGATAAAATAACAGCTATACTGTACAACCTGGTGGAAAATTCCCTTAAATTCACTCATGAAGGGGGTACTATTTCAATAAATACCCGTAAGGTAGGCGACCGCTTTTATATATCTGTTTCAGATACTGGTATTGGAATAAAGGATGAAGATATGGATCGGATATTTGATCCATTTGTGCAGGTTGACGGTTCTGCAAGTCGCAAACAGGGAGGTGCAGGCTTGGGTCTGATGCTTGTAAGGGAATATGTGAAAATGCATAAAGGCGCAATACACGTTGAAAGTGAATATGGCAAAGGGAGCATATTCACGCTGGAATTACCTATTTATCCGCCTGCGTTATCATGGAACCTGTCACATGACACAAGTGTAAGGGATAAACTTTAGTCAAAGAAATAGTCGCTCCAGTCAACAGAACCCGGCGTGAATTCCTGTTCGAGTTCTTCAGTTTCCCCTCTTCGAAGTCCCTTTATTATTCTCCCGATATCTTTGGAGGTTCCTTCCACAGTTCCTCCTGTGGTATCGAGTTCAAAGACCTTCTCGCACCAGTCCACCGCTTCTGCCAGGATGATGTCCAAGGCTTCTGCTTCGAGATTTTCCTGTACTTTTTCAAATGAATACTTTCTTTTATTAAGTCTGTCTTTCAGTTTTTCAGGGGATGTCCTCAGCACAATAACTATATCGGCAATATGGTGAGAAAGGTGACTGTCAACTATGGTAACAGGATATGATTTGTCCTGAAGCTCCAGAACCCTGTCATACACCAGGTCCATATCAGCAACTACGCAGTCCCTTTCGGTATCCACCTCTGAGTAGAGCTTCTCTTCTTTGATGAGCTCGTTGAGATGGATCACCTGATAAAAAGGGTCCTTTTCAAGCAGTTTCGTTACCGAGGTTTTTCCTGTTCCTGGTGTCCCTGTGATACCGATAATCATAGCTAACAATAAGCCTGCAAACGCTTAATCCTTATGCACACCTTCGACTATCCTTAGGAAATTCCTGATGATCTTCACTCCTTCATCAGTAAGGATGGATTCGGGATGGAACTGCACGCCGTACACCGGATATTCCTTGTGTTCGACGGCCATGATGATGCCATCATCTGTCTTTGCGGTGACTTTCAGGTCATCGGCCAGTTCCTTAATGGCAAGAGAGTGGTATCGTCCACCTTTGAACTTGCCTTTGAGATTGGCAAAGAGGTAGGAGTTCTCGTGATTTATGTCAGATGTTTTGCCATGTATGGGTCCTCCATCTGCATGACCAATGGTCCCTCCATATGCGGTATTTATGGCCTGGTGCCCAAGACATACTCCAAGTACGGGAATCTTCTGTCCAAACTCCCTGATGATGTCAAGACATGTTCCGATATCCTCTGCTTTGTGAGGTGTACCGGGTCCTGGTGAAATAATAATTCCGTCCGGGTTCATTGCCTTAACCTCTTCAATGGTAATTGTGTTAGGGACGACCACAGTATCCGGCTCGAATATGGATACAAAATCTACAAGGTTCCAAACAAATGAATCTTTGTTGTCTATGAACAATATCTTCATTATTTGCCTCCTATTGCCTTTATCATTGCAGCCATTTTTCTTTCCGTTTCATTGTATTCGTATGTCGGGTCTGAGTCAGCCACGATGCCTGCTCCTGCCTGCACATAGGCTATATTATTCTTTATAAGCACTGTTCTTATGACGATTGCAAAGTCTGCATCCCCGTTCCATGAATAATATCCTACTCCCCCGCCGTATATCCCTCTGGACTCCGGTTCAAGGTCATCTATTATTTCCATTGCCCTTATTTTCGGGGCACCTGAAAGTGTTCCTGCAGGAAATATAGCTCTTGTGGAATCAAACTGATCGCATCCATCCCTGAGCTCTCCACTCACGGTACTTTCGATGTGTTGGAGGTGTGAATATTTTACAACGCTCATGAGGTCGTCAACCTTAACGGTGCCACCTTTTGAGACCATCCTGATATCATTACGTCCTAGGTCAACAAGCATTACATGCTCTGCGCGCTCTTTCTCATCCCTGAGCATTTCCTCTGCAAGTGCTTTGTCCTCTTCATCATCCTTTCCACGGGGACAGGTTCCTGCTATTGGATTTGAGATCACTTTTCTGTTGAAGACTGTCATGAGGGTTTCAGGACTTGCGCCCACGATGCCAATGTCCTTGAAATTGAAGATGTACATGTAAGGGCTTGGATTGATGTTCCTCAGTCTGATGTAAAGTTGCAGGGGTGTCTGCTTCATTTTAACAGTGTACCTGCGGGAGATCACCACCTGGAATATGTCACCGTCAATGATGTGCTGTTTTGACTTCCTGACTGCTTCCTCGTAAGCTGCCTGATCTACATTAGCAACAGGATTTTCTGAATCTGCAGCGGGGATGTCCTCACTGATGCTGATGACCGATGCCATCTGCAATGATCTCTCCATCAGAAGTGCCTCTGAGTATGCATGCTCATAAACAGCATCTATGTCACTGGTTTCTGTGACAAATGGAGTGATCACAATATAGGTTTCGTTGGTTATATGGTCAAAGACAAAGGTCTTTGTCATAATTGCAAAATGCATATCCGGTGTGTCAGCATCAGGCTTTTTATCAACATTTAACCAGGAATCGTAAACCAGGTCGTAACTGTTGTACCCGATGGCACCACCTAGGAAGGTCTGCCTGTCAAAACGCTTCTGGTTAAGGAGTGTTGTGTCGGTGCTTGTGGGATAGATTTTACGGAAAGCTGCAAGAGCATCATCTCCTTCACTGACCTTTAACCTGAACTTACCGCCAACAAGGGATTCAACGTCTCCGATGGACTTGAGCTTGTTATAGATATGTTTTGTAAGCTCGGAGTTCATCTGACATTCGATGGTCAGGTAACTGTCCTTAATGGATACTACCATTTCCGGTTCGGAACCTACAAATGAATATCTTGCATGTCTTTTTTCCTTCTCTACGGACTCCAGCAGATAGGAGTGTCCTGCATTCTGCAGGGTTGCATACAACTGCAGGGGCGTGCATATGCTATCCACTTTTGTCATAAGCTGCACGATTGCAGGCTTTTGTGAATTTTTAACAAGGGATATGATATCCTCTTTACTAAGATCAAAATCGACCATTGATACACCTGGCTTCTTCTATAAACCTGCATACTTTTGCAGGGTCTTTTTTTCCATTGCTCTCTACACCTGAGGCAGTATCCACGGCGAATGGTCTTACCTCTTTAACGGCATCTCTCACATTATCGGGCTTGAGCCCGCCAGCAAGTATGACAGAAGCTTTCGTATTCTCCACCACCTGCCTGCTTATGGACCAGTCATGCACCAGTCCTGTTCCTCCACTAGTGCCTGATTTCCCTGAGTCAAGAAGTATACCGTCTATCATGTCATTGTCAAGCAGTGCATCAAGCTCTGCCATCAGGTCTGCAGGTAGTTCTCTGCTTTCCACGGGTATGGTAAATGTCCTTATAATCTTCTGGTGTGTGCCGTTACGTATAATTTCTATTTCTTCTGCACTGAGGTCATTGTGAAGCTGTATGACATCCGGCTTTACCTTTTCTATAAGGTCCAGTGCATCCTGTCCGGTTGCTGGCATTATCACAAGCACTGAGTCCACAAAGAAGGGTACGGTCTTTACGAGTCCTGCTGCGGTCTGGGCATCCAGTTTCCTGGGTGTGTTCACCGGAACCTCGGTGATAAAACCAACAGCATCAGCTCCTAATCTCACTGCCAGTTCTATATCTTCAGCAGACTTCATTCCGCATATCTTCACTCTTGGAAGCTGCTTCATCTATAACCTCATGGATATTGTCATTGTCACTGAATTGCATCAGTTTCTGCATGGCCTTACCGCTGTCAATTATCTCTTCTACCATTGGTATTGCTTCTTTCACGGAGCCTGCCTTGCCTGCAACATAAAGTGCTGCGGCAGAGTTCATTACTACGATATCCCTCTTAGGTCCCTTTTCACCTTTGAGGATGTATATTATGTCAAGTGCATTCTCTTTAGGTGTACCACCTACAATATCAGTTGCATTTGCTCTCTTTATACCGAGCTCTTCCGGTGTCAGCGTGTAAGTGCTGATCTTTCCGTCCCTGAGTTCGGCAACATATGTTTCGGAGATGTTGGATATCTCATCCATACCGTCCCCGTGGACGACCATTGCTCTTTCAACTCCCAGTCTCTTCATTACCTGGGCAAACGGTTCGCAAAGTTTCTTGTCAAAAACACCAACTAGCTGTACTTTTGCATTTGCAGGATTTGTAAGGGGACCAAGTATGTTGAAAACAGTCCTGACTCCCATTTCTTGTCTAATGGGTCCAACTCTTTTCATTGCAGGATGGAAGATAGGGGCGAACATGAAACCAATTCCGTCCTTTTCAATTGAAGCCTTCACATCTTCGGGTGCTTTGTCGACCTTTATGCCGAGTTCCTTTAGCACATCAGCACTTCCTGATAGTGAGGTTATGGAACGGTTGCCGTGTTTTGCGACTGCCAGTCCTGATGCTGCAGTTACAATTGCCGATGCAGTTGAAACATTGATGGTATTATGCCTGTCACCGCCGGTGCCTACCACGTCAACAAGCACTTCTCCAACTTCCGGCGCTATTGTGTTGGCAGCTTTTTTCATCCCGGTGGCAAAACCTGCTATTTCTTCAGTAGTCTCTCCCTTCATCTTCAGGGCAATGAGGAGTCCAGCGATCTGTGCGTCAGTGGCCTCTGTGAATATCTTTGTGATAGCGTCTTCTGCTTCCTGTATTGTGAGGTTCTGCTTTTCACTTACTTTTTTTATGTATTCCTTCATGGTAGCACCATTTGCCGCAACAATGTATATTTATGTACAACAATGATTAAAGATGAGTTATTGTATTTAATACTTATGGTTTTGCGGGCTTTGTGTAAAAGGCATCCATTTCCATTCTGGGCGGTGTTTTTCAGAAAGCTCTGTTTAGGCACAACTATCAAAAAAAAAGGATGTTACTCTGTTGTATCATCTCTTCAATGCATCGACGATCTTAACCCATTTTCTTGTCATGATTACAGTTGTATCTGTCTGTTTGACGATTTTCTCCGGGAATACGCCAAGTAAGAAATTCTTAAGGAATGGACGGTTGGTAGCACCTATAAATACCGCATCATTTTTCCCGGCCTCCAAGGCAATTGTCCTTGTTATATTACTTGAGACCAGAAACTTCTGTGTGATCCTTGTTCCTTCAAATGTTTCTTCAATATCTTCGAAATGGGTCTGAGCATCCTCTTTAATATCGGGTGTACTTCCTACATGTAACATTGTTATCTCTGATCCTTCCTGTTCAGCAATATCATGTGCAAGCTCAGCAGCCAGAGTGGAATGAGGTCCGCCTGCGGTTGGTAACAATATCTTTTTGATATTGAGGTCCATATTCTTTCCCAATCGGACAATTGCAACATCGCATCTGGCTTTTAACAGTATCATGTCGATGGTGCTTCCAAGTATGAAGTCACTCCTGAATGTCCTGCCTCTCCATCCCATCAGCACAAGATCCGGTTTTTCTTCTTCGATGGTATCCATAATGTTCTCGGAGGCTTTCCTGCCTACTTTTACAATTCCGCCAGCAGGGACGTCAATCATTTCAACGAGTTTCCTTATAATGTCTCTTTGTTTTTCAATGGAATCGTCTGCTGCAGAAAGTGGTGTTGATTCCGGGAGAGTGATGACTTCCAGGAAGATTATGTGTGCATTTTTTGCCTTTGCAATAGAATTTGCCAGTCTGGCCAGTTTAGAAGCGGTTTCCATATTCTTAACGGGTACGAGTATTTTATAGCCCTCTGGTTCGATGGGTTTTTCCTCATAAACTTTTCTTTTGGATGGCAAACTCCTTTTTTTCAGTTCCTTTTCCGAATATGAATAGTAGATGAAAGATCCCATTATGGTCCACACAATAGTCACAGCCACGACGAATGATGCATGCTCTATTTCTGTGATCAGGTAGTATCCAATCGCTATCTGCGATATGATGGCAAGTATTGGCAGGTATGGTACAAGTGGCATTCTAAAAGCCCTTTTTATGTCCGGACGTCTGAGTCTTAGTATTATCAGCACAGAATTGACAACTATAAAAAGCATGATGAACATCACATCGGCAACTGCTGCCACTGCTTCTATGGGTACAAGCGCCATCAGAATTATAATTATGTAACTAAAGAAAATAGCGAAATGTGGAGTTCTGTTCTTTTCATTGATCCTTGAGAGGGATTCTGGCAGATATCCCATCCTTCCCAAGGCAAATGCTACTCTTGAGGATGAGTATACAGTTGCGTTCATAGCACTGAGGGTCGATACAAGTCCGCCGATAATTATCGCAACAGCACCGTATGGCATTATCTGATTAGCGACCCTTATCATGCTGAATTCTCCGAGTTGTCCCAGATATATCCAGCTTGGAACATTAGATTCAATACTTCCAAGAAGTGCAAAAGCCACAAGAATGTAGATGATCACAGCTACCCATAGTGAGATGATAACTGCACGGGGTATGTTTTTCTCCGGATCTTTTACTTCCTCACCGCTCTGCACGATTATTTCGTATCCCTCAAAAGCTATGAATGTGAACCCCATGGCAACCAGTACTCCCGTAATTCCATTGGGCATGAAAGAAGGGTTAAGGGTGTATGCAGTTATCCAGTCAGGTTGTGTCAGGGTTCTATATATTCCAAAGCCGGCGAATACAAGCAGGATGAGCATCTTGAAAAGGGTAATGAAGCCGCCGAATCTTCCGCTTTCTTTTGCACCAAGGTAATTGAGATAGGTTATCATGGACACGATAGCAACAGCCGATATTTTGATGGTTGTTGCCTGCGAAGTCTGATCAAAACCAATGAACATCACAAGGAATTCTGAGAAAAAAGCACCGAATGTCACCGCATAGAGTGCACAAGCGATGGTATGCGCTATCCAGTTGATCCATCCTGCAAAAAAGGCAAAGTGATTTCCAAGGGCTTCTTTTACCCAGATGATGCCGCCTCCTGCTTCAGGGAGGGCTGAACCAAGTTCTGCATATGCAAGTCCGGTAAATGTTGCGATGACACCATTGAGTAGAAATGCAAGAAGAACTGCCGGTCCTGCGATACCTGTGGCAAAACCGGTGAGCGCAAAGATGCCAGCGCCTATCATGCCAGCAATACCTATCATTGTAATATCAAATAGTGTCAGGTCTCGGCTGAGACTAACACGGATTTCATCCTGCTCCATTCAGGGAATCTTATATCTGCTTCTAAAAATAGTTTTTCATGAAATGATGTACAAGGCATACTCGGCATATCTGTTTGCACATATAATCTATAAATAAACAACAACAGGTAGATTTAATATGAATTGAAAAAAGCCAGAACGAAAGATTCTAAACTAAGATTAAAAAGAAAGCTGCAGTCAAGTACTGCAGTTCAAAAAAGCTGAAAATCATTTCTGATTTTCGATGAGTTCGTATATCTTCTTCATATCGAGGCAGCTTTCAATAACTTTTGCAAGTTCCTCATAGGCTTCCTCTTCTGTTGTGAATGTTTCAGGGTGGTACTCTATACCCTTCTTTTCAGTCAGGTAGATCATGAGTGCATGCCTGATGTTCTCATTCTCGAAAAGTCCGTGAAGGTATGTGCCCACCACAGTTCCACTTTCATCAATGCTGCCATCATCACCAAATACAGTCCTGAGTGTCTTTGTTTCGCCCATGTGTATCTCATAGCCCCAGATTTTGTCACCTTTGATATTCTTAAAGATGGGGCCGTCGGCAACTATATCTTTCTGTACCTGGACAGTCTTCTTCTTGTATTCTCCAAAAGATGTTTCGATATCAAGAAGCCCAAGACCTTCGTAGTCTGCCTCAACTCCGTTCTCTACGCCGGAATCGTGGATGACCTTCCCTAGCATCTGGTAGCCACCGCAAATACCGAAGATGGCTGCTTTTCCTTTGAGGTTGCGTATCTGGATGTCCATGCCGCTTTTCTGAAGGTCCAGCAGGTCACTGACAGTGTTTTTTGTGCCCGGGATCATTACACAATCCGGATTTCCAAGATTCTCATCAAGATCGACATACCTGACGTTCGCAATCCTCTCAAGTGGCTCGAAATCGGTAAAATTGGAAATTCTTGGAAGGCGTATGACTGCAATATCAATATCGTTGATATCCTCTTTTTCAACCCTTCCTTTCTTTTTCCTGATGGCCATTGAATCTTCGGAGGGTATATTGAGCTTGTAATATGGCAGAACTCCAAGAACAGGTACGCCTGTGAGGTCTTCAAGCTGCTTTAATCCGGGTTCGAGTATGGCAGGGTCACCCCTGAACTTGTTGATGACAAATCCTTTGAGATTCTTACTGACATCGTCAGGCAGCAGTTCCTTGGTTCCGTAAAGGCTTGCAAATACTCCTCCTGATTCGATATCTCCCACCAAAATAATAGGTGCACCGGTTATGCGCGCAGTTCCGATATTAACAATATCGCGGTCATAGAGGTTGATCTCAGCGGCTCCACCTGCACCTTCCATTACTATAAGGTCATATTCGGACTCAAGCCTTTGAAGAGCTCCCCTGAGAACATCATGCATTTCCTCAATAGAATCGTAATAGTTGCCTGCGGTTTTATCTGCATACGGTTCACCAAGTACGATAACCTGAGATGTCCTGTCTCCTTTGGGTTTGAGAAGTACCGGATTCATATCTGCTGTGGGTTCAACACCGGCAGCTTTGGCCTGTATTGCCTGTGCAATTCCGATTTCCTTTCCATCCTTTGTGATCCATGAGTTCAGGCTCATGTTCTGGGCCTTAAATGGTGCAACCTTATATTTTCTGGAAAGGATCTTGCATAGGCCCGTGACCATTATGCTCTTGCCTACATCAGATGCAGTACCCAATACCAGTAGTTTCTTAGCTTTTTTATTATTCTCCATTGCAACCGCCCTAAATATTTTTGAATTGCTATACTATTTCGTAATAATGCAACAGTTTTATGAAGGACAACTTATATCTACTTAACTCCAGTTTATCTTAGTTAAGGTGGAACATGACAGAACTTATGCACGTAAGTGGCGGTCCGACAAAACCGGAGATAATTGCAGTTGCCCTATCAAAACTTGATTTAGTGGATAATTGCAGATTTTTCGACATTGGTTGTGGAACGGGAGCCGTGTCTATAGAAGCTTCAAAAAGGGTACGTGATATTAGTATATGTGCCATTGATGCAAGGGAACAGGCAATTGATGTGACGAAGAAAAATTTCGAAGCATTTAAGATTACCAATGCCCAAGTGTTTTCCGGTGAATCGTCTGAGATCCTGGAAAAGCAGGATGTTGGTTCGATTGATTGTGCGTTCATAGGTGGCACAAAAAACATTTCCCGTGTGCTTGAAGTGCTTGCCGAGAAAAAGGCAAAGAGTATTGTGGTGAATGCGGTCAGGATTGAAACGGTCGTAAACGTAATAAATAAGATGAAAGAACTTGACTTATTCGATGAGGTACTGCATTTAATTGTTTCACGTGGTGTACCGATTACCGGTGAAACCATGTTCAAACCTGAAAATCCGGTATATGTTGTTGTCGGTAGATCAGGTAAGAATTAATTTTAATATTGTTGGTGATAAAAAATGCTTGTTGGAGTTGGACTTGGTCCGGGAGATCCGGAACTTCTCACGTTGAAAGCTGTTGAAAGCCTGAAAAATGCATACAAGGTATACGTTCCCGGTCCTATGGCTGCGGATCTGGTGGCACCTTATGCAGAATCAGAGATTCTGGAATTTCCCATGTTGACAGATTACGACGTGCTAAATGCCGTCTGGAAGAAAAATGCTGACATGCTTGCTGAGGAATCTAAGGATAACCTCGTAGTTTTCGGTCTTATTGGTGACCCTAATTTCTTCTCGACATTCACCCACTTAAAACGTGTGATGAAGAAATTTTATCCTGATGTGGAAACAGCAACAATCCCTGGAATCAGCTCGATAACTTCCTTTGCTGCACAGACAGGAGCAGAGGTTGATTCATCCTTTGAAGTAAGTGATGGCTCAGACAGCAAGTATAAGATCAGGTTGAAGGCAAGTAAACCGCTTAAGATAATCGATTCGTTTGAAAAGGAAGGTTTCAACAAATTCACATTCTGTGAACGTCTTTTTAGCGATAAGGAAGTCATTATTACAGAAAGAGAAAATATTCCTGAAAAAGGTAACTATTTCAGTATAATCTTCGCAGAAAAGGAATAGTCACAAGGAGAATCCATATGACAAACAAGAAAGTCTATTTTGTAGGGTCTGGCCCTGGAAATGCAAAATATATAACCGTAATGGGCAAAGAGCTTCTTGAAGGAGCAGACCTTGTAATATATGCAGGTTCCCTTGTGAACCCGGAAGTTGTCAATTACTGTAAAGGTGAGAAGATAGACAGTTACGGACTTACCCTTGATGAGACAACCAAACTCATAGTTGACAATCTTGAAGTAGGTAAGAAGGTAGTAAGGTTACACAGCGGTGACCCGTCACTCTACGGCTCCATTGTTGAGCAGTTCGAGGAACTGAAAAAGTTCGATGTAGATGTTGAGGTCATACCTGGTGTCTCCTCAGTATTTGCAACAGCAGCTGCATTGCAGACACAGCTCACACTGAATGATGTCTCTGAGACCCTTATCATCACACGTCCTGCAGGCAAGACACTTGAGAAAGACCAGATCAAGGAACTTTCAAGGCACGGTGCTACAATGGCCGTATTCTTGGGAACCCAGAAGATCGAGCAGATAATGGAGAAGGTGGAATATCCGGACGACACTCCTGTTGCAGTGGTCTTCCATGCATCATGGCCTGATCAGAAGATTATCAAGGGTACAGTTGCAGATATTGCTGGTAAGGTCAAGGAAGCAGGTATCATACGCTCTGCAATGATTCTTATCGGTGGAGTTGTAGAGCCTGTAGAATATGGTAATTTTGGGAGGTCTTACTTATACGGAGTGGCGCAAGAACCGCTGTCATAACCTTTGAGAGAAATCTTGAGGTTGCAGAGCGTCTGGCAGGACATCTGAATGCTGATGTCCTGATGTATGATAAGAGCATCTTCAAAAAGGCCTTCGAGGAGTACGATGTCATCGTGGCGGTATTTGCCACTGGTATTGTTGTGCGTGAGATTGCGCCCCTTATCGAGGACAAGTGGAAGGACCCTGCGGTCATTGTGGTCGATTCCAATATGAATTTCGCAATTCCTCTGCTTGGTGGCCATCATGGTGGCAATGAGGTTGTCAGGAAAATAGCTGAAATTGGTCCTGTACCTGTTGTCACAACGGCTACCGAGGTCCATAACAGGAACTCGGTTGAAGGTATTGCCAAGGCGTTGGGCTGTGATATCGTTAACAAACCATCTACGGTTCAGGTAAACTGTGCTCTGCTTGATGAGGATGTGGAGGTCCTTGAGATCAAAGGTCCAAAGATAGTCATTGTCGGGGATGATGTGTCGGTCCTTAAAAGGAATGAAGCAAAAGCTGAGGACAAATGATCATAGGTATTGGAGCCCGAAGGGGTATTGACAGTCAGGAAGCCATCGATGCAATCAATAATGCACTTGTGGAGGCAGGTAGAAGCATCGATGAAGTTGAAGGGCTGGCATCTGCAAAATTGAAAGAGAACGAGGCTGGTCTTCATGAGGCAGCAAAGATTCTTGGAATTAAAATCACGTTCATAGATCATGATGAATTAAATAACTATGATGCGCCGTCAGCTTCGCAGGCAAAACGCTTCGGGCTTACAGGTGTGGCAGAGCCTGCTGCACTGGCGTTGTCGGAAAAAAAGGAATTGATACTAAGGAAGAAGGTATATGGAAGGATCACAATCGCAATCGCAGAGTGAAGCAAAAGGAAAGCTTTACATTATTGGCATAGGCCCGGGTTCTGTAGAACAGCTGACTGTTAAGGCAAGAGATGTCATACTGACTTCTGATTATATTGTCGGAAACGGTACATATCTTGACCAAATGGCAAGTCTGCTGGACAAACAGGAGATCGTTCGCAGTGCCATGGGTAAAGAAGTCGACCGCTCAAGCAAGGCAGTGGAGCTTGCACAGGAACACGTTGTTTCCATGATAAGTGGTGGAGATGCAAACATTTATGGCATGGCAGGGCTCGTTCTTGAAGTTGCAGAACATGCCGGCCTTGATGTTGAGATCGAGGTTCTACCAGGTGTAACCGCTATCACTGCAGCGGCTAGTGTTCTTGGTGCACCTATTGTTAATGACATGTGTACCGTAAGTCTCAGCGACCTTCTGACTCCCTGGGAAGTCATTGAGAAAAGGCTGGATGCAGCAGCATCTGCTGATTTTGTGATGTCACTCTACAACCCGAAGAGCCGTCAGCGTAAATCCAACTTCTCAAAGGCAATCGAGATAATCAGAAAGCACAAGGATGATTCCGTACCTGTTGGTCTTGTGAAGAATGCCCTGAGGGATGAAGGTCAGGATTACATTGTTACTACCCTCGGTGAGGTCATGGAATACAATGACTGGGTGGATATGAGCACCACTATTCTTATTACAACAAACGATTCTCGCATATGGGATTCCCCATACGGCAAGAGAATAATAACTCCAAGGGGGTATCATAGGAAATATGACTACTGAATCCAAAAAAACAGACCCAAGCATTGAAGAACTTGTGGAAATGACCACCGAGATCGACCCTGAACTTGTTAATATCTGTACCGACCTTGGCTCACAAACCGATGAGGCAAAGGCAATTTACATGACCAGTCGTAATATTGCTAAAAAACTCGTTGGCGATGATACCATTGAGGACAAGGTAAGGCAACGCTGTGTAACCTCAACAGGTGACCCGGCAGTTGCAGATCTTATGCGTTTTGTCAATAATCCTATGAAAGCAGGTGTAGAAGCTATCAAAGCAGGTGCTCCTATTCTTGTTGATATCAACATGGTCAAAGCAGGAATTACCAAGAGAGGTCATAACTGTGAGATCATCTGTGTACTCGACAAGGACGAAGATGCAGAACTTGCTCGTAAGTATGGTATTACCAGAACTGCAGCAGGTTTCCTAAAATGCAAGGACATCCTTGAGGGTTCAATTGTTGCTATCGGCAATGCACCATCTGCTGCATTTGCCGTATGCAGGATGATCGAGCACGGCATCAAACCGGCAATCATTGTAGGCACACCCGTAGGCTTTGTCAATGCCGCAGAGTCAAAGGAAGTTGTCAGGAACGCACCAGTACCTTCTATCACATGTGTAGGCACACGTGGCGGAACTCCAATGGCTGTTGCCTGTGTTAATGAACTGGTTGCAATAGCAAATGATGATGAATGTGTAATTGACTAATACATTCATCTTTTCTGATTTTTGTTTGTATTTGGTGTATCATATATAAGTAGCAATGTGGTTAGTATATACCATCCACAGTCCTACAAGTACTAGTATACTTCCAGCTACTTTTTTAATTTCAACATCAAATTTTGATAGCTTGCTGAGCCGGTCTCCTGACAACTTTGCAGAATAAGCGATGAGTAGCATAGGAATAGCGAAACCCATGGAGTATATTGTAAGGAGCATAGCTCCGTAACTGAGATTACTTTCCAGTGCTACGAGTGTTAATATGGATGCTAGGATTGGTCCTACGCATGGTATCCATATTATTCCCAGTGAAGCTCCTATAACGAGCCCACCTAAAAGTCCTTTTCCTTCATTGTGCATTCTTCCTGTACATTTTGAAAAAAAACCCAGGATATCTTTTTCTATGATCATCGAGATGCCGATAATAATTATAATTATTTCAGCAAGGATTTTAAGTTCATTTATGTATGGCAAAAACAGATTCCCAAAAGCAGAGGCTGCAATGCCCATGATGATAAATGATATTGTAAGTCCTGCAATGATTGCAAGGGGTTTGAGTCTGCTCTCTCCAGTAGAATATGCGAGGACGATTGGAAGAAGCGGAAGCACACATGGGGAGAGTACACTCACTATGCCTGCTAAAAAAGCGGCGATAGGTGTGAGTAAAGTAGCTTCCAGCATTTTTCTCCCTGGTTAATTATTGCCTGTATTCAATTGCTGCATCAAGAACATCTGTAAGTGTCCCCTTAGATGTCAGGCCTATGAATCTTGCCCTGTTCCTGTCAGTAGTTATTTTTCCGTCGGCCCCCATATAGACGTAGCCGTCATCATTGCTTTCAACAATGACGAACATGTCGGGGATTGAGTATATGTTGAAACTGGCAGCCAGTGATCTGGTTTCATCTGCATTTATGTACAGTACAGAAGCTTTACCCTGATAATCATTTGCTATATCTGCAAGAATGGGCTTCTGGACACTGCAGGTTGGACAACGGTTAGTGCCAATTTCCACGAATACAGGTCCCTTTGCAATTGCAACATTTAACTGCTGCACATCGGCAATAGTTGTAAGTGCACTGTCCTCTGCTGTAGTGTTGTTGGCGTCTGAATATCCAGCAACTATGATGAGAAGAAGTATAACTGCTAACGCAGGCAGAATTATCTTGTTCATATTGTTCTATAATTGTTCGTCTGGTATAAAACGATATTGTTTTGCAACCACCATGTTAAATATGCGGTTGTATGCAGGTCTTTAATCAGGGATAATTTAAATCAAAAGGAGTTATTCAGTTACTTTTCAGTATTATCCATTTCAAGAGGATACCTTCTTCTATCTTTTCAGCATCAATGAGTTCAAGTTTTTGAATATCACTTTCAGGGAAACCTTCTCCATCTACAAAAGTTGGTGCACTTTTCCCGCCGATTATCAGGTTTCCGACAAAAATATAGATTTCATCAACAAGGCCTTCTGATATCATTCCCCAGTTAAGCGTTGCTCCACCTTCTACCATTAACCTGTTGATGCCAAGTTTCTTTAGTTCGGACATTGCAACGGTTAGATCAACTCTTTCTTTACCGGCAACGATTATGTCTGCTTTTTTCTTAAGTCCGGATGTTTTTTCGACAGGAGCTGATTCGGATACAATTATTATCCTTTTTCCCTCTCCCTTTTTGAAAATGTCTGCATCAAAGGGAGTTCTTGCATTACTATCAATGATAATCCTCGCAGGATTCTCATCAAGACCTTTTTCAAGTCTTGATTCTCTTAGTTCAGGGGACTTGACTGTTAGGCTGGGATCATCTGCCAGAATCGTTCCAATCCCAACCATTATGGCATCAGATCCTGCTCTGAGTTTATCCATGCGTTTAAAATCTATCTGCCCGGAAATCTTGACCTGTTTTCTTTCCTTTGTGGATATCTTGCCATCTGCAGACATTGCCGAATTTATGAATACGAATGGACGTTCCATCTCAATCACTTGAATAAAAAAGGATTAAGGGTAATTATACCCTGAAATACAATATGCTTCATTCACTGTCTATAACTGCCTTCATGATATTACGATCACGCAGTAGTCCAAGGAATCGCTGGTTAGCATTGACAATTGGTATCTGGTCAATTTTATTCCTCTTCATCTTCAATGCGCATTCGCTGACACCTGAAATATATGCAGCCTTCACGAGTTCTTTGACCATTATGTTCTTCACAGGTATGTCAGGGACCTTCACTCTTGAAACACTGTAATAAATGCTCATGGTATCTCTCATAGATTCCCATGTCCATTCATCATCGTCTGAGCCATTGGACATGTCGGACATTTCTACGGAATCTTCAATCACACTGGCGCTTATGACGTCACGGTCTGTGATTATGCCTACTACCTCAAGGTTACTATCAATTACTGGAGCTGCTTTGGACTTTGCAAGTTCCATTATCCTGGCAGCAACGTTTAGGGGGGTATCTGTCCATATGGGTACTACAGTCGGACTAAGGTATTGTCCTACATGGTCAGTAATGTCCATCTCTGCAATTGAAGCAACAATGTCCGCAACAGACAGAATTCCTACTAGTTTATCATCTTTCACAACAGGTAGTCTTCTGATGTTGTTTGCCAGAAGCATTTTTACTGCTACTATCATATTTGCATCAGGGTCTATTACAAGGGGGTTACGTGTCATCAAAAGAGCCAACTGTTCTTCTTCAGGGTTATTCAGAAGGTTTGCTCTGCTGACAATTCCTACAAGTTTACCGTCTTTTAAAACAGGCACTCCTGACACTTTTTTATCTTTGAGTAATGTATGGACTTCGTCTCTCGAACCAGGTAGGGTAGCATAAGCGACATCCTTCTTCATAATGTCAGAAACTTTAATGTTTTTTGGCATGTTACAACTCCTTTTCCTTACTGTTCCTCTTCGGAGTCTCCCCGTACTACAAGTACAGGTACTTTTGAATTTCTTGTAACCTTTTCAGCTACACTCCCAAGAAGGAATCTGTCTAACCCAGTCTTTCCGAGGGTACCCAGTATTATCAAGTCTATGCTATTATTGTCAGCAAATTCAATTATCTCATGACTTGGGTTTCCTTCAAGGACCACAGTTTCAAATGGAATGCCTGCTTCTTTTGCCAGTTCTTCAACAGACTCGGTTGCAACAGTTGCTTCCTTTTCAAGAAGCTCATACATCATTTCCCATCCGGCATCCATTGGGATTGAAGCAAAAGCTGCAGTATCGACAACATAGCCTGCATACAATTTCGCTCCAGTCAGTTTTGCCAGTTCGATACTGTGCTGAACTGCGTTCTGGTTTTGTTTAGATCCATCGGTCGCAATAAAAATATTTTTATACAGAGTACTTGCCATTATTCCCTCTCCTATGTGATTTTTCCCTGCTTATCTCAATATTGATAATATATCATCAGGTCGCCCTCTCCTAACAATTCCTCTGATTGGGTCTTTTACACCTGTAAGATTATTTGAATTCCCATTAATGATCATTATTTTTGCTGTGTTTCCTTCAACAATAGAACCTGTTGTCTCAAGTCCTAATATTGTTGCACCCATAAGTGTACACATCATAAATACTTGTCTGTCTTCTATTCCAAAAATTTTGGACAACATTTCCATTTCAGCAAACATATTGACTGAATTTAGCATTACATTGTCAGTTCCCACTGCAACTTTAATTCCCTGATCTAGCATTTCAACAACCGGTGCCATACCAACCCCTGTTATGAAATTAGATCGCGGGCAAACTACAATGGGTGTATCCATGTCAGCAACTTCCTTCAGGTCATGTCGAGTTGCCTTGGTCATATGTATTAAGATATCAGGGTCAAGTGAAAATGCTTTTTCTATATCACTTCGACTATTTTCGCCTGCATGGATTGCAAAGGTTTTTCTTCTTTTTAATGAAGAACTCTTTGCTGCCTGGAGAATTCCCATATCAATATCATTTGCCCCGCTCATGCCAAGTCCGTCTGCATGTTCAAGGAGTTCTTCCAGTTCTGCTGACAGCATACTTGTTTCTTTGGTGTTAACAGGTCTTGCATAAATTTTGCCATCAATATCTGACGATTCAAGTGCTTCCTTTAATGCAAGTACTCCTTTTATTCCTCCTTCCCTGAAATCCGCAAAAGTGCATGTACCCGTATCGTTCATGTCCTTAAGCGTTCTTTCCATTGAATGCACCATTTCATTGTGGGGGGTATTGCTAAGTATCCTATGCTTTAATCCGTGAGGAGGTTGCACCAGCTGGTTGAGTTTCCTCTGCACATAATGCCCTGAAACTTCCCCGAGAACAGGGTCTTTGCAGACAGAATCTCCTATGTGGGTATGCGCATTAATGAAGCAGGGTGCAATTATGTTATTTGAATCAGTCCTTTGTTCATGCACTTCTTTAATGATACCGTCTTCAACAACAATGTAACCTTCAATGACCTCTGCTTCAGGTCCGTATATTATTTTTCCGTGGATGGTTTGTGCGCATGACATGGCTAATACTTTATGGTTTTTATTGTTTATAAGCACTTATTAAGAATATAGTGACATTAAGACGTCACATTTATATGTGTGCCACATAGTATTGGGTATGCGCATTGTTAGGTCCTTGCATGAGAGCATGGCAGAGCCTATCTGTGATTGTACAGACAACCTCAATGCGATACACTGGATAGTGCAATAAAGCCTGTCACGAGGGAAACTGGGATGGACAGCGGAAAATCCATAGGGTGATATCCCGGAGTTAGTGCGTCAGACGACAGCATTATCCTACTGATTATTCCTTTTTTAGATTAAATTACATGTTTAAAATGTGTTTTATCAGATGGTGCTGTTAATGTCTTTTAAAGATGCGTTGAAAGAAGTTGATGCCGGAGTTATCATCGATATAGAGGTGACGCCTGGTTCTAAATCACTTTGTGTTCCAAGCGGCTACAATCACTGGAGGAAGCGCATTGAAGTGCGTTTGTCCCAGAACGCTCAGAAAGGTAAGGCCAATGAACAACTTATAGGCATTCTTGCTGATATTTTTGGATTAAGATCATCTGCTATCTCAATTGTAAGTGGTATGCATAATTCAAAGAAATCCCTCCTGCTGGAGAATATTGAATATGTTGTTGTCGTTGACGTGCTGGAAAGCAAATTGCCGAATCATTGTGATTAATCACCCAGGCAAGTGCTCTAATACTTTCACTACGCTTGCCTTCGCTTAATATATTCAGATGACAATCTAGTATCTGAGGTGAAATACATGGATGAATATTTCGGAAATCTGGTAGAAAGAGCAAACTACTATGAACAATTTGAAGAATTCGTTCGTTATTACAAGTAAATATTATCTCCCTGTCGCCAGAAGACCCCTCCGATCCCAAAAAGTTTGCTTTTGATTGCGACAGGGTATTTGCTTGTACAAAACAATTTTAGCTTATTTTAGTTACTATTTTTAGTTATTTGGTCTATTTTAATTTGAAGAGTATTCTTTAATCTGATGAAAGACAATTGTCGGTAAGTATTTCTTAAAAAACGGACCGGATATTTTTATGCAACGGAAACGATTATACTCGAAACGATCATTGAAAGCACCTTTGCTCGTTTACCAGAAAAGGTTGGAAATGGTTGAGAAATTGCTGGATGAATTGCAGGAGTTTATCAGGCAGGATTCAATCATTGTTGTTGAAGGTAAAAGGGATGTTGCCGCACTAAATAATTTGGGTTTGAACGGGGATTTTCGTCTTGCAACTCACCATTCATTAATTAATTTCTGCGAAGAATTATCAAGGACAGGTAGCGATATTATTATTCTTACTGACTGGGATCGGCGGGGAAACATGCTGGCTTCAAAGCTTGTAGAAAACCTGCAGTCTCTGGGGATAACGCCTGAAACAAGAATAAGGGACCTTATTATTTCTCTCGTACAAAAAGAGATAAAGGATGTTGAAAGCCTTCCTGGCTATGTCGGCAAACTAAAGGAAATAACTAAAGCTACTGATGCAAATGACCCTTTTTAGAATCTGTCCTTTTCTTTAATGGTGTTGGGGTTCAAAACTGCGCTCAAATTCAGGGTACAACTCTGACTTATCCATGAGTTCCTCATAGACTTCATGCCTTGGGCTTACAATTACTACGTGAGCCGGAGGGTGTATTTTCCTCAGTTTACTAATTGCTGCGCCTGCATTGTTGTCAAGTTCCACCAACGCCGCTGAGTTGCATTTAGCTTTGAGTGGCACTCCAGCAACACTAACCAGAAGGTTGTCTGCATACACGGGCTCAATACGTTTTGGTTTTGATGCAAACCTCATCCGGCCGTAGTGCTCAAGATCATGTAATGCTACATTCACTTTATCAGCATTATCGCCCCTGATCACGGCAAACGATTTAACTCCAATCCCCATTCCAGAAAATCCCCTTGTATAATTTTTTCATATATTATCTCTTTAATCACGTTTTTAGATTCCCGCATCTTATATGGCTGGATTTTCCAGTCTATGACTAAATTTCCGTTTTTAATCTAATAAACTTTTCTATATGGTGAAGTGTCTAATAAACTTTTGTGTGGGAGTTGCTTATTTCCCCAACTCTTTTGAACGATTTGAGGATTCAATAACGGCGTTCATGAAAGCTGCTCTTACGCCGTTTTCTTCTAATACACGGATGCCACGAATAGTGGTTCCTGCAGGTGATGTAACCATATCTTTGAGTTCTCCAGGGTGCATTTCAGTTTCAAGCGCCATTTTTGCAGCACCCATGACCGTCTGGGCTGCAAGTATCATGGCACTTTTCCTGTCAAGTCCTTCATATACTGCACCGTCTGCCATTGCTTCAATGATGGGAAATATATAGGCTGGACCGCTTCCGGAAAGTCCGGTTACTGCATCCATGAGGTTCTCAGGTACCTGGATAGCGCTTCCAACTGACCTGAATATTGCAAGAGCATCTTCAGCATCTTCTTTTGATGCATTCTTGCCCTGTGTGATGGCAGAAGCAGCTTCTGCAACGGTTGCAGCTATATTTGGCATTACTCTTACAACACGGGTTCCTGTGTTGAATTCTTTCTCGATATCTTCCAGCTTGACGCCGGCAGCAATTGAGATTATCAATTTGTTTTCAGTTACATCATCCTTTATAGATGATATGACCTTCCTGAGTATCTGGGGCTTGACTGCAAGAACGATTACGTCCGAATTGGATACTGTAATCGTATTATCTGTAGAAACATTTACTCCTGAATCCCGTTTCAATTCTTCAAGTGAGGGTTCATAAAGATCACTTGCATACACATCGGAACCTGAGAACAGTCCTGCACCGCATATTCCTTTAATTAATGCGCTGCCCATTTTTCCAGTTCCGATAAATCCCAGTTTTTTGCCGTCAAGACTCATTTTATCACTTAAAATATCCTTATTTTCGTTTGATTGTCACAATATCGCCAAGCGTTGTACCACGATTCAGGCGTTCTCCACTCCAGTCACTATCTCCGCTTCTCTCAGTAAGCTTAATATCAAGTGTCTTTTCGATCTTCTGACGAACATCATCTTCCGGAACTATTTCCTCACGTTCGATCTTCTTGATAAGCGCTGCTTTCTCCTTGATCTTCGAAGCAAGCTGGTCATGTGTCCATTTCTTTCTTTCTCTTGCTTCTTTTATTGCCTGTCCATACTCGTCAACAAGTTCATCCTCTATCATTCCAGTAGTTTTTCTTGGCGGTCTGCGTTGTCCTGTATTTAGTACAGGGCCACGGCTGACTGGTGCAACTTTCTTGGATACTGGACTGCGCTTGCCTGTTGCATTTCCATATTGTGAACATCTTCCACATACTGTAAGTTCACTTCCGTCAATGCTAACTTTAAAAGAATCGCCTCTTATTTCAGAGCCACATATTTCACACTGCATAAATCTTCAACTCATAAAGTATCTAATCTCTCTTTACGAAAGGGCTATATACCCTTTGCACTTAAATATTATTCGGAGACACATGAGCGAAACTAGCGACAGTGAGTTTGAACATAGAAGATACGATTTTACTTCTGTGAACAAGGCAGACTATGATTATGTCGGCTCAGATAGTGAGGAAGACTTTTCCAAATACCTGCTTGATCGTATGAGGCAGCTTGAGTCCAGAAATAGTCTTCTGAAAGAGCAATGTGATCAGATTGAGTCTGAAAAACGTTTTGTTGAGAGTCAGAAGCTCAAATACGAACGTGAGGTACGCAGGCTGCAGGCTGAGATTGATCGCTTGAAGACTGTTCCTCTTGTGGTGGCCACTATAATGGACGTCATTAGTGAGGAAAAGGTGCTTGTAAGGAGTTCAACAGGCCCGCAGTTTATGGTAAATGTATCACAGTACCTTAATGAAGATTCTCTTGTTCCGGGTGCAAAAGTTGCGCTGAATCCGCAGACACTTGCAATAGTGGAGATTATTCCGACAACTGAGGATCCGGAAGTTTCAGCAATGGAGGTATTGGAGTCACAGGATGTTAACTATGAAGACATCGGCGGACTGGAAGTACAGATACAGGAACTGATAGAATCCGTTGAACTGCCGTTGACAAAACCGGAATCTTTCAAGCGTATTGGTATCACTCCGCCAAAAGGAGTCCTTCTTTATGGAGAACCCGGTACCGGGAAGACTTTGCTGGCAAAGGCCGTTGCACACAGGACAGAAGCCACTTTCATAAGAGTGGTCGGTTCTGAACTGATACAGAAATACATCGGTGACGGTGCGAAACTGGTCAGGGAACTTTTTGAAATGGCAAGGAATAAGTCGCCAAGTATTGTCTTTATCGATGAACTGGATGCAATAGCTTCAAGGCGCCTGAATGACACCAACGGTGCAGACCGTGAAGTCCAGAGGACCCTTATGCAATTACTTGCAGAAATGGATGGTTTTGACAATAGGGGCGATGTAAGGATAGTTGCGGCCACAAACAGGCTGGATGTTCTTGACCCTGCTATTCTAAGACCTGGAAGGTTTGACAGGATAGTCAATGTACCAATGCCGGATGCAGAAGCCCGTGAAAATATCTTCAGGATACATACACGCTTTATGGCCGTTGCGGATGATATCGACTATAAGAAATTGGCAAAAATTACAGAAAGTGCAAGTGGTGCAGACCTCAATGCAATTGCCATGGAAGCAGGTATGCTTGCTGTAAGATTCGATAAAGAGTCTGTTAACATGGATGATTTCCTTGAGTCCGTGCAGAAAGTAATGTCAAAAGCAGAAAATAAAAAGGAAGTTCTTCCGGAAGGCATGTTCATTTGAATGTTCCTGCTGGTAAGTTACTTCATTACCTTTTTTTATACTATTTTTTGTGATAATTGCTAAACGTTTTCATATAAAAGATGAGATTCGTATTTTAGGGATAGATGATTCTGCACTTATAAGTGATACTGTCACCATAGTCGGGGCTTTTTTCCGTGGTGGTCTGTGGCTTGACGGTGTGCTTCGTTCTGAGATAACAAGGGATGGCCTGGATGCAACAGACCGTATCATAAAAATGATATGTCAGAGCAAGCACTTCCCTCAAATAAGGGCAATAATGCTTGATGGTATCACATATGGGGGCTTTAATCCAGTTGACATAGTTTGTCTTAACAAAGAGACGAACATTCCGGTAATTGTACTGATGCGTAGTCTTCCCAATTTAGAAGCAATGGAAAGTGCCCTCTCTTTTCTACCTGATAAGGAAAAACGACTGGAAATAATCAAAAAAGCAGGTACTATTAGTAAAGTCATAACAAAGGATGAGTCCAATCCGGTGTTTATTCAGTGTTGTGGGATCAAGCCCGAATTTGCTACTCGAATAGTACAAATTTCATCAACAAGAAGCAATATACCTGAGCCACTGAGAGTGGCTCATTTAATTGCAACAGGAATCATCCTTGGTGAGTCAAGAGGCAAAGCCTGACTACTTGGAACTGTTTACTAGCACTACTCCTTCATTCATGAAAGCGTCTGCTCTTTCCTTTGTCTTTGATTCTGCAAATATTCTGATTATTGGTTCAGTTCCTGATGGTCTGATTAGCACCCATCCGTCGTCATACCAGATTTTAACACCATCTCTTGTATCGACTTCATCGCCTTTTGAGAGCACTTCTATCTTGACCTTTTCCATGGTTTTGGGAAGGTCTTCAGCCTTGATCTTTGTCTTTGAGTTAAAGTACACAGGCACACTTCTGGCAAGTTCTGACAGCTTCTGTCCATTTGCGATAATCTCAAGAAACTTTGCACAGGCCATTGCACCGTCACGGCAGTATTGGTGCTCAGGGAATATTAGTCCTCCGTTACCCTCTCCTCCGAATACTGCATCAGTTTCCATCATCTTACGTGCGACATTGATGGAGCCCACTGCAGTCCATATAAGTTCCACACCTGCTTCTTTTGCAACATCGAGCATGCGTGATGAGGAGCTTACCGGTGTGACAATTGGGCCCTTTTTCCTTTCCAGAACGTATTTTGCCATCATTGCAAGGAGTACTTCTTCCTCTATGAACTCCCCATTCTCATCAAAGAATACTGCGCGGTCTGCATCTCCATCCTGTGCAACACCCATGTTAGCCCCTGATTTTTTTACAATATCTGCAAGCTCTGTAAGCACATCAGGGGTTGGCTCCGGATTTCTCCACGGGAATGTTCCATCTATCTGACCGTTAATTGTGATGACCTCACATCCAAGTTTCTGGAGAAGGAATGGAAGTGTGGCAGAACCTGCTCCACAGCCCGTATCTGTAACAACCTTGAATCTTTTCTCCCGAATAAGCTCGTGGTCTACGGAATTGATTATTCCTTTCATATAGAATTCGTTGGCATTACTGTCATGACGCAGGTCTCCAGTACGTTCCCATGATGCGGCATTGAACTCTTTGGAATAGTAGAGCTTTTCGATTTCTGTTTCTCCCTCTCTTGAAAGCTCACTGCCATCACCTGCTATCAGTTTGATCCCATTATATTCCCTTGGATTGTGAGATGCAGTTATAACTATTCCTGCGTCTGCATATTCTTTTACATAATACTGCACAGAAGGTGTAGGGCATATGCCTACGTCAATTACTGTGAGACCTGCTGAAAGTGCACCGGCAATTGCAGCGGATTTAAGCATCTCTCCTGATGCCCTTGTATCTCTGCCAATTGCAACTACACCTTTTGATCCCATATATGTTCCAAGGCTCCTTGCAACGTCAATTGCCAGTTGCGGAGTTATGTATTCGTTAGCTATTCCCCTTACGCCATTAGTTCCAAAAAATGCCATCATTTATCACCGTTATTAAAAGTATTACATGTATACGTTAAAATCCTATTTTATGTTTTGTGAGAATATGCTTAATATGATATTCTGCATATTGTCAACAAATGGTCAATGAAAAACTGGAATTATTGAAAAAAGGTATATCTGAAAAGGAAAGTGTAATAATTGCCTTTTCAGGAGGTGTGGACAGTTCTGTTCTTGCATCCATAGCTTACAGTGTCCTTGGGAAAAAGGCAGTCGCTGTAACCATCAAAAATCATTCATTCCCCGAAAGGGAACTGGGATGTGCAAAATGGGTGGCTGAAGAGATAGGAATTGATCACATGATCGTTTACCTGGATGAACTGTCATTTCCTCTGATTTCAGAGAACAGCCCTAACAGGTGCTATTATTGTAAGAAAGAGATTATTGGAGTTTTAAACTCCGTTAAGGGTAAACTTGGTTTTAATGTTATTATTGAAGGAAGCAATGCTTCTGATTCATGTTCATACAGGCCTGGGAAGAGAGCGATTGAAGAAGCTGGAGATAAAGTGTATTCTCCCTACATTGAGTTTGATGTTACAAAGGATGAGATCAGGCAGATTGCAAAAGAGCTCAGACTTTCCGTTGCAAGCAAGAGTCCATCTCCGTGCCTTGCTTCACGCTTTCCATATGGGGATGCTCTGACTGAAGAAGGTATTAAAAGAGTGGAAATGGCAGAGGATTTTCTTATCAAACTGGGTTTTGAGGAGTTAAGAGTAAGGGATCACAAAGGAATTGCACGTATCGAGGTTCACCCTGACGATCTGGTCTCATTGCTGGGAATGAGGGAAGATGTAGTTTCATATCTGAAAAGTATAGGTTTTAGTTATGTCACACTTGATATGAAAGGCTTCAGAAGTGGAAGCATGGATGAGATATTATGACCGTTGATGTGATAATCCGAAAAGCAGAGTTGAATGATGAAGACACTATTCAGGTACTGATGTCTACTTATTTTCTTGATATTGAAGGCACCCTGGTAGAAGATTTCTTAGTTGCAGAAATTGATGGCAGGATAGTTGGAGCAGCATGTCTGGAAATTGACAGATTCCCTGTGGTTCATTCCATAGCTGTTCATCCTGATCATTGTGGAAAGGGAATTGGAAGCCAGTTGCTGAAAGCTTTTGTTTTGGGGCTGGATAATGAAAGCTTTCTTTTTACGAGAACTACATCACCTGTGTTTTTTGAAAAAACAGGTTTTGTCATGCTTGATGCTTCTGAAAAAAAAGAACTGTGGGACGATTGCGCAGATTGCAACAAGTTTAATAACTGTAAGCAATCAGTCTTGCGTCTTGATATAAGTAAAAAGGAAAGGTGATGTTCTTGCTGACATTGGGTATAGTTAATACGTATGATAAAATCAAAGTGCTGGATGCTCATTACAGGGCAATAGCAAGGGCTGCACCCATATGTCATGCATTTGGATTCTCTCTTGCTCTTTTTGATTTCCCTTTTAATATGGACGCCGATGAGCTGGTTGATTTTGTTGCAGATAAAACGACAATTGGAGAATCAGGTAAATACTTGAGGATGCTGCATGAAAAGCGTCATTTATTCGTATTTGACCTGCCAAAGAAAGGATTCCAGTCTCAGTTCGGTTCGGTTGTTGTTACAACATCTAAACCTGATAAGAAGTATGCGATGACCCCGGAAACCTTTGCAGATGAGATTATGCACAACAAGTCCTTCTTGGTGCTGGTAGGACTTGGACGTAAAGGTCTTCCAAAAGATCTTTTCAGTCTTGCCAGGTATCATCTTGACATTACTTCCCAGGGTATTTCCCTTGAGACATGTACAGCTATTGGGTGTATACCTGCTTATATTATGGGTATTGTTCATACAAAGAGTTCAGGAAAATAGGCAGGGAGCTTTATTTAGTATCATATGTATACTATGTTGCATGCGTCTGAGCATATTTTATTCAGGGGAATTTGGCAGGAAGGTTGTTGGTAACCTTGTCAATTCGGATAGTTTTTGCGTATCATGTGGTGACCTGTGTGATCATTGCCGGGAACCCAGAGCAAGCTTTGCTCCCATGATAGTGGGTCTTTTCGAACTGCGTACCGATCTTCCTGATTTTGTGGAAGATCCAACTGAGTATATTCCTGGCAACTTACCGCTTACAGATCTCATCATTGCCATAGACCTGCATCCGGATATGTTGATGTCTGTGCCGGATATTGCAGAAATGATGGGTGCAAAGGCTGTTCTCATACCTGTGGATGATTCCCGTCTGGTGCCAGCAGGGCTGACTGAACAGGTAAAGGGCAAACTTGAATCACAGGGTATTGAATGTGAATGTCCAAAACCATTCTGTTCACTTGACATTACAGGAAAACCCTTAATTGATGAATTCGTAAATATGGGATTTGGTCATCCATTGCTAAAGATTGAGACAGACCCTGTAAATGGGATTTTCACTCATGTTGAGGTTCTGCGAGATGCTCCGTGTGGTGCAACCTGGTTCGTTGCCAAGAAACTCAAATGGTCTGACCTGAAGGACTATAAAGAAATAATTTCTTCTACTCACCACTCCTATCCTTGTACTGCAAGTATGGAAAAGGATGTGCAAATAGGTGATACCATATTGCATGAAGCGGGATACATCATTAGAAAAAGTGTTGAAGATGCGATGGAAGGCAAATAAGGTCAAGACTTCCAACAGTCTTCAATACTTATTTTAACTTATCATTCTAATGTAACTTCTATGAGGAGCAAAGTTTCTATTGTACGATGTGATGATTATTCTCTATCCCGAGAATGTGTTGCTGAGGCTCTATCTCTGATTGGCGGTCTGAAACCTCTGATATCTGAAGGTGATCGTGTTCTTCTCAAACCGAATGTACTTGCCGGCCGCAAACCGGAGGAGGCTGTTACCACTCATCCTTCTATTGTCTCTGCAGTTTGTGAGCTTGTAAAAGAAGCGGGTGGTGTTCCTGTTGTCGGCGATGGTTCGGGTATGACTCATCCGGGGGCAACAGCCGAAGCATTCAAGGTATCCGGCATTGAAGAAGTTGCAGAAATCCATAATGTCGAACTCATAAATTTCCAGACCGCAGGTTATGTGGAAATTGGTGTTGTTGATTCTGCTCATTTCCCTAAACTTTACATATCCAAAGCCATAATGGATGCGGATATGATTATTTCTCTTCCCAAATTAAAAACCCATGAGCTGACATATTATACGGGTGCAGTAAAGAATATGTTCGGTGCATTGCCTCTTAGTACTCGCAAAGAAATGCACCTGCTGGCTGACAGGAAGCTGTTTGGAGAGGCAGTCGTGGATCTGTATTCTGTTGCAAAGCCTCATCTTGCTGTAATGGATGCAGTTGTTGGTATGGAAGGTAACGGACCTTCTCGTGGTACTCCTGTGAAAACGGGTTTAATCATGGCATCGTATGATTGTGTATCCCTTGATGTGATAGCTTCTGGTATAATAGGTCTCGATCCAATGAAAGTTCCAACCACAGTTGCGGCGCTTGAAAGAGGTATGGGCGTGAAGTCTCCGGATGTGGTAGGTGCTGATCTGGATGATGTGAAAATGAAATACAAATCATCAAGCGGTGGTCTACTTTTCAACATGCCGAAACCCGTGACTCGTTTTTTTGGCAGGTATTTTGAAATGCGGCCAAAGATAGATACTTCAATATGCGTTCTTTGTGGTGCCTGTGCAATGAACTGTTCTGTCCATGCAATAGAGGAAATTGACGACCATCTTGAGATCAACAGGAAAAAATGTATTATGTGTTATTGTTGTCGTGAACTCTGTCCGGCAAATGCAGTAGAAATAGAGAAGTCTCTGCTGGCAAAAATAATCACAACTGCAAAAAGATAAATGGTGTATACCAGCTTAAAGCTGGCATATTTCACTCTTACGCAGCCAGTCAATGTCAGAGTGGTACAACTGGCGCAGGTCTTTAAGTCCAAGTTTTAGCATGGCAAGGCGACTGACTCCAAGTCCCCATGCAAGAACGGGGTACTTAATTCCCAACGGGTGTGTGACCTCTTTCCTGAAAACACCTGCTCCTCCAAGTTCAACCCATCCAAGTCCATCTACATATACTTCAGGTTCAACACTTGGTTCGGTGTAAGGGAAATATCCTGGTCTGAAGCGCACATCTTCAAAGCCCATTCTGTGATAGAACTCAGAAAGGCATCCGAGAAGATTTGAGAATGACATGTCCTTGTCCATGACAACGCCTTCAAGTTGCTCGAACTCAGGGGTGTGTGTAGGGTCAATGGTTTCTCTGCGGTATGCTCTGTCTATTGAGAACGCCTTGATCGGAGGTTCGGGGTTGTCTGCAAGGTATTTGATAGTTAATGCCGTGGTGTGTGTCCTCAGGACATTCTTGCAGGCTATCTCCTCGCTCCATTTGCTTCCCCACCCTGTGGACTCTGTTTCTCCTCCATGCTCATGCATAGCACATACGTTATCCCTGTACTCTTCAGGAAGTTCTGATGTGCTGGAAAGGTGGAATGTGTCCTGCATTTCTCTTGCAGGGTGATCTTGTGGCTGGAAAAGTGAGTCGAAGTTCCAGAAAGAACTCTGAATTGCCTCGCCTTTGATCTCGGTGAATCCCATATCCAGGAAAATACGTCTCATTTCATCAATAAGGCGCTGGTATGGATGTATCTTTGCTCCATATATTGGTTTTGGAGTAGTGTGTATATTATATGGTCTGAACTTCTTGTTCTTCCATTCGCCGCTCTTTAGCATCTCGGAAGTTATCTGTGCGAATTCTTCCTCAACTACAATTCCTGCTGCAACGAGTTCCATGCCTTTGGACGTGAGTATTATTTTTCTCTGCTTGTCCTCGCTCTTTAGCACAAGTTTACGTTTGATAAGGTCGTTGACGACATTTTTGTCTGCTCCCAGTTCATCGAATGTCTTTTCCTCACCAGCAAATGCGGCAAGAACCTGCTCATCTGCGCTGGGATCGGCATTTCCTGTTGGGACTATCATACCTTTCTCTATGCTTGCCCAACCTTTGCGACGCATCCATCCGGTTGCAATACCAACTACTGCAGGGTTGAATTTCTCTTTAAGTTCATCCATGGACACAGGCTCAGAAATAGCATTTATGATCTGCCTTTCAGGAAGTCCTTCAGCAGCGTATTTCGTTCCTTCATTTGTAAGTTCAAAGATCTCTGTTACAGTTTCCTCTACCTGTGCAAGTTCTTTCTCCTCTAGCAAAAAAGCAGCCTGAATTGCAGTTTCCATCTTCATCTCTGCTTTTTCAGCCAGCTCGCTAGGGCTTGCGTCACTTAAATCCTCCAATGCGATCAATACTTTCTTCTCATTGGGCGTAAGGTTGTACTGTGAGCTCATAATTACACCTGTTAATTAATAATCATAATCCGTATTCATCAAGTCTGTCTTTTGCGACTTCACGCAGTTCCTGATGTTCTTTGAGGAATTTCTCTGTCTTTTCTGCTGCAAGAGCTTTGCAGTTTCCGCAAACCCTGCTCCCTTCACGGCATTCTGTGTATATCTGTGCCAGTTCCTCTTCATCATCCACAAGGTGGAAAAGGAACATTTCATAGACTGAGCACTTTTCCGGTTCGCCGCCAAGTTTCTTCTGTTCTTCGAGGGTCATCCTGCCGCCTGTCTTTGCTCTTTTGACTTTCTTTGCAGCACCCTTAGGGTCTTCTGTAAGTGAAATATAACTGTCTGGCACACTGCTTGACATCTTTCCGCCCTGCAGTCCTGACATGAATCGATGATATGTAGATGATGGTGGTACGAATGCGTATCCTCCGAATTCCAGTTCCACTTCCCTGACGGTCTTCAGGAGTATTTCGAAGTTATCTGCGCTGAATACATCAACATGTCCTTCAAAGAGCTTTGTCTTTCCTGGAATACGTTCTTTTAATTCTTTCAGTGCATCTTCAGGAGCACCCTTGCTGCGGACACTGAAGTATTTGTTCCCATTCTTATCTTCCCGGCCTTCTATCTTGAACATATTCATCTTGTGTCCAAGTCCTCTTGTAAGGCGGATGTGCGGGTCCTGATCAGCGCCAACAGGTATGACAGTTGGCTTAGGTCCGCCGTATTCTTCAAGCTGGGGATGAAGTATATCTGCACTCTGGGTGACTGCACTCAACATGTGTGCAACGTTTGTCTCACCCGTGAATCCGTAGATTGCACTGAGTTCTGAATAGTTTGCCTTGGATGCAAGTTCGAATGCAAGATCCTTTACCTGCTCTGAATCAGACTGAAAGTAAATATGTCCGTTTGGTTCAAAACCAAGCGCAATAAGTGTGATTATATACTCATTTATGCCTATGTCCCTGCATATTTCCCAGGACATCCCTCTGACGGAATGCGCCTCTCTATCTGCAATACCAACAAAAGCATCTCCACCTTGCTGCTGGTGCCAGATTATCTCTTCCATTACCATCTTGTGTCCGAGATGGATCTTCCCGGAAGGCATGAATCCACTCATAACTGAGAATGGTTTATTGTTTTTCATTGCATCAGTGATGAGATCATAGCTGCGGTGTCCGAAAATGATCTTACGGTTCATGAACTTATGAGGATACTCTATCTCCCGGACCATATCATCAAATGGAAGTATTCCGAATTCATCGAATAATTTGGAATAATCATCAATGTTCAATGCGCTCCAGGGGTCGATCTTCATGTTCATATATTGCCTCTTCATCAAATTAAGTTAATATCCATGCTTTTTTTCAGATTGGTATCTGCACATGAAATTGTTAGTAAAAATACCTAGTGATATGTAAATGTTCTTGTCGGGAACTTCTGCTCTGTTGAATGATTTATCTTTATTGTGCAATTCAAAGTAATTCGCAGTTATCGCTCTACCCTAAAAAGAGTCTTTACGTAGCCACCAGTGAGCCTTTATCAAATCATAATAGTTATAATAACAGTATTTATATATTACATATATTCTATATATATATACTATTATATTCTGTGTATTTTGTACAGTTCACGCTAACCACGTGATCAGATACTATATGGAAGTGAGGAATATTAAATGAATATTTTGAATAATATCAGCCTTAAAAGAAAACTCATTGCTTTTGCACTAATATTTTCCATTATACCTGTTGTATTAATGGGTGCATATGCATATCAACAGGTAGAGCAGGCAATCTCTACCGAGATACAGGAGAATCTGGAAAAACAACTAGTTATTGAAAAAACTTATATCGTGAGTACTTTTGAGAGTGCTCAGAACAAAGTAAATGATGATCTCAAAGCTGCTCAGGCGCTAATGGAAACAAAAGGTTCGCCATCGATAATAAATGGAGAACTGGTCTTTGGTGAGGATTATGTTGTAAATGGAAACCACGAGGTGGTAGACAACATCAATTCCATGCTTGGGGATTCTGCTACCATTTTCCAGGTCATGGACGGAGAGGCAATAAGGGTTTCCACTACCAATACAAGGGATGACGGCAGCCGTGCCACAGGAACTCCAGTATCGCAACAGGTATATGATACCGTAGTCGTGGATGGGGATGTATACTATGGAAGAGCATGGGTAGTGAATGAGTGGCACAGGTCTGCTTACAAGCCTATAAAGGACATTTCCGGGAACGTCGTCGGAATCCTTGGTATAGGAGTTGATGAGGATCCATTCTGGCAGCAAATGGAAGAGCAGCTACTAGGCTTGACTGTAGGTGAGACTGGATACTTCTATGTGATGGATTCACAGGGTAATTTGCTAATTCATCCAAACAGTAAAGGCGAAAGTGTGTACGATAATGACTTTATTCAGGAAATACTCACAAATAAAGAAGGTTATGTGGAATACGGATGGGAAGGAAGAGATAAAATTTCAGCATATACATACTACGAGCCTACTGACTGGTATATTGCATCAACAGCATACAAGGAAGAGTTCACAGGTCCTCTGGATGCTATCAGAAATGGCCTGATTGCAGCCGTGTTAATATTCGCCGTGATTGGCTTAGTGATTGGTCTTACCTTTTCAAAATCTATAACAAAACCTCTGGATGAGGTAGTAGGTGTTGCAAACAGTGTATCTGAAGGCAACCTTGCAGTAACGATAAGCAATGATTCAACTGATGAATTAGGGATCCTTTCAAATTCCATGAGAAAAATGGTATCAAATCTCGGGAAGTTAGTTGAAGAGGTCCAGAATGGTTCGATAAGTGTATCTTCTGCAGCCGAAGAAATGGCAGCCACTTCACAGGAGGTAACTGCCTGTTCCAGTCAGATTTCCTCTGCGATCAACAGAATCACCGAAGGCGCTCAGAGCCAATATGTCAAAAGTGATGAGATTGCAAAGGCTATGGCTGATATGACCAGTAATACCCAGAGTATAGCAGAAAAAGCTCAACTTGCAGCAGAGACTGCAACTACTGCAAGCAATCTAATTCAGGATGTCGGCAATCAGTCGGAAAACCTGATCTCACAGATGAATGTGATACAAACATCATCAATGGTTTCCGCTGAAGTTATCAGGGAGTTAGATCAAAAGTCTGCTCAAATTAGTGAGATTGTCAGCATAATCACTAGTATTGCAGATCAGACTAACCTCCTTGCACTTAATGCAGCTATCGAAGCTGCAAGGGCAGGAGAACATGGAAGAGGGTTTGCCGTAGTAGCCGATGAAGTTAGAAAACTTGCAGAAAACTCCGGAGATGCTGCGCATCAAATATCAGATCTCATTGGGGAAATACAGGAAGGTACTCACAAGGCTGTTGAATCCGTGGAGAGCAGCGTCAGTTCTGTAGGTACAGGTGTAATTGCACTGAACGAGACAGTAGCTGCGGTCAAGAGAATAGTAGAAGGCGGGGGAAAGGTTGCAAGGATGGCTGAGGATATTGCTGCGGCCGCGCAGGAACAATCTGCATCCATTGAAGAAATCACGGCTTCCGTTGAAGAGGTATCTACGATATCACAGCAATCTGCAGCAGAAACTCAGGAAACATCTGCAGCCATTGAACAGCAGACTGCTTCTATGGAAGAGATTGCAACATCAGCACAGAAACTTGCAAGCTTGTCTGAGGACCTACAGGACGGTATTAAGATGTTCAAACTGGGTTCTAACGAAGCTATTGATGGTTAGATCACCTCGTCCTGAAAAGAAGGATGCATGGCACAATCCTTCTCTTCTTTTTTTTATTTAGAGCAAACTTACATACCAAATCAGCAGATTATATTCGTTTTTTGAATTGCCCACATATGTCGCCCAAGGCAGGATTAATTTTGAGAAATACATTTAAATTTCATTATAGCTCATAGTAAATATTTCATACTATCAACTCGGATTATGGACATTCGATTTTAGTTCCCAGTTGTGGGGATGAATGTGGATTTGGTAATGGTATAACTATATTTGATTTTGGAGCATTGTTCTTTGGTCCAGTAATCATATTTAAAATCTATTCAGCCCGCAAGTACGGAGGTAATTCTCTTCCTGTGAATATATCGATGTAGGTCTTCAATTTGTGAACATACTTCGTCAAAAGGACGAATTCAAAATTCATCGAATTGTTTGGAATAATAATCAATACTCACTGCATTCTGGGGTTCATGTTTAAAGTTTATATAGGGACTCTTCATCAAATTAGGTTAATATCAATGCTTTTTTTCAGATTGCTATCTGCAAATGAAATTGTTAAGTATACCTATTGATGTGTAAATTTTCTAATCATGGACATGAGTTAGTTGATGAATCATTTGTGCATTTAGTTCATCCGTAACTCTATATAAAAGACATCACGTCAGCACAAAATATTTGAGTATTGGATGTGTTTAACATAATGAGGTCACCTGCATGGATGAAAGATTAGTATTGCCTGCTGCAATTTTTTTCTTAATAATTGGGTCATACAATCTCTATCATACATGAAAAAAAAGGAAAGCTATATTCCAGTCATTGTTGCTTTTTGATGTTTGTTGTCACATTGATGATGTATTTTGATCCTATATTGGGTACGCTCTGTTTCTTTCTTTCTTTCTATGATAATCATGGTTTCTAAATGGCCTGCGATAAAACAATACCAACAAAGGAGGATACTTGTAAGCTTCAATAAAAATGACCATTCAAAAGAACTAAAAATAAAAGAGATTCTTGTTGGCAATAAGCTATTGAGGAAACTGGCCTTGGAATATGGTGCTAAAAAGGCAGCTTTAATCTATTCGTTGTGGATCGGTGGTTCTATTTTCGTAGTATTAAACCATATGCGAGTAATGAATAGTCCCATTAAGCCATATTTGTAATTTATAGTGATTTTTACCACTACCGATCTGGTTTTTTCTTACTATCAAATGCATGGTTATTTCAAAAAATTCCTTGCAATGAAAGAAAACGTTCCTGAAAAAAGATATTGATAAACCGAGTTACACGTTCAGTTTATCTATTGGATACGGTTTTGATGCTTCTTCCGGTATCATCTCAACGAATTGAAGATACTCTGGCTCCTGCATCAAGCATGTGCTTCGCTGACCTCTGAAATGCTTATCCTTGCGTATCTTCGTCCATATGTCCTTTATGGAACTGTCTTGAATGTTTCCGTAGTGCAAAGGAATGTACGGGCACGCTTTAACCAGACCGTCAACACATACATGCATCCATCTCTGGCCTGCCATACACCCAAGCATCTCTCCTTCAAAGTATGTGTTTGAAAAGATACGAGGTCCGCCTTTGGTTGAATTGATGCGGTGATGCATTTCAAGCACTTTCTGCCTGTCATCATCGCTGATAATTGCATCATCCTTTCTCTTTGGAACTGATTCCCACAGGGAGAACTCATGAACGCCGATGTCCCTTGCGAGTTCATACATTGCAGGCAGTTCATCTATATTCTTAGGTGAAACATGGGTTGCCATTGTAACGAGCAGTCCTGCTTCAAGTCCCATTTTCATGGCATTTGTAGCCATTTCGAATGCTCCGTCCAAACGACGGACAGCATCGTGTTTTTCGGATTCAGTGGAATAAATGCTCACCAATAGATTGTGTAGTCCTGATTCCTTGAGGCGTCTTGCGTTTTCAGGTGTCATCTCTGTACCTGGGGTGTACATGTTAACGATAGCACGCTCTTTATCTACGTAATCGATAAGCTCGTAGATGTTTTCGCGAAGCATGGGGTCGCCTTCGGTAAAAACGATAACTATTGCACCCATATCAAGCACATCATCTATTGTTCTTTTTATGGTTTCAATATCAAGGTCACCTTCTCCTCCGCTGACCACACAGTGTTCACAATTACATTTGCAATTGCGTGTGATTTCAAAGGAAACGGTCTCAGGGATGTATCTTCCAAGTGCTATCTGTGTTTCTGCAAGAAGCAGTCTGTTGAAGGCTTTGCTTGGGATGGGTGGCAGCCACGTGGATGCAATAATCTTATCGTCATCCACAAAAGCAGGTTTTTCCTCTTTCAGCCTTTCATTGATCCTTTTCAAAAACGGAGCACATGCTTTTCGTAAAGGCCCATGTGCTTTAAGATGGACAAAATCAGCTTTTTTATCCATTTTGATTGAAAGTCCGGGTATTGAAACCAATGTAATGTCTTTGTTATCTGAATCTTTTTGATCGACTTTCATTTATTCTTCCCCAAGGGTTGTACGCCTATCGAGGGAGAATACATCAGCTTCCTTACCTATAACAGATTCGGATGAATAGACAAATATGCCTTTATCAGTTATCACATATGGGCGAAGCACTTCATCATGCTTTACGCCTCTCATTTTCAGTATCTCAAGGAATCTGATCCTTTCTCCGTCAATCCTGTTGACCTTAAGGCAGATAACTCCTTCGGCAAGGTATTCTTCGACGCTGAAATTCTCAGGATCTTTGTTAATCTCACTTGTAATAAGTGTGGTGCAATCAAAGCTCTCAACATTCTTAATGAACTCAAGGATAATATGTCTTACATCTACAGGATTTGGGGATATCTTTAGAGATGTCAGTGAATCGATGAACAGGCGTTTAGCTTCAATTTCTCTGACACTTGCATATATCTGTTTCAAAACGGTTTCCAGGGTTGCATTCTCATGGTCTCCTTCTTTTTCAGGTTCCATGGTCTTTTTTATATATCGGTCGTATGCAATTGGGTCGGCTCTTATTATGCGGAGTTTATTTTCTTTGGTGAGACGTTCCATATCCCATCCATGTCTCCACATATTTCTCATAATGCGTGCAGGTGTCTCTTCAAACGTGACGTAAACTCCTGGCTCGTTGTAATTCATAATTCCTGAATATAGGTACTGTGAGCCAAAAGTAGATTTTCCTGCACCGGGTCCTCCTGTAAGGAGAACTACGTCGTTTTCAATGAACCCACCTTCTATAAGCTCATCAAATCCTGGTATTCCTGTGGGTACTCGTGCCATATTTTTCCTCGAGTAATTATTTTCGAGTATTTTAATATAAATACGGCCAATTAATATATAATAATTGCTTTTAAAAAAAAAGAAAATAGATACCTGTTGTCAGGTATCAGACCTTTTCGGCGAATGCAAGGGTTCCGCTGATTCTCTTGATTCTTATCTTGAGAGTCTCTCCCTTTGCAGCACCTGGTACGAATATAGTGAACCTATCCATCTTTGCAATTCCGTCACCTTTGGAGCCAACAGCATCGATACGAACATCGTATTCTTTGCCTTCTTCAATGGCGTCCTGTTTGACAGGTGCAGTAACACGTCTTTTCTTCACAGGTCTATGTGCACCACATGCAGAACACTTTAGCACCATGATACGGTCCATTTTAATAAGTTGTGTGTCAGGTCTTTCACATTCAGAACACATGACAAATTCTTCGACATATGCCTCGATGTTAGCCTTGATCTGTTCTTTTGAGAACCTTCCCTGAAATATTGCTCTCATACCATCAATTTTGCCTGCAGTACCCATTTCACGTGTAAGATACTTCATCACGTGATCAGGCTCTCTGTTCAGGACATCTGCGATGTTATTGAAATTGTCGAGGATCGTGGTCTTACCTTCCACCATAATTTTAGGTTCAGGGATTACGAAACGGGCATCCGTAGTCTCCATGTCAGGTAAGTTTGCTATTGCACGATCCAGAAGCGCTTCGTAATCTTCCATCTTTATCCCTCGTTGTTATCTTCTTTTACTGCACAAGTTCCTGTCCTTGATCGACTACGATCCGGATAGGGGTTGGTAGTTTATGGCCTGCTTTTCTAAGTGCATCCTTTGCCACTGCAAAGTGCTCTTTGTTTACGGAAATTGTAAATATTTTCTGGCCCGCTGATACTCTTGCTGCAGTTCCTACGTTCTTTCCATAAGCACCACGCATTCCACTGGATACACGGTCTGCACCTGCTCCTGTAGCCTGCTTGTTCTCTCTGAGAACCTCATGTGGGTAAACTCTCAGTTTTATGTGGAAGCCTGTTCGTCCTGCAGCGTTTGTCATTGCACGGTTTGCAGTGATACGCGCAGCTTCAAGTGACTTGTGTGTGAGTTGGCATCTTTCATTTGCTATAAGTGTGACCTTTACCGGAAACTCGGCACTCCTGTTACCCATGTCGTAGTGAATGACCTGGCTACCAGGGACACCACCCATATACTTCCTTCTGGTGAATGAGCGTTGTCTTACGTTCCTGTACATACTTGCTGGTTTTCTTACCATGAATTAAAATCTCCTTGAATCGATTATTGCAATAAAGCGTGATACTATATATATCATCACTGGTTTTCGCATCTGGATTTGTACCTAAATTGATATGTGCTTATTTGTATTTGTTGATGTTGCCTATCAACAATATAGATTAATCTCGATGGCTGTCCTCATACTACCTTGGAGTTTATAAGTCTTATCGCCGGTTCTTATTTATTTCTTTAAATGTGGTGTCAACAGTCCGTAACAACCTGAAAGCATCATATTTCCAAAAGGTGCGGCAAAATGCAGTTTTTTCCAGATATTCTGGTCCATATCTTCCTTTTTCATATTCTGTAATATGTTGCGCCTGGGTCCTGTGACCATTATAGACATGATGAAATCCTGTCCAGGTGTCTCTTTTATGTAACATCCATGTCCTCCATCATTGAATATGTCGTCAAATCCAAGTTTTCCCGAGGCAAAATCATTGATGTACTGTTGTAGCTTTTTCCCGTCAAGGGATGATGTATGATGCTCAAAAAGGGCAACAATCCTATTATTGTCAACAATTGCTGCAAGGGTGTGACCGTTGCCTATATTCACAACAATAGAGGGCTGTATAGCTTCAGGGTCAAGAAGTGCGCCAAATATGGCGGAAGGGCCTGTATCCATTATAGTGGTATCTTTGCTTATAAGTGTCCTTGATACTGATTCCATACGGGTGAATTCTTCTGGAATAGTATTGTCACTATATGCGAACTTGTCGAAGTCGCCGCCTTCATCTATAAGCCTTTCAAAGATTTTGAATCTGTAAATACGATTACTGATGTCTGGAGAGTTCCCGTGATCCTGAACAGCTATTGCAATTTGATCTGGCATCTCAACTCCAAAGCTCTCCAGTGCCCTGGTTATTGCATCCAGGTCTATGTCCTGTAAAATGATTATTTCCGACTCGTCAGGAACAATACACGTTTCCTCTATTAGGTCGATGCCCATTGCTCTGACTCTTTCAAGATCGTCCTTTATTGTAAGAGCTGCTTTTTCAGTAGCATATACTTTGTAACCTTTTTCAATATGGGCTCTAATGGCCTTTACAGAAGGTCCCCCGCCCATAACATCTCCTTTTAGAAATATGTCCTGTTCCCGAATGGTTGCTTTTTTAATCATGTCAGCAACAATAAGAGTTGGAGACGGCATTATCATTACAAGACTGTTCTCAACTTCTCTTTCCGTATCGTACAGCAGTATGTCCTGAGTACCGGTACCAACATCTATGGCAAGTATTTTCATGCTTATATCGCGTGATTCTTATACTTATTCTGGTATAAATACTTCGTATGAGCAGTCCATCAACCAGAGAGCATAAAAAAGATTCAGAAAAGTCTTACTCCTTTTACCTGATCACCGTTTCTACTTCCAGGTATGAGGAATATGGTAACGTTTCATCACCGGATGATGCAGAGGACGGTTCCGGAAAAATGATGTACGATCTAGTTATTTCCAGGGGGCATAATGTTTCTAAATATGAGTTGGTTCCTGATGAGTCTTCTTTAATTCAAGGTTCTGTACACCGCGCGATTGAATCGGATGCTGACATTATTGTTACAAGTGGTGGCACAGGTCTTGCCTCAAAGGATGTAAGCATAGAATCTCTGGTTCCTTTATTTGAAAAAGACATTCCAGGATTTGGTGAACTGTTTCGTTATAAAAGCATAGAACAGATAGGTAGCTCGGTTATTCTCACACGTGCAGCAGCAGGTTTGTTGAGGGGTAAGATAATATTCTGTCTTCCGGGTTCACCTTCAGCTGTTGAGCTGGCATTAACTGAAATTATCCTTCCTGAGGCTGGTCATCTTGTGAAACATGCTCGTCAGTAACCAAAACAGGTTTATATGGTATATTTTATTTAATTAAACTGTGTCAAAAGGCACTTTTATATATGTTAATATTTATATATTGTATGGGGTCCACTATATAGTCGGTAGCACTCTAGATGAAAATCAGCATGTAGTTAGGGGCAAATCCTATATAGAATCCCAATGAAGAGGGAATCATGTCCGGGTATTCTTTAGGCATTAAGGAACTGGATGAACTGCTTGGCGGCATCCGGGAAGGAACTAATCTAATGATGATAGGTCCTCCTATGAGCCGAAAAGATGAACTGTTGGACGCAATTCTATTTAATAGCCAAACTTCTGAAGATTCAGCCATCATAGTTTCAACGCGTGAACCCGGTGAGCGTGTGCTTGGATGGTTCGAAGATAATGGCATGGATATCTCAAATGCTGATATTGGTATAGTTGACTGCGTAACCAAGACTCTTGGTCTGGGGGCAGCTGACACCGAGATGATAAAAAGGGCCGCAAGTCCTGTAGATCTCACCGGTATTGGGGTCAAAATCAGTCAGTTTTTTGAAGAAATGCTGGTAAGAAGGCAGAAGGAAAAAATACATTTGTGTATTAATTCGTTGTCTACCATTCTCATGTATTCTAATATACAGACTGTATTCCGTTTTCTTCATGTTTTCACAGGGCGTGTGAAGGCAGCTAATGGGTTTGGACTTTATGTTGTGGAAGATGAGATGCATGATGTGCAGACTATAGCCACGCTGAAGCAGCTTTTTGATGGGATGATCGAGATCAAGGCCGTAGGAGATGCCTATGCGATAAGGATAGTTGGCCTAACATCAAAACCTACTCCATGGTTTGAATATAGTATTGACGGGACGGAGATATCCCTAAAGAAAACATAATGTTTTTCCATATGCTGAGGAAGTGAATTTCCGGTATATTGCTCATTTTGTATTTTTGGAGTACATGCTTTTTATACTATCTTATAATTGAATAATTTATATTGAACTATTTATCAGGTGTATCATAATGGAAAAAGAAAAGTTATATCAGTTAAGAACTGAAGCCACTAAAATTAAACCACTTATCAATATCGGAAAGAACGGAATGACTGAATCTGTATTGGAAGAAATTAAAAAACAGGTCAAGGTAAATCGTCTTGTCAAAATAAAGATGTTAAAGACAAGTGCTGAAGGTGAAGATATCAAAATATCTGCAGAAAAACTTGCAGAGGCAACAAAGACGACTCTTATTGATGTAAGGGGAAGTACAGTAGTGCTTTATAGGTGATTTGTTTCTTTAAAGCCTTCTCCTGAAACGATTTCTACTTCCTGAACAATCATAAGTTCAGTTGGTAGTATTTCTTTGAGTTTGGGAATAAGGTTTCGTATTTTTTCTTCTTTGTCCACTGCTTGTACGATCACCGGGAGGTCTGTTCCTAGCCTGAGGACGCTTGCAGTATGTATCTTTTGATGGACTCCATATCCTTCTATGCAATGGTGAACCGTGGCCCCTGCTATCCCCTCATCTTTCAGGAATTCTATGACGGCGTGGTGTGCGGTTTTACCTTTGTACTTATCGTTCTCGCTAAGATATATCCTTAAAAGCAATGTTCTCATGACCTGTTTCCTCTGTTAATCCGTAGTTTTAATTCGATATGTCACATTTGTTTTCTGACTATAAATAGCAAGGTTCTCATGGTTTTTGTGTGTATATTCTATTTAGCAAAATTTATAGCATAAACGAGATTCATAGTACTCATGGAGAAAAGCAAAGCCATAATATTTGCAGCACTGGTGGTTGTGGTGTGTGCGGGTATTGTTGGCGCATACGTGCTGTATGGTTCTGGTTCTGACAGTCCCAGTATAAGTGAATCTGATGCATTAGATGTAGTTTTGAGTAACCCTAATGCATCTGAATATTATTCTTCCTACTTCCTTGTAGAGGACTGGAGAGTTACAGTCACAACACTTGTCGGTGCATCTCCTAATGGCAACACATCAGAAGAGGGAGTATGGAAGGTTGAGATTATGGAACGTAGCTGTGCATGTTCAAACATAAAACCCCTGCTTGTAATAGAAGGATATGTTTCTGGAAGCACAGGCGAGCTTTTTGAAGTAAGTACAAAATACATTTCTGAAAGCGAATATGATAAGGAAACCTGTTCATCGACCGTCTGCCACTAAATTACTACCTGGCAGAATTATTTTGACTTTAATGCTTTTGCTGACATTGGGTTTTTGTGCAGGCATATTTGTGACCTATATGGTCGTAGGATTCGGTATACTGAACACTATCAGTTACTTCCCGAATATTCGTACAATAATCACAACATTGATGGTTATACTGGTAGCTCTGCTTGGGTTGTGGCATCTTTATGATGCATACTACATTAAAAAGCATTCAAAGTCGTCTTTCAAAACACCACGGTCTTTTGTTGAGTTCATGGGTAAGGCAGAAGGAAAGAATATATTGATACTATCTTTTGCAGGTGGAAGCATTTTTTCACTTGTCAAAGCTCCATGTGTGGGTGCAGTTTACCTTATGATCCTTGAAATGCTCATAACAGGTGATGACATGTTGGGTGGAGTTATGTATCTGGCACTCTACAATCTGGGTGTAGTGTTGCCAATATTGATTATTGGAGCTCTCCTTGCTTTTGGGGTTGATCCTGGAAAAGTCAACAATTTCAGGGAAAAAAGACGTGCGGAGGTTCGGTTAATTACAGGTATAATTCTGATACTGCTGGCTGTCTTGCTGAATTTCAATATTATCTGAATGTGTGCTGGTAAATCGTAGCCTTAACGATTACCTGGCAATGTTTATAGGCTAAATATCTGGTATGCCAGAGCTGCTGCACACAGGCACACAACTACATTAAGAATGATATTCAACAGGAAATAATTGTTCTCTCCTTCTTCCAGCAGCTTGAAGCTTTCATACGCAAAAGTTGAAAAAGTAGTAAAAGATCCCAGCATTCCAATGCTGACAAAATACCTGAGGCTACCATCAATTGATGAGAAAGTCATTGCTGCCAGTACAAAACTGCCTATGCCGTTCACAGTGAGGGTTCCGGCAGGAATTTCATTAACTCTTGGAATCGCACCGGATACCAGGTACCTGAGTATTGCCCCGAGAAATCCCCCGGTTCCCACAAGCAGAATTTCAAAGACCACTGCTGCCTTCCCTCCTTCTGAGCAAATAAACAACAAATCCTCTTCCAGTGAAAACTCCTGCAAGGGTCAGGATAAGATTTGCGAGGATGTTGGACGCAGCTTCAATAAATGGCATCTGGAATGTCTGGACTGTAAATGTGGAAAATGTAGTTAACGACCCCAAAAAACCGATGCCAAAGAACAGACGTGTTCTGGGAGATACGTATCCAAGGTACTCGGAGTTATACATCAGAAAACCAAGCAGTATGCTTCCAAGTACATTGACAACAAGAGTACCTGAGGCTGGCCCGAAAAGCCCTGCTACAAGGAATCTTGAAATTGCCCCGAAGAATCCTCCTGCTCCTATGGTAAAGAGTTCAAGGGCCTGGTCTATGGAAAAATCACTATTCAATCAGCACAACGTCCACTTTGCTTCCTTCTTCGTATCCTTCCACGTTCTCAGGGATTATTACAAACCCGTCTGATTTTGCGATGGAGCTCAATATGCCAGCACCTGCTGTCATTAGTGGCCGGGCGATATCTCCGTCAAGGATTACTCTTGCATAACTGACGTATCCTTCTCTGGACATAATTTTGCCACTCAGGGTGGCTCTTATTGTGGTTTCGGGTATGTCTGGAATGTTTCCTGCCTTGCGCAGCGCAGACTTCCCAAATGCAAAAAGTGCTACAAGGCCGGCAGCAGGGTATCCTGGCATACAGAGGATTGGCACATTGTCTGCAACACCAAGAGCAGTGGGCTTTCCAGGGCTGAGTCCAACGCCGTGGACTAATTTCTTTCCAAGTTTCTCAACAACCGCAGGTACATAATCCTTATCTCCCACGGAAGTTCCGCCGGACACAACAATCATATCAGTGTCAAGATTCGCTTTTATTATGTCCTCTATGAGTTGTTTGTCTTCCGGGACAATATCACAGTATCGTGCAATTCCGCCCCATTTCTTCACATACTCTCCTATCATGAGGCTGTTGATGTCAAGTGTCTTACCTGGTGGCGGGACATCATCTCCTGGTAATGGCAGGAGGTCTTTACCGGTAGGTATTATGGCAACAATGGGTTTTGCGTATACTTTTACGTTATTGATTCCAAGTGATGCAAGCACTGCAATATCGCATGGCCTGAGAAGATGGCTTTTATTGAATATAATCTCATTCTTCCTTACATCCTCTCCGATCTCTCCAACGTTCTTGCCAGGGTGAACCTGCGCTCTGATCTCGATCATATCTCCAATGGATATCGTATCTTCCATCATAAGCACGGCATCTGCATCGTCAGGAACGCAATCTCCTGTATTTACCGGGGCACATGTGCCTTCAATAACTTCATCTGTTACCTGTAGCATCACGGGGTTCGTAGGTGATGCACCCATGAGGTCCACAGACCTGACTGCAAAGCCATCCATTGCAGAACGGCGATAATGAGGTACATTACGAGGTGCGAGTATGCTTGTTGAGAGCACTCTGCCAATGGATGATGTCGCAGGAAGCAGTTCTGTCTTTTCCATACCTTTTATTTCGGCAAGAAACATCTCTTTTGCTTTTCCAACGTCTGTACGTTCTCTGAATAACATTCCGGAACCACCTTAAAATTATCCGCCTGAAACCGGGGGGAATACTCCCATCTCATCACCGTCACTCAGGATCGTATCAAGCCCTTCCATGTGTTTGATGTTGTTCCCGTTAAGGAACACATTAATGTAACCACAAAGTTTCAGCTCTTCACCTGTTTCAAATATAAGTTCATTCAAGGATGGATATTGTTCTGTAAGGGAAAGCAGAACTTTCTTTACAGTATCCCCTGTTAATGATAATGAAGAAGTTTGTGCAATCTCTCTTAAGTTTGCAAAGAGTTTCACTTTAACGTTTGCCATGGGGACATTATTCCATACGGATATGTTATAAAACTAATCCATGTCAGAATGAGATAGTATGCACTGATAGTCATAAAACAGTAATAAACAACAATTAAAAAGTTCTGGTGGGATAGCGCGGATTTGAACCGCAGTCCAAGCGTCCCAAACGCTCGAGGATGGACCAAGCTACCCTACTATCCCAATCAGATTCAGAAGGGTAGCTCTCAAATAGCATATATTGTATAAATAGGTTTCGTGAGGACGAGTATGCCATGTACAAAAACGAAGATAAATTCCGAAAAAAACATGTTTTTTGTCACTGGTCACCTGCTCTATCAAAAGTCCAGCTCCCAATTCCCATCATTATCAGGGCAAAAGCCGTGATGACTGTCAGGGATAGGGCAATAGGCACATCAGGTGCTTCAAGCAGCATCCACCTAAAAGCTTCCACACCGTATATCAGGGGATTGAGGTGGACGGGGATGCTAAGCCATCCGGGCATATTCTCCATGGGGTAGAATGCCGTGCTGGTCATAATAGTTGGAAACGTGATGAAGGTCATCATCTGGAAACCTTCGGCAGAATCGAATTCCTGAACGGTTCATCTCACTCCCAGCGTTTGTACACGTCGTTATCAATTCCCATCAGGTCAAGGGCACGTCCGGCCATGGAATTAACCAGATCATCAATTGTCTGTGGTCTGGAGTAGAAGCCGGGGCTTGCAGGAAGTATTATCCCACCAGCTCTTTGAAGTCTGAGCATGTTCTCCAGATGTATCTGGTTAAGAGGTGTTTCACGGGGCATCAGAACAAGTTTTCTTCTCTCTTTCAGGCAGACATCGGCAACCCTCCCAAGCAGGTTATCTGACATACCACCTGCGATCTCTCCGAGTGTTTTCATACTGCAGGGTGCCACAATCATCCCGTCGAATCTGTGGGAACCGCTTGCAATGGGTGCCGTGAAGTCATTTTCATCGTATACTGCATCCGCTAGTCCTTCCACATAACCGACATCATAGTCCGTTTCAATCTCTATTATCTGTTTTGCAGCTTTTGTAATGACCAGGTGTGTCCGAATGTCTGTCTGCGATAGTATTTCCAGTAACCTTATCCCGTACGCAGAGCCGGATGCTCCGCTGATTCCTATTACAATTTCCATTAGACTCCCTCCTGAATTATGACTGACAGCTCATGGATCATTTCCTCTGAAACAGAGACGATTTCTTCTATTTCATCTTTAGTGATATTGTCCAGATGAATACCAACGATAAATACGGATGTCGATTTACAGTTCTCGCTCATAACATTCGCACCAAGTGCCGCAATTTCAGTTTCCCTGTGTCCCGGGGTTGTGATCACAGATGATGATGCTCTGCCTGACGCCTTATCGTAAAACCCTACTGCCACTGCTCCAACATGTGCATCTCCACCTGTCAGACAGGCAATGTAGTCATCGCCCTCTTTTTTCCAGTCAAGTGTAAGACTTATCATGTTTGTATTTTTTTTGATATAGTGCATCCTATCCCTCTATTTCGGTTAGACGGAACTGTTTTGTTACCTTCTTGGTGTCAAAGAAATTCCTGGCTGCCTTAGCAACATCTTCTCTGTGTTCCTTTGGTGTGTAGACGCCCATCTTCCAGTTATCAAAATGTGCCTGCTCAAGGGTTGCAACAATATTTGAAGCTTCATCCAGCCGTACCATCCTGTGATTAATCTTTACCAATGCCTTCATTTCTGCAATTTCCGGGCTCTTTGGTATGTCTATAAGCACGCTTTCCGCTTCAATTCCCACATCCTCCGCTATTTCCGCTTCAACTCTCTTGATGTTCCTTCGATGTCTGAGTACTCCCTCCCCAACTTCGTCAAACCCGACGTATAGTGCTCGCTTATACAGTTTTCTATTGTCCAGTCGTTGTGCAAGTTCTCCGGCGTAACCGTCATCATTGCGGATCATTTCAAATACTCTGGAATCGTTCATTTTCCTAAGGTCAAAGGGGTTAAGTGCTTCCTTTTGAATCAAATCGTCAACGGCCCTTATGAACATTGTTTCTGCTATCCTTGAAACGTGATGGTAATAAACAGACGGATGCATCAGGAACCTTGACACCAGAAGTGATTCAGCTGCTTTCACACCGCCGGCAGTGACAACAAGTTTGTTCTCATAGAACTTCATCTCGTTAATGAGCCTTACGTGGTCTACAAGACCAAATGCTACTCCTGTATAATGCGAATCTCTTACAAGATAGTCCATCCTGTCCACATCTATCTCACTGTTGAGTATCTTGCCAAGGTCTGTCTTTCCCTGGATATGGTTCTCAATACTGGCAGGGTTTAAACCATTTTCATTAAGCACTTCTCCGAGTTCACCTGCTCTCAATATATCCCGGACATCCTCATGCCGCTTTCTTGTATAATGTTTTGTAAGTCCTTCGGTAACATGTGAGAACGGACCGTGTCCAATATCATGAAGAAGAGCTGCAATTCTCAGTTCTTCTTTTTCATCATCAGAGATTGAATCTATTTTATTTGTGAGCATGGTTGCCAGGTGCATTACACCAAGGGAATGTTCAAAACGGGAATGGTTTGCCCCCGGGTATACAAGATTTGAAAGCCCAAGCTGGCTTATTCTTCTTAAACGCTGAACCTGTGGTGAATCTATAATTGATAGCGTGAGTGGATCAAGTTCTATATAACCATGAATCGGATCACGGATGACTTTCATATATTTTAAATACGCTTCATCTTATAATGATATTCCGATAACAGGACGAGGAAGAACATGATTATTTTATCAGGTGGTACTGGAACTCCCAAATTATTGAATGGTCTTCGTGAAGTATTTCCGGAGAAAGACCTCACTGTTGTTGTTAATACAGCAGAGGATATATGGCTATCAGGCAACCTTATCACTCCTGACATCGACACTGTACTCTACCTTTTATCAGGCAGGTTGGACAGTTCACGCTGGTGGGGTGTAAAAGAAGACACCTATCGTACCCATGAGGCAATGAAGGCAGTAGGGCATAATGAGGTCATGATGCTTGGTGACATTGATCGCGCAACCCACATAATGCGTTCAGACCTTATCAGAAATGGGCATACACTTACAGAAGCCACAAATCAGCTTTGTAGATATTTTGAAGTAAATGCAAAAGTGTTACCAATGTCTGATGATCCAGTTTCTTCTATGGTAATTACTCCGGAAGGAAAAATGCACTTCCAGGATTTCTGGGTTGGAAAACGTGGGGAACCAGAGGTTCTTGAGGTCCGTCAGGAAGGCATTGAAAAAGCTTCAATATCTCCTGCTGTACTGGAGGCACTTGAGAATGAAGATGAGGTGCTGATTGGTCCCAGTAATCCCATTACAAGCATTGGTCCTATCATTGAACTTCCGGGCATGCGAGATATTCTCAAAAATAAAAAAGTCATAGGTGTAAGTCCTATAATCGGAAATGAGCCGGTTAGCGGACCTGCTGGTAAATTAATGACCGCAAGGGGAATTGAAGTTTCATCCTGTGGAGTTGCTTCATATTATTCTGATTTTCTTGACCACATGATAATCGATGAACGTGATGTGGTCGATGAACAAAAATTCCATAAATATGATTGTAGTGTGTCCCAAGCTGATACTTTGATGAAGTCTGTGGATATAAGCAGCGAATTATCAGGGATAATACGTGATATATTCAGAAATATGTAAAAGTGTACATAATTTTCTCAGTTTTTCTATTTTATCCCTCATGCACCGCTACATATTTTAATGGGTATATTTTTATTATTTTAACACATATATTCTGTAATTCTGCATATTAAATCAGGGTACATACAAAACAGACTCTCAAGGTGAAATTGTGGGTGATGAATGGAAAATAGATATTGACATTCCTGATATAGGAATGATGGTCACGCTTATGACAACTGCGTTGTGCTCGGTAATAATGGGTGCTGCAGAAATTGCTTACACTATGCTATGGATCACAGCTTCCTATGTGAGGCATGGGAAAGACTTTTTTCTTGATCTACTGAATGCAAAGGCACTCACATGGACGGCAGAATACATCCTCGTAGCAGGTTCGTTACTGCTGCTATCATCTATGCTTTTCCTGATGAGTTCTTCATTCTCTTTGTATGAGCTTAACGGACTCGCAAAGAATCCGGAAAAAAAAGTACACGTCAGAATAGTGTTTGCTTTTTTCGTTGGAGGGCTTGTACTCTTGTTCCTTGCTCTAATTTCTGCGATAATTCTTAGGTATCTGTAAATTTAAGTGCAACTACAATTACAACTGATAATAATTAATGCTGGAAAAGGCGATAATATGAGTTCAAGTATCACAGGAACAATAAAAGAAGTTCCAAAAACCGTGGAAGGACCTTCACAATACCTTGAGGAGATTTCCCGCAAGGCCACAAGGACAGAAAGGGTACTTTATCCAATAGCTGCCATTGTCGGGCAGGAAAAAATGCTCAGGGCACTCATATTGAACACAATTAATCCTTCGATTGGTGGTGTTCTTATACGAGGTCAGAAAGGTACGGCAAAATCAACTGCTGTGAGGGGTCTGGCAGAAATATTACCTGACATCGAGGTAGTAGAAGGATGTAAGTTCAATTGTGATCCAGGTGATCAGGAGAAATTCTGCTGGGAATGCATAGAGAAAAAAAGAAAAGGCACACTTCGTGTGATAAAACGCCAGAAGAAGGTGGTAGATCTCCCTGTAGGCGCAACTGAAGACAGGGTTGTAGGCAGTCTGGATATTGAAAAGGCAGTCCGTCAGGGTGTACAGGCATTTGATCCGGGTATTCTTGCCCAGGCAAACCGCGGTATTCTTTATGTTGATGAGATCAACCTGCTTGATGATTTCGTAGTTGACGCACTTCTTGACGCAGCCGCCATGAGCGTGAACACAGTTGAGCGTGAAGGTGTAAGTGTCAGTCATCCAGCTGATTTCATTATTGTGGGTAGTATGAATCCTGAAGAAGGGGAACTTCGTCCACAATTGCTTGATAGGATAGCACTACAGGTTGAAGTTACAGGTATCTATGATGTTGAACAGCGCATTGAGATCGTAGAAAGACGGAACAGGTTCAATGACGACCCAAAACAATTCATACGTGAATTTGAAGCTGAACAAGATAAGCTCCGTTCTAAAATCATAAAAGCTATGCAGTTACTTCCAAGGGTATCCACTACAAGGGAAAATCTGCGTACAATTGCCGAAATCTGTATCGCTTTTAATGTAGACGGGCACCGTGCAGATATTATGATCGAGCGTGCGGCCCGTACAAATGCGGCATATGAAGGCAGGGAACGTATCACCAATGATGATATCATAGAAGCATCAGAAATGGTCCTGCCTCACAGGATGCGCAAGAAGCCTTTTGAAGAGGAAGAGTTCAGTGTGGATCAGCTCAGGGCCGTTGTAGACGGAAAAGTACGATAGGGGTGCAGGATGAGCGAGAGTGAACTTGTTCAGCGCCTGCGGAGGAATCTTCCTCGCTACTATGGCATAAAAGTGATGTATATAGGTGGTCCTCTGCTCGGGTTGCGTATCCCACGCAACTCTGTTTCTGAATTCTCAAAGGAAGATACTGAGATCCTATATGAGCAGTTGTATTCAAATATGGAGCAGATAAGGCCTTCAGAGATCGAGGATGTGTATATCATTGCAGATTCTGACCACCTTGTAATTGATTCGGATACTTTTTTTGGACCTATTATCGGGGTGCCTGATTCTGCACTTTCCTCTGTTATTAAAAACACGCAGGACAACGGATCTTATGATGCCGCTATCGTGCTACCGGATGAAGTTGCAGAGCCTGATCGTTCTTTAGTGGCCGATATGATTCCCGAAGATGCTTTTGCACCGGTTACTAATGCTTTTTCTTCTGAAGAAGACTTCGAAATATCGGCCTTTGCAGGTTTATTGGAGCCGGAGGCTGACGATACTGATGAACAGGTTGGAGACGTCATGTTTGAGGCACTACGTCCTGTTAAATTGGAAGAACGTGCTTCTGTATCTCCATCCCAGGTTTGCCTTTATGAGTCGGAAATATGTGTAGAGTTAGCTCCAAGGGATTATGTTCCGATTCTTGGTCATGATGAACTGGAAGATGAATTAAATGTTGATTCATCTCGTGGAAAGTCAGCATCTGATAAGTTGTTTGAAGATCTTAAAAATGACAAGACCGTTGGCAAGATACTCAATGACTTTGCCCGCAATTCTCAAAAAAAAAGACTTGCCGTAGGCCGGTTGAAATCAGGACGGCGTGCAGAGGTACTTACCAAGAGCAAACGTGGTCGTTATGTCAGGTACAGAATACCTGGTGAAAAGATCACAGATATTGCCATTGCTCCCACGGTTCGTGCGGCAGCACATCATGCAAAGGACGGAAAGATAGAGATCAAAAAGAGTGATATCAGGGAAAAAGTAAGGAGAAGGCGTATCTCCAGTCTTATCAATATTGTTTTTGATACATCCGGCTCAATGGATGAGCACGAAAAAGTACAGATTACAACAAGTGTAGTCCTTGCCCTGTTAAAGGATGCTTACCAGCGCAGGGACAGGGTCTCACTTGTAACATACAATGGCCGGTCCGGTGAACTTGTATTGCCGTTCACATCATCGGTGGAAGCTGCAAAGCGTTATCTTGAGAATGTGCCATTTGGAGGTACAACTCCTATGGCTTCAGGTTTACTTATAGGGCTGGATACCCTTGTCAGGGAAGTCAAGAAAGAGCCATCAGCTGTGCCTATAATGATACTTGTTACTGATGGGACTGCAAACTCTCCTCTTCATCTGGGGGGTAACATAAGAAGAGAGGTAATACAGATATGTAAACAGATCTCAGATCACCATGTCAATATTCTCGTAGTAGATATAAGTGACATTGGTTCCAACCTTGCCAAAGAGGTTGCCTTGCATAGCAATGGAAACTATTATCATCCCAAATCACTGAGTAAGGAAGCTCTGTATTCTGTCATAAAACAGGAACGTGATATAAAGACTGCTTTTATTGCGATATGACCGTGGAGTTTTTCTCCAACGGTCTGCTTTTATATATTGGCAGGTAGTAAGGCGGTAATTATGTTAGAGATGCTTCATAAATCCCTGTTGAATGCACCGATAGTGCACAGAGGCGATTATCATTATTTTATTCATCCTATATCAGATGGGGTTCCTCAGCTTGAACCTGCGCTGCTTGAGGAGATAACTAGTCATATAATGGGAATGGTCAATCAGGATTTTGACAAAATACTTGCTATAGAGGCCATGGGTATTCCTCTTGCCACAGCACTTTCAATAAAGACCGGAGTTCCCTTTTCAATTATCAGGAAAAGGCCATATGAGCTGGAAGGTGAGGTCAAACTTTCCCAGGAGACTGGTTACTCAAAAGGTGAACTCTACGTAAATAATGTCATGAAAGGCGACAGAGTGCTTATAGTGGATGATGTGGTAAGTACGGGTGGCACTCTTGTAGCACTCATAAATGCTCTTGAAGGCATTGGTGCTGTTATCGTGGATACGATTGTCATTATTGAGCGTGGTGACGGTGTTTCAAGATTAAAAGATGAGGGTATTGATGTAAAAACCCTGGTCCGTATTGATGTAACTGAAAAAGGTGTTTCTATAGAGGCTGCTCATGAGTGAAGGCGAAGCATTTGATTTCCAAATCGATCGCATTATCACTATTGTGAAGGATACTGGTGCAAAGGTTATTGGGTTACAGTTCCCGGAAGGATTCAAAAGAAGATCTCCCGGTATTGGTTCCAAGATAGAGGATGAGACTGGTGTCACTGTACTCATATCAGGAAATCCATGTTTTGGGGCGTGTGATATTGACGTTGCGCTAGTGGACAACGTTGAGGTTCTGTTCCACTTCGGACATGCACCTCTTGATGACAATGCGCTCTCAAGGAAGGTTTATTTTATTGAGACACGGTCGGATGTGGATGTGAAAGCTGTTGTAGAACTTGCTGTACCTGAACTTAAGGGACAGAAGATAGGTCTTATAACCACAGTTCAGCATGTTCACAAGCTGAAAGATGCGTCTTTGGTTCTGAAAGAACATGGTAAGGATTGTGTGATATGCACTGGTGACAGCAAGATAGCATACCCCGGTCAGGTGCTTGGATGTAATTTCTCCGCCGCAAGGAATGAGGATTGTGATGAGTACCTCTATATTGGGAGCGGACAGTTCCATCCTCTTGGTGTTTCCCTGGCAACTAAAAAACATGTTCTTATTGCAGATCCTTTCGTCAATGAGCTTCGTGAAGCAGACAGTTCCAAGGTACTAAGGCAAAGAAGTGCTGTAATTGCAAAATCACTTGATGCTGAATCATTTGGTATTGTTGTATCATCAAAGCCCGGTCAGGAGCGTATGAAGCTTGCTGAGGAACTAAAGAAGATGGCAAAAAAACACGGTAAAGATGCTTATATTCTCACTATGGACCTTGTGACTCCGGATCAGTTGTTACAGTTTAAGATGGATGCATTTGTGAACACTGCATGTCCCAGGATTGCAGTGGATGAGGTTGGAAGGTTCAATGCGCCAATGCTTACTCCTCTGGAGTTTGAAATAGTTCTTGGTGAAAGGGAATGGGAAGACCTTTATTTTGATGAGATAGCAGGTGAGTGATTTTGAAGCAACGAAAGCTTGAGATTTTACTTGAACAGGTGGGAGGTTTTGAATCTCCTAACGTTAATCTTGAACAGTATGCCACTCCAGCGTTGTTAGCTGCTGAAGTGTTGCATTTTGCTTACATGCAGGGCGATCTTGAAGGTACAGTGTCCGATCTTGGTTGCGGTACAGGAATGCTTGCCATCGGGGCAAAGTTGCTCGGGGCTGAGAAGGTTATTGGCTTTGACATTGACAGGAAGGCTCTGGAAGTTGCCAGGAAAAATGCTGAAAAGCTTGGGGTAGATGTGGATTTTGTCCACAGTGATATAACAGATATTGAAGGTCATGCGGATACTGTTGTCATGAACCCTCCGTTTGGTGCACAGACCAAAGGGAGTGATCGACCGTTTCTTTTAAGTGCGTTGAAAACCAGTGATGTGGTATATTCCATTCATAATTGTGGAAGCCATAATTTTATTAGTAAGTTCATAGGTGATGCCAGAATAACAGACTGGTATACAACAGCCTTTCAAATGAAACGAACATTTAAATTTCATAAAAAAGAAGTAGAAATAATAAAGGTGGAAATCTACCGTATTGTGCGGTAACAGCATTTATTGCCGTTCTTACTTAAAATAGACTATGTATTTTATGCACTTTTATATTAATTCCAGCTCATAAGAGGGATTCTAATTAGAATAAGAAATAGAAGAAAGACTTCACGCAGGAAGATCAAATCATCTGATTCCGGAGGCCAGGAAATTAGTGAGGAAGAAGTTGCTGTATCTGTACAGGAAACTGTTGCTGTACAGAAAAATGTCTCAAAAGATCTCACTAAAGGTGAGAAGGGACAGGTTAAACGCGGTGGAGCAAGAAAGAAGGATATGGAACCCGTGAAAGGGTCTACGGGAGAGGATGACATGGATGCAGAAGACGAAGTTAACACAGAAGAAAGTGTTTTTGTAATGCCCGGTGATTTTGTAGGTACTACAGAGGAATTCAGGGCAGGTAATGGAACTTATGTCAACGTGGCAGATATCCATTCACTCAGTACCGGATATGTAAAGATAGACAGAAAGTCAAGGACAATTTCCATTGTTCCCCAGACCAGCACTCCTCCTCAGATCAATGAGGGTGATATTATTGTCGGAAGCGTTGTCAATATGCGTGAATCTGTTGCTCTGGTGGAGATAGGAGCTATTAAAGGCAAAGGTGAACGTGAGTTCCAGACCAATGGCGCAGCAGCTATTCATGTTTCCAACGTGAAGGATTCTTACGTCAAGAACCTTGGACAGGAGTTCTCCCTTTCAGATGTTGTAAAGGCAAAGGTCATCAACACACAGAACATGCGTCTGACAACAGATGGCAAGACACTTGGCGTTATGAAGGCATTTTGTTCAAGATGCCACTCTGGTCTTGAAAAAGACGATGACAGGTTGAAGTGTCCGGAATGTGGTCGTGTAGAGAAAAGAAAGCTCTCATCGGACTATGGAACAGGACTTATCTGAAGATCATTGCATGATTATCGTATAATTTAGGTGAGATTAAGATGGAATTGAAGATCATTGATAAAACAGAAGATGAGATGCACCTTGAGATCATAGGTGAGAATCACACTCTTCTCAATATGCTTAAGTCAGCTTTGCTTGATGACCAAAGGGTTCAGATAGCAACATACGACATGAAACACGTTTCAATAAGTGATCCTATACTGTTTGTGAAAACAGATGGTGCAGACCCTATTGGTGTAGTAAAGGATGCTGCAAACAGCATGGTTGCCCAGTGTGACGAGTTCATGTCAATTTTTAAGACAGCTGTAGACGTTTAAATTAGTTTGAAGTAGCACCTTTTGGTGCAATTTCATCCATTTTATTTTTCATTTACCTGTTAATCATGGTTTTATTTTTATAGATTGAGATTAATTATTTTTCAATGAACATTTTTAACTAGTATTGGAAAGTTCAGTATTCACTATAATTCATACATTCATACTTCAGGGGTAATATTATGGAACTCGATGATTCTATTCTCAACAAATTCGGTTTTATTGCGCGTGGTCCTAAAGATGCTATAAATATTGACCCGCTCCAGACAGGTGGCAAACTCACAGAAGATGCCCGTAAAGCATTGCTTGAATGGGGAGACGGATATTCGGTTTGTGATTTCTGTGGTGGCGTGCTTGATCTTATAAAGAAGCCTCCGATAGAAGAGTTCATTCACAATGCATTGCCTGTATTTCTGGATACGGATGCTGTGAGGATTACCCACGGAGCAAGGGAATCCAAGTTTGCAGTTATGCATTCAATGGGCCAGGAAGGGGACTATGTTGTGCTTGATGGTCTTGCTCACTATTCATCTTTCGTTGCTGCACAGCGTGCAAGGTTGAACGTGAAGACTGTTCCCCACAGTGGTAGTCCTGAATACAAAACAGATGTAGAAGGATATGCTACCGCAATTGAGGAAGTAATAAGAGAAACAGGTAAGGCTCCGGCACTGGCACAGGTCACATATCCTGACGGTAGTTACGGTAACCTTGCGGATGTTAAGAGAATATCCGACATCTGCCACAGTTATGATGTTCCACTGATGCTAAATGGTGCTTATTCTGTGGGCAGGATGCCTATACAGGCAAAGAAGATGGGTGTGGATTTTGTTGTGGGAAGTGGCCATAAGTCCATGGCATCATCAGGACCGATTGGTGTTCTGGGTGTCAGAGAAGATTATGCTGATATCGTTTTCAGGAAATCATCAACCCACAAGGTCAAAGAAGTAGAATTTCTGGGATGTACTGCAAGAGGTGCTACTGTGATGACAATGATAGCATCATTCCCGGAAGTTGTACGTCGTACCCGTAACTGGGAAAACGAAGTTGCTGATGCACGTTGGTTCTCGTCAAAACTGGAAGATATGGGAATCATACAGATGGGTGACAAACCACATAACCATGACCTGATGTTCTTTGAAGCACCTGTATTCTATGACATCTCACAGACCGCAAAGAAGGGCAGATATTTCCTGTACCGGGAACTTAAACAACGTAACATCCACGGTATCAAGTCCGGACTTACAAAATACTTTAAGCTCAGTACTTTCCAGGTTGGAAGGGAGAATCTCTCATACGTTGCAGATTCTTTCCAGGAGATCATTGACAAGTATCAGAAGGCAGAATGAACTGCCTTTTCATTTATTCCTGTATTCCTTTTATTTTTGTAGATAGTTGGAAAGATTTCATTATGCTTGTTCGAGACTAATCAGTATTTCTTCTTCCGGATCATCTATGAATACAAATGAAACCTTTTCAGAAGAAGATTGTTTAGTTGCATATTCAACTCTTGCATTGAGTGCAAATGTTTCTTCATTATCAATGTGTAAACATAACGATGCAACTCCAGCTCCTCACTGATATCAAGTGACTCGATTTTCTCATCGGGTTCAATTGAATAGCTCTCCTTGAATATGGATTTGTTATATGGGTCAAACACTTCCACTGAAAAGTCATGTTTGATGCTGTCCTCATTTAGTATCCCAAAGTTCAGAGGGTCCACTGGGTACTTTTCTTCCTCCATCCTTGAATTCACGATGTCATAAACAGCTACATAGTGGATGATCTTTCCATCAACTACAACATCAATAGGGAAGATATTGTACTTTCTTTCATAGTTTGTTACAGACCCGTATATTTCCTCTCCTCTAAGGGACATGTCTAAGTTGTAATCAGGTGAATTCGTAACAAAACCTTTGTACCTGACTACATCTGGGTCACTATCCTCCATTGAATGAATTATGATGTCAATATCCTTATTCATCAACGTAAGGTGCACGGTTCCATTTTTCGCGGAAGCACTCCAGTTTTTCCATGTCTATAAGAACAGTTTCATTGTAATCCCAGTCATCAGGCAGTTTTATGGAAACTGGACCAGTGTATATTTCTGACACAATACCTGTGTTCTGTTCTTCGATTGAGTTTGTATCATCGTTCTGATTAATGGTGTTTTCTTTGTGCTCCGGGATTTCTGAGTGCGAACAGGCACTGGCAGATATCACGGACAACAGAACAATAAACAAAACAATAGTCTGTTCGTCCCTTTTTATTTTAGCAACTCATGTTGACAAAATATTGCAAAGAATATTAATAAATTCTTAGTACTCATGTTTTATTTAAAAGGTGATGCTGTCAGGAGATTTAATATAAGACTTTTTCCTTTCTTCCTTTCCTTAACATGAAACTAGATTGGTCACATATTTTTATATACCTATGTTGTATATAATATACAATTCTGTAATTCCTAACAAGAGGCATTACTTCCATGGGCAAAAAAACACCACGTAGTGGTTTTATGTATGTTAAGTCAAAACTGGTACACAAATCACTGAATACTTTCTTTTTGTTCTTTGTATTGATGATCATTATTGCCCTTTTGATAATTGCTGTGGATGAGAGGCAGTTATTTGATTTTCCTGAAGTTGTGACAGGTACTCTAAGTGCCCTGGTAATTATTTTTGTGTCCTATGCCCTTGCAACTCTTTTTACGAAGCTGACCGTAAATACCATCCTTCATTATTTCAAGGAAATGGGGGATATCGAGGAGCGCATACTCATGGGTAAGATATACGTCTGGTTTGTATATCTCCTTGCTACACTGGTAATTTTCTCACAGCTCGGTATTGATGTTAATAATATCGCTATATTTCTTGGTTTGATTACCACGGGTTTTGCCTTTGCCATCAGAGATATCATTCTTTCTTATTTCATATGGTTCATCCTGCTTACCAAGAAACCTTTCAAGATTGGTGACTACATCAGGGTTGGTGAGGATGATTCTCTGGAAGGACAGGTTAAACACATCGGTCTTTTCTATGTGGTTGTAACTCCAACTCCTGAGACATATGATGATTATTTCAAGATCCCAAACAAGGTCTTCCTTGAAAAGCCAATCAAGAACTATGGCAGAGGGAAGTTCAGGAATGAATTTGAAATGTATTTTGAAATAGAGGAACTTCAAGTTAATTTCCCTGCAAAGGTCGAGGCACTGAAAGAAAAGGTCTGGAGCAATCTTGATGTCGATGTGAGTTTCTTCCTAGGTGCTGATAGCGAAGGCGTGAAGATTACTGTTCAATACAAATCAACTTTTGAGCGCCGCGAACAGGTCCGCCACCAGATCACTTCCATGATGCTCAATGATTTGAAACTGCTGGATGATCAATATCTTTTTCCTCACACGATTTAATGATAATCATTAAATTAATATTATCAGCGCTGTATAGTATATACAAACGTATATGGCGTTCATAGCAAGACCTGATTTAAGAGGTCAACAGATTGATAAAAGTAGAATATCTTCAACTGTTGCAACGTATTCCTGAAATGTCCAGATGGCAGTGGGAATTGCTTCTGGCAAATTAACTCTACATTGATACAGGGAAATGATATACAATGTTAAGCAAGGAAACATTTGAAATAGAAGACACGTATTTTGCACCATTCTTCGTGAAGCAGAAAATCTCTATCGAAAAAGGAGATGGAGTTTATGTATGGGACGAAGAAGGAAGAAGATACCTTGACTTCACTGCAGGCTGGGGTGTAACATGTATTGGGCATGCCAATCCGGTTATTACTGATGCTCTGGTTGATCAGGGGCGCAAAATTATACAGAACCCAAATTCAGGGCTTACATATTCACCTGCACGTGCACGTCTGCTATCCCTGTTGGCAGGAATCCTCCCTCTTCATCTTACAAGAGTATTTTTTACAAACAGCGGAGCTGAAACAAATGATGCTGCCATCAAGCTGGCCCGAAAGGTGACAGGAAGACCTGAAATTGTTTCCACTTATCAGAGTTTCCATGGTCGTACCATCAGCACAGCATCAGCCACAGGTCAGGCCAAAAACAGGGACAGGTATCGTCCACTGATGCCCAATTATCGTTTCGTTCCATACAATGATCTGGACGCATTGGAAAGTTCCCTGGATGAAAGTGTTGCAGCAGTGATACTCGAGCCGATCCAGGGAGAGGGAGGAATTCGTATACCCTCTGATGATTATCTGAAAGGTGTCAGTGAGTTATGTAAGAAGAACGGTAGCCTGCTGATAATGGATGAGATCCAGACTGGATTTTTCAGGACAGGCCCTGCTTTTATCACCGGTTCATGTGGCGTAAATGCAGATTTTCTGACCATGGCTAAAGGGATTGCAGGTGGTTTCCCGTTTGGTGCGTTTGCCATGTCTGAAGAGGTGGCAGAGAAACTTGAGATTGGTGATCATGGCGGTACATATTGTGGAAATCCACTTGGATGTGCTGTTTCCTATGCAGTGATAAAATACCTTATCGACAACAATATATCCAAAAAAGTGGAGGAAATGGGTCGTTTAGCCCTGAACCGGATGCAACAATGGGAGAGTGCTTATGGAGATGCAGTTGCTGAAGTGAGGGGAAAAGGACTTCTTATAATGATCGAGTTCCAAAACGAAGAAATTGCCACGAAGATCAAAGATGAATGTCTGGCAAGAGGTTTGCTTGTTACCCAGACTCAGGGCATTGGAATAAGAATATTCCCGGCACTGAATATCAAAAAGGGTGAATTGGAGGAAGGTCTTCATATTATCGAGGATGCAATTGGAAGTGTTGTGAACAGGAGTAGCTAATCGGGCTGCTCTTCCCGTCCTTAATTTGCTTTTTTATTGATATGTTTGGGTAGCTTGCATCTTACTTCTTACTTCTAATGTCCTACGTTTGTTTGATGTATTCAGCTTCTCGACACCACAAAATCTGTAATATCCGCGACACTACAATCCTGATAGTCGTGTAATAAATGGTAGTGGTTTAGTGGTGATAATTTGGAAAATGATAATTCCCAACTGTACATATAGTTATATAAAGGAGCATATCCTAGAGGAGACTCTAAAAACGAAAATGAGTGAATAAAATGCTTAAAATAAAAGGACATGAAATTGGTTCGGTGGTTGTAAAGGGTGCCAGTAACAGAAGGGCCGTACAATTTCAGAATAATATTATTACGATTCTAAGAAAGATCGGTGTTAATGAAAATGATATTGATATCCCTCTTGAACGTATGGCAATGAAGAGGGCAAAAGCTTCTGCAACCTGGTGGATCTCAGACCATCGCATGCATTACAGTCATAACATGCAGAAGAACTACGTAGAGAATCTTTATGTTCTTTCCAGAGTAATTGAGATCGAAGCAAATCGGGTCCTTTCCGGGGAAAACACAATATCCGAGTTCATTTCAGAGTTCAAAGAGGATTCAGATGTTTATAATAAACGCCTGGATGCACGAGAGTTCTTTGGCTGTGATCACGATGAGACTGATTTTGAGATAATCAATCAAAAATACAAAGCCCTGTCAAAAGAGTTGCATCCGGACAAGCCGACCGGAGATATTGAAAAATTCAAGCAGCTAAACGTTGCACACAAGATACTGAAGAGAGAATTGACATAAGATCAGTTCATCAAGGTGTTAAAAACCAGGTGTGATCGTTTAAATAATTTTGTGCAAATCTGCTTTTAGTTCTTTTTTGCTTTCACCCTGGATACCCCTTTCATATCGAGAAAAAAGAAAAGAAGATTCTTCTTTAAGTATTCTAATAGTCAAACAGCTTCCTGTTCGAAATAATCAGAAGTTGTTGAAACTGAACTTACTATTACTGTTGAATTATTCCTGATGACGTACTCGCTCATCCCGATTTCACCGTCAGGATTTCCCCAGTCATATGTATATCCCATTCTGGTCCAAGGATACTGGTCATAGGTGTTATTTTTAAGAGAATTGAACCATTCGACATGTTCTTGTGAGACGTTCTCATTGAAATCAAGTTGAGCCTGTGTATCTGTAATCTCAGGATCAGGGCTTGGTCTGAAAAGGTCATCCGGCTTTACCCACATTTCAACAAAGTACTCATTACCGTCATCATAAGGAAGACCGATGAGCTGCTCCAGTCTGAGTGTTAGTTCATTATCTTGGATATTATTTTGCTCAACGAAGCCTTTTAACTCAGGAATGACCATCACCCATGTATCTCCCCACCATGTTAACACGTTTGAATCAACAGGGTAACTTTCAGGGTACTTGGTCCATGTGACCACAAGAATATATTTTTCGCCGGATTCTTCCATCCATTGAAGTTCAGTATTAGACTCGTTTATCGGGACAAGTTCTCTGTATATCTCATTCTCTTCGGTTACCATTGCATCTTCTATCGCAGCCCTGTACATTTGGTCAAGGTCTGTTTCTTCAGCTGGAGATGGATCTGAATTAGCATCATGAACAAATCCTGCAGATACTATGAAGACTAAAGAGATGGATAATATCAACAACAAATTTCTTATTTTCATTTATTTGTTTTCTATTGTATATGGTCTGCATTCGTAAAATCGAGTCTTCTAATAATAGATTTCTATATTTATTTTTTATTATATTAATTATTGCCTGCTATCTTTTATTATCTACCAGTTAGAACATTTCTGAAAAGCCTACAAGGCCACAATCAAAGAATTGGGGCACTGATCTTTCGAACCTATCACAAATAGATAAACACTGTTTCCATCACCACAAAATCTATAATCTCAGCCGTAATATCACTTATTACGATTTTTTAATGTGCGGCTGTGGTTTAGTGGTATGACCGGAGCTTCCCAAGCTCTGAACTCGGGTTCGAATCCCGGCAGCCGCATGCTTTATTTTGGAAGTGATGAATACTGTAGTTAAAGATGATTGCAGATGTGTCTCACAACCTTCTTCTCAGCAAGAATATCGCAGCCAATGAAATAATCGCTACTTCAACTTCAAATCCAGGTATCATTCCAGCAAGTAGATTCTTCTTCATCAAGTGGATGCAAAGGAACTGGTTTAGGATTAGCACTCGTTAAAAGGTTTGTAAACATGCATGATGGAAATATCACTGTCCAAAGTGAAATTGAGAACGGAAGCACATTCACTTTCATTATTCCCATGAAGAAACATGACGTATGAATTTTTCATCTTAATTCCAACATCCTCATTACTTCCCTCCCATGATTTCCTATATATCTACTAAAATCCCTCCCCACATCTCCAATCTGTTCTTGACATTCATTGCATCAACAAGTATATAAGCATACAACACATTATAATATTACTTGTATTGTTGGCAATAGTGTTTCCAATTGGGAGATGGTGACACAAAAGAAGAACAATTGAGGAAGGTCGTTCTGAATGGCCTGAAGACTTTTAGGTTGAATCTAAGACTTACTGAGAGATTCCTCTGTATTCAAAAGGAGTGTTAATATGAAAGCAGCAGAACAAATCAAGAAAGTAGCTGACGAAATAAAGAATGTCAATTTAGAATCGAATGACAATTTGAAGAAGATTACTCCAGATGACCATCTGAATACGGCCGGTCTGGAATCTAATAAACAATGAATTAATCATCTTTTCTCATAGGGGAGCGGGGGCAGGGAGCAATTACCTGTGAGCAGCAGAACAGAATAAAATCACCTCGGAATTAAGAAAAACGAAAGATTCACTGAACTACGTTCTTTCAATGGATCCCTGGAGGTAAAATCTCCAAAAACTCTTTTTGTAATTGCATATTAGAACGAAATTCTATATAAGGGGTAATAAAATGAAAATAAGCACAAAGAATCAAGCTGAAAGTAAAAATCAAAATGCAGCAGCAGCTATTAAAGGGACTGTCGGGGAATCCACAAATGATACCTACGTAAAAGCCAAAGGTAAGGCTGAAAAGTCCAAAGGCAAACACAAGAAAAGATAGTTCAAATCAAGAGGGTTACAGGGAACTGAAAAGAGCGGATTATTATGCACCAGCATTCAGATTCCATATTTCTTATACATATAAGTGTCCGGATTGTTTTTTAGGACACCTATTTTTTAGGGGCATACTGGTTGAGCAATCAACCACAAAGATATATAATTGCCGATGCAACTAATCGCTCGCAGATATTTGATCTATGTATGTCAATAAACTCCATCAGGAAGGAAATGCGTGGCTAATAATATCTGCGGAAAATTCTTTTTTATTTCAAAGAGTAGCAACGTGAAAGCAGGGTAATTGAAGAAGATTACATCAGACACTTGAAAAATATCACTCTGGACTACAAGAAAAGACAGAAGTGATGAAAATCACTTCGAATCGTTATAATCCTATTTCGGTACTTATGGCTGTGGTTCTATTTCCTGCTGCTGATCCTTAGAATTGGTTCGTTTATCGGCCGAATGACAGCAATGGCCTTTTAACATCTTTATCAACATAAAAATTCCGAAATTTATCAATATCCATTTCAGTATTTTATTCATTTCTCCCACTCCTAAATATAATTACTAATATCTCTGATTTACATTAAGATAAATGTATCTGAAAAAACGAGATGAATTACATTTTACAACTACATTATTAAATAAAGAATAATGTTTAATCTAATTCGCTTTTAAGTAAATTCATACGTATAGAGAATAGAACGTGATATGTTACAGGAGCTTCAGCAGCAAACAAATATAATTTTTCTTATTAATGATGCCGGATATGGCAGTATGGCTTGATTTTAGGCTTCTGCTGCTTTCAAGTTAGTTGCTTCTAAGATTGCACGCTCCAGCTCGTTTGGTTCATCTGTGCCTATCCTGTATATTTTACCGTCTTTCATCTTTATCTCAACTGCATCATAACCGGAAACATTGAAGATCCACATTTTAGGCCATAGCCATAATCTTATCCCCCAGCCATAATACCAACTATTCTTTACTGTTTTTGCTGAAGTGATCTCATTAAGCGGGAACTTCTTCCTAAATATACCATAACCGAATTTTATTCCAAGGCTTTTATCGTCAATCGTTACGTTAAGTGTTATAAAAGAAATTACGATCATCACAACGAGCAACATAGTGGCAAAAGCGATTGGTTCAAAACCTGTACTTGATAATATGAATGCAAATAACAAAATAAGTGCAAGAAGGATAAACTCCATTAAACGTGCTTTTTGAGTGTGGTTATATATCATATTATTACGTTGTTTACTCCGGTTAAAAGCTTTGCTTTCCACATCTCCAGTCTTTCCCTAACATGAGAGTTTAGAGAAATGGCTTATGTGCTTCAGAACTCTTTTTCATGTAATGAAGAGTATCTCTAGAAAATCCCATCTTCTTCTAATCCGAATAAGAAATGCTCAATATCTTCTGTCTTATAATCTGAATCCTACGTCTCGAATTTTAGTGAAATTTCTTATTTAGGCTACATATCATCTAAAGGCTCAGGAGAGACTGAATATGTCAATGATGGTTTTGTATTTTTTACGTGTACATCACCTATTTTTTCAAACATATTCTTCATTAGATACGTTGTCAGAGCAATAAGCAAACCCAAGATGCCTGATATCATAAAGACCGTGTTAATGCCAAAATGCAATAGGACTATTCCAAGGAGTATGGGAGAAAGACTCTGACCGGTATACTTCATGGTGTTGTGTATAGATAACACACCACCTCTTGATTCTGAAGGGGATATATGAATTATCTGTGCGTCAATTGTGGTTTGAGCAAGCCCATAACCTGCCCCGAACAGCAACATTAAAAGAAGAACTACGACAATTGAATTCGCAAATGAAATAGAAAGTATTGCCAGCCCAACAAGTGCAAAACCAATGGCAATAACTCGTATCATTGAATATCTGGTGGTCAGGATCTTTACCCGGGATGCCATTAGAATGACAGCTAATCCCTGGAATGCCAATACAAGTCCTGCTTGCTTTGCCGTATAATCAAACACAGCCTTAAGCATAAAGGGCATGTAGATAACCACTGAAAATAACAGGAAGAAAATAGCAAAGCTCAGGAATACCGTATATAGTATTCTCAGATCCCTGAGTACCGGAAACACATTCAATATGCCTTTGTGAGTATCATTTTCCCTCTTCACTCTTGTTTCCGGTAGGAATAACAATACAAGAAAAGCGAATGGCAATGAAAATGCATAGAAAAGGAATGGATAGTTCCATCCCAAAATTGCCAGTCCCCCTCCTATAAGAGGGGCAGATACCGTGCCAATGGCAATAGCCATACTAACCCTGCTCATTGCATGTACACTTTCATGGCCGTTATACACATCCCCTATGACCAGCATAGCCAAAGACATCATTCCTGCAACGCCGATACCCTGTATAAACCTCAAGACAAGAAGTGATTGCAGATCGGAGACAAAATAACTTACAAGTCCCATCAGGCCATAGATAACAAGACATGGAACCAGTATACTTTTACGGTTCACACGGTCAATGAAATGTCCGATCACCAGTGTGAAAATAGCTGTTGAGATAGTGTACACCGATATCAACAGTCCTATTTCATGAGATGTTGTCTTCAGAGGGTTCACCATCTCTGGCAATACTGGTGCTAAAATAGCACTTCCAGCCATTGCAAAAAAAGCAGTAACACAAAGCATTAGAAGATGAGTATTTTTAAATTGCATGATCAGACCTATTTATCCTGCATTATTTCGGATACGTTTTTAAACATCATTTCAAGTGAGTTCATGATATCTTTTCTTTGACTTTTATCAAAACCAGATAAGAGGATGTCCTCCCACTCTGAAGCTATCTTTTTCATATCAGGTTCCAGTTTTTTCCCTTTATCAGTAAGGAAAATCATGTATGAACGCCTGTCTCCTTCATCAATTTTCTTGAAAACATAACCTTTGTCAACAAGTTTCTTAAGAGCCCTTGTAGTAGTGGCCTTATCCATCTTCAGGTAGTTTGAAAGATATTCCTGATTGACACCATCCTCGTGATACAATCGCATAAGAAAAGAGAACTGTCCACTTCCAATACCATATGGTTCAATTTTTTTATCAATATAGATTTGTCCATATCGGTGGAGATATGAGATGAACTTCCCACTGAAATCATTATTACACATTTGTACACCTTTTTTGTTCCTCAACGGTGTCAAGGCAATTAGTTGCACGCGCAACCAAATGTGCTTGTATACATCTCCCATTGATATATAGTTGCTGATGCAACTAATTAATCGCAGAACTTTGGTATAGATGTGGCAATGTAATCTTTGGGATATCGTTGAAACTTTTTGATGCAATTCAACAATAGAACCTCTCAGTTCCAACTATCTCTTACATGAGTATTCAGGATAAATGACTTAATCTTTAGTATTCTACTTAATATAATAGCAAATTCAAATTGCATCCATTGAATATTCTCCGACAGGTGATTCTAAATTAGTATAAAATCTAAAAAGAGTATATTTATTTATGGATCATTAGGCATCCTCTTTTTTACAATTGGTTTTCTTTTATGTCTCACACTAGTGGGAATGATAGTTGGATTTCCTATGATAGGAATTGGGCTTGTTTTTTTCACTATGGTAGACAGAATAAAGAAAACCGAAGCTAAGAAATAAGAATAAATCACGAAACAAAAATGAAAAAGGAACTGTCTGAAACACAAAAATAGGCAATTTTAAAACACCCACAGGGTTCTTTTAGAAACATGGCATTATTAAAGAAAGAGGAGAATTCCATGGCAAGATATTGTAAAATATGCGGAGCAAAAAGTGGCAGATGCAATCATCTGGTAATTGATTTTGGTGAAAGGGAAGAGAATACGGATGAAAAAAAGGATGAAGCTAAAAAATCAGATGAACAAAGCTAATTTCATTACAAATACTTCTTTTTCATTTAAACAAAAGTGATACTATGTTAATAAAATTCAAATCCACAACTCCAACAATCTCCCCAACTGCTTTTGTAGCCGACAACGCAACGGTAATCGGTAATGTAACCATATCAGACGAGTCCAGTGTCTGGTTCAATGCGGTCATCCGCGGTGATTCTGACACGATAAGCATCGGGAAGAGGACCAGCATACAGGACAACGTTGTCATTCACACCGATGCACCGCAGAAGGTTGAGATAGGGGATGATGTCACAGTCGGGCATGGGGCCGTGTTGCATGGGTGCAGGATAGCTAACAACGTCCTCATCGGGATGAACGCCACGGTGCTGGATGGTGTTGTGGTAGAGGAGAACTGCATAATCGGGGCTAATGCACTTGTGCCGCCGGGAAAGAAGATACCTGCAGGAAGTCTTGTAGTTGGAGTTCCAGGGAAGGTGCAGAGGCAGCTTACTGATGAGGACATCGCTCATATACGGGAGAATGCGGCGGAATATATCCGATTGTTCAAAGAATACAAAAAGATGCAGGATGAATGAATATATCCTGCTGAAAGGGTCTGTTAAAATTAAACGATGGCTAACACAAATACAATAACTCCGATTGCGAACAAAGCTGCGAATATCATAATCGTCTTTTTTCTCAGGTCTCTTTCCCTTTGGGTAAGAGGTCTCAATTCATGCTCGTGCTTCTTTTCATAACGTGAGCCCAGTATCGTACCAATGACAAGGCCAACCATGTATCCTGCAAATATACTTTCAAGTGCAATAGCTATTGGAATCCCTATTGCAATACCGATTGCAAGTCCCTGTCCCATATAATGGCCTCTGGGATACTTTCCGGTAGCCTTGTACTCTTCTCTTTTAAGTTTGAATGCGAAATACGACATCACAAGTCCTGCAAGGAGTAACACAAGGATAATGATCATAACAACGGAATATGCCATGCATTTGCTTTTGCTTCCTTTCACTTAATAGTTTGCGGATATACCTAAAATAATTCATGGTCGGTACAACTGCCGGGATTTACAAATACTATTGATGCGTAATATAAAATGTGGAGTGATTTATTTTCTGTATTCTCTATTGGGATAGAGATGTGGGACACATCCGTTTTTAGATTCATCTTTAAAGGAGTGAAACAATGATAGTTGGAGACATAATGACTACAGACCTGGTGTGTATAAAAGAGCACGATGTAATGACATATGCCAGGAAGCTATTGCGTGATAATCATCTTCATAGTCTTCCTGTACTGGATGATAAAGGCCGTGTAGTAGGTATGCTGGATGATCAGGACGTCCTTCGGTTGCACTCAAACAAATCCGAAGTAACAGTCAGCGGTTATGCGCGCGAGTTTCCGCTCATCACTCCTGATATGGAAGTGCGGGATGCAGTAAAAGCGCTTATTGGTGCACAGCAACACCGTGCTCCTGTGATGAAATCATCTACTGACAAGACCCTTGTAGGCATACTGAGCGATACAAACCTCCTGCGTCATGTCCGTCTCACTAAGCTTCCTCCTAAAACTGTAGGAGAGATAATGAACACAAAGGTAAAGACTGCATATCCTGATGACAGCATTGCTAAAATATGGGGCAACATGCTGGAATGGGATTACACAGGAATACCGGTGGTTTCTCATGATGATGAAGTCATGGGGATAATCACCAGAAGCGATATAATTAAAGTAGGATTTAGTCGTGTGGTTACTCGGTCAGGGGATTTTCATGATAGTGGGTCGGGAAAGACTCCAAAAGTGGAAAAATTGATGTCTACTCCGCTTTATTCTATCAACTCCGACACAACAATATCCAAAGCTATTGAATCTATCATTCAATATGATGTTGGCCGTATATGTGTCACAGATAATAAGAAGCTCATAGGCATTGTTGACAGGTTTTCCCTTCTGAAAGAATGTCTTGCAGCTCCGGGTTTTGAATAATTTATTATTTTGTATATTTTTATTTAAAATCCTTTTTTTGCGTAATTCATCATTATAATTGCTTTATATTGGAATATAATGTCTATTTTTTATTTTTTTCAGTCAAAAGCTCTTTATCTATCTTATATGGCTATATAATGTAATTATTAGCATTATTTAGAGAAAAGGATCTAAAAAAAGGGAGATTTAAGTTTATGGGGCACAGTATGGATGTAAAAAAGGCTATTCACTATAATGTAATACAGAACATTCTACGATATTATGAATGTCCCGATACCTGTAAATCTTATTGTTGCAAGAACGGGAGAGTTCACATGCTTGAAGATGAGTTTAAGATTCTGGCAGAACTTGACAAGGTAAAATCAAAGAACATTACAAATGATTCTCTTGTTCCAGATCTCTATATGATGAATACTCCCTGCTCTTTCCTGAACCTGACAAACCGGTGCGATGCCTATAAGGATAGGCCCACGGTCTGCGGGATGTATCCTTTCAAGATGAATAACTCGGGTTTATCATCAGGATTACAGCCATGCCCTCTGGGTTTTTTGATAATTACAGATTTCTTTTCATGGGTAATGGACACAATATCAACATCAAATATTCCAGAAGATGAAAAGGCAGTAAAAATTCTGCAATGGCAGACCAGCCTAAAATCTTATGCAATCGAACTCTCCGAATTCCAAACAAAGCCTATTCTAAAAGAAATGCAGATACCGTTCGATGAACTTGATATGCTGTCACTGTTCCTCTTCTCTAAAAACGCGTCAAAAAACAATCCAGTATGTACTCCCACAATTTAACACATAGACATATATATTCATACATAGAGGTTTATAGGGTATATACCGATTCAATAACGGAGAAATGCTGTTTTGAAATATTATGTGAACACTCTTTATCCGGGAGACCCTTTCAGGGACTGGCTCGTCGGGCTGCTTGGGAATAGAATACAGAATAAGAGTTGTGTTGTTGATGTCTTCAAGTATGATCCTTCCTCTCATACTGTATGCAGATATAAGTTCAGAGGAGAAAAGTACAGTGTTGTAGCCAAGTTCTTTGCCGAACCACATGGGAAAATGAAAAAATACAATGCATACGAGGCAATGGATAATGAATACAACAATCTGAAAAAAGTGGGACAATTCATAAATGTTGCAAGGCCCATAGCAACAAACCGGGATTTTAATTGTGTCCTTGTAACTGAGTATATTTCCGGCAAATCTCTTTTTCGTTACATGGAGAACGAAAGAAACCTTTATGATCGCCTGACATCGGTCGCGTACATGCTCCGCAGGCTCCATGATTCCACAGAAGGGTATTATGACCGGGAGAGGGAATTTGCAAATTTCCATCATGTTTTAGATCAGCTCAGGCTCGATCCCTCCACCAGACAGGTTTTCAATGAGCTGCTTGGGAAATGGTGGCATAGTTCACTTCTTGACCGTTACTGCGGTTGCATGGTTCACAGGGATGCAACACCTTCCAATTACATCTTCAGAAAAAGTGTTCCGTACGCCCTTGATTTTGAAAGTTCTTGGGAAAATGGTAATGCTGTGAGGGATCTGGGGATATTGTGCTCAGAATTGAATAATTATTATAAAGTTAATAAAGGTTCAGGGACAAATGCTGAACCATATATAGGACATTTCCTCTGGCATTACAGCAGGAATGAAGAAGATTTCCATTATATTACACAGGTATTACCTTTTTTCATGAGTCTCGGACTCCTGAGATCTGCAAGGTTGCACAGGCGATATCCGCACTACAATTATTTGATAAAGGAGGCTATTGCATGTCTGAAAGCTCTCATATAAAGGGTATGATCTTTGATTGTTATCACACACTGATAGATATCCAGACGGATGAAAGCAGTTTTGATACTTATGATGCTATTAGCAAGTGGTTGCAGTATCAGGGTGTGAAGATAGATCCTAATGCATTGAAAGATGAATATCGAAATAAGGCAAAACACATAGTTGAGACCTCAGCAGAGACCTACCCGGAAATAAAGGTCGAAGATATCTTTGGATCAATCTGCAGTAATTATTCCGTATGGGATATTGATGCAAAGGAACTGGGAATTGAAACATCAAGGGTATTCAGATCAGCTTCTCTGCGCAAGATCGAGGCGTACCCACAAAGCCTGATGCTTCTTGAAAAGTATCGTGATGTTCCCAAATGCATAGTATCCAACGGACAGCGTGTTTTTTCAGAGCTTGAGTTAAAGTTTCTGGGGCTTCACGAATACTTTGATTTCATAATATTCTCATCCGATCATGGTTACAAGAAACCGGATACAAGGCTATTTGAAAAAGCACTGGAACGCCTGGGTTTTGAAGCTCATGAAGTAATGTCTGTTGGTGATACTCCTGAGAACGACATATTCCCGCCTCAGGAGTTGGGAATGCAAGCCATGCACATCCATGATGCATGGAAAGAAGTTGAAGAAATAGAACAAATAAATGCAGAAACAGAAAACACAGATGATGAGACTTAGTTCTTCTGTTCTCTTTCTTTATTTTCATTTATTTTACTCTTATCTGGCAGGAAGCACTACACATCGATCTTATAATCCTGGAGACTTCGCCGTAGTTATCCTTTGTACAGAACACGATACTCTTTTCCCCGCATCCGGATGAAAGCGTAATTGTGCTGTTTCCAGGATAAAATGTAGCCTTTCTGACATTTTTCCATTTAATATCCTGATCCTGGTGAGAATTGGCAAGAAAACCTGTCCCCGCCGCCGTGGGATTTTTCGTGAGAAGTCCGATTATTACTAACAGGAAATTCAATTTGCTGTTTTTGCCTCGTTGTTCTGTGCGGTTGGTGGTCCTGACACCTTTACTGTCCATACTATAGGACAGCATGTACTTGTTTCCATAATATACGAAGATGAACAATACTGTGAGCAGGAACGTCAATCCTATCATAATCGAGGCATATTTCATATCTTGCGCGTTGATGTTGTTGGAATGAAAGTCACCCGTGAGAATAGAAGGAAGAGTTATTAGCAGTAAGATGGAAACTGCGATAAATGTTGCAATTCCCAGTACTTTCAACAGTTCTTTTAAAATGAACCTGTTAGTTAGTATCGAAACATCAATATCCTATTCGGTCTCATTTTCCGTGTTCATGTCCATTAACAACCACTAAAATTCATTTTATTATCTGGCAGACAAATCCAGGTATAAACAGAATATAGTTATATAAAACAACTCTTATTTTTAAAATAGATTTCAATACATCTATTTGAATATAGAGTAAAAGTCATTTCCAGCATGTTGCTTGAGGTATTCCTTGTCTCAGTCTTTCTATCTGAAGTTTCTTAGCTTCGTTGTATCTTCTCCAGAGAAGGAAAGTGCCAACAACAGCTACAAACACCTGTCCCATGAATACATTTACCATCGTCTGAGGGAATATGGCTAATACTTCGGGCAGGCCATTCCAGAGTCCATGGAGGGCAGCTACCGTCAGATATGCTCCAATTACTTTGTAGTTTATGTGGAATGCACGTGGCCCGCTTTCCCTGAACATGACGCTCACAAGGATGGCTGTCCATGTACCATGTCCTATGGGTGCGATAACTCCTCTTACGAGGGTTATCAAAACTGTCTGTGACAGGCTGCCTCCACTTGCCAGGAATGCTGAAAATGCGTAACCTGTACTTTCAAGTGCAGCAAACCCCATACCTGAAGCTGCACCAAGTATAAGTCCATCCATTTCAGAATCATGAAAACAGCGTTTTGCGATTATTAGAACGCCAAGTATCTTGGCAAACTCTTCTATCAGTCCGACTTCAAAAGAAAAGTATAATTTATGCTGTGACAGGAATATTGGTTCCAGGGTGGCCGCGGCCAGAACTCCTAGCATTCCTCCATAGAAAAAAGCCCAGGCGGTTGTTGGCAGGTCGAGTTTGCTCAAATGTCTTCTCTGGTAAAAAAATGCCACATATGTGATTGGAACCAGAAAGTTGCCGAGCATAACAACCGTTGGAAAGATGTTGCTATTGCGGGTTACTGCAAGTGCAAATACTCCAAATATATACAGGAGTAATCCGCCTGAGAATACTTTAAGCCAGGAATGGTTTCGCTGGTTGACTATTTCCTCGTAGTCGTTCTGTTCTTCCATGGTATATGTGGTCTGGTTCTTATTTTCAGCTTTCTTTGTGCAATAGTATGTTAATCAGTCTTTTCCCAGTATTCTTCAGCTTCATTTTCCATTTTTTCCAGTCTGTCGTAATAATCGGGGAATTCATTCAAATGTGCAAGTGCGATTTTTCCTGTCATCAATGGGTCGTCGTTAGTTACATTGGTTACAGGGTCTCTTGAACCGTGTTCAAGTTCAACGTCCATTCCTCTTCTGAATTGGTCCACATCGAATTTGTCCCAGCTTATCCCTAATTTTTCTCCAACTGATTTTACCTCTGCTTCAGTGAATGATTTTTGTGATGTCATTTTAAATCTCCTATACTTATTAAGTAAGTTTATTTTTATTTAAAGATGTTTGAATCGATACTAGCTAATATCTAAATATATGGTATTAGAACGTATACTCTAAATTAGTATTTCATCACAGGAAGTAATTGCAGATGTCAGAATCAGCTAAAGACAATATAATCTCTGAATGGGAGCGAAAACAGCTTCTTTCAGCGTTGCATGCCCGTCTTTTTTGGGTAGGCGAGGAAGTTCCATATTCAGTTGAGATCAAAGGAAGAAAATGTAAGCTGCATGACATGGTATGGGATCTCATAAACAAAGATACGCTATCAGCTGATGATATCAAGCATATTAATATGTATCTCTCATATATCCGGGAAAAAGAAAAAGAAGATGAGCTGGAGTTATCAACAAAGAAACTCACACGAAAGGAAGCAAAGGATCTCTTTAACGAGACTGCCGGACTTCTCAGGGCAATAATGGACCTCAGGGAGATTGAGGACGGAACTGCAAAAGAGAAGGAACAGGAGTTTCGTGATACATTTTCCAGGGAACGCACGGCTGAAGCACGTAGGTGGCTTCAATTCCTGAAAGATAGTGGTACGTTAAAATAGGAAACTTCCTGTCTGTTTTGGTCAGCTGCCGGAAGATGGTGTGATTTCAATTTCCGGCATTTTTGTAACTTCAATACCTGAGATACTTCCTATAAAGATATCCGATTCACCGGCAAAGCCCTCAAGAAGATTCCGGACGATCATATCATTGACGTATCTTCGCTTTTTAGGATCAACCACGTAACGAAGATGCATCTCTATTCTGTCACCCTCGATTTGCATAAACACCTTTGTATCAACATCATAGGATGTCAACAGGTATTTTTGTTCCATGTTTACAAGTTCTCTTTTCGAATGCTCCACGTAATCTTTTATGAGTTCATTGGTGGTTTCAAGCGCAGTTATTTTTGCCTTTTCCCAGTTACTTTCAGGAGTCAGCATGATGGTCACTTCGTCCCATATGAATGAGAAGTCCCTTGTGTAGTTCTTTATTGTATTGTTCAGGACAAAACTGTTCGGAATGTTGAGTACCCTGCCAGAGTACTGGTCTCCGTCAACCCATTCTCTGATCTCCATCAGGGTTGTGTGAAAATATGCAATATCAAGCACATCTCCATAGCAGTTTTCTACCTGTATTCTGTCTCCTGCCCTAAAGGATTTTGAAAAGAGGATAATAATACCGCCTGCAAAGTTACGAAAAACGTCCTGCAGAGTGATAACTATCCCTGCACTGAAGATGCCATATGCAATTATAAGAGTGGTTGTTTCCTTGAAAAATACTATCACTAACAATCCCAGGGCCAGCAAGGTGATGAAGATTGAGGATACTTTTCTAAGGGTATACCTGTCTCTGGTATCTCTGACTTTCTCCAGGATGATATTTCCAACCAGAACATCCAGCAAATACGCAAGCAGAATTATCAATGATGCCTGTATGAGTTTTACAAGCAGGCTTTCATTGTTTACAGCATAGTCTGTGAAGTAATTGATGTAGGAAAGTATCAGGATAATAACAGAAAATAAAAGAATTCTAATATAGTTTTTTCCACTCACATAATAATCTTGCCTGCTATCTTATAATAATTTTATCCGCGATTCCTGTTTAATGTTTTGGCCTTTGCTACAATAATGACTATTATGCGATATGTTCCGATTCCTGCAAAAATGCAAAACATGAAAGAGGTGATTAAGACATTCATTTCCCCTTGAATTGCTGCAATTATAATGAAGGCGAGTATTGCCATCAGTTTTGCAGCTCTGATTCTTACAGTGTCAAGAGATTTGCCTGTTCGGTCTCCAACACTAACTAATTTCTTCTTGTTTACTATCACTGGAATAAACAAGATCGATCCTAATATAGCAGGGTAAAGATTTTCCAATGTTCTTATGAATACCATCCCTCCATTTTCAATACAAATTATAGCAGAAGCAAATAACATCAGAATTCCTGCAGGAATATGATATTTTGCCGGATATTTTAGCTGGCTGTCGATTACAAATCCTGTAGCTGTAATCACTCCGTATATCCATGAGATGTAGTAAGTCATTGTCAGTCCAAGCAATACAATGAACAAAGAATCCATTATTCCTGCAGGCATTCCGGTCGAATGGTTCACCACTCTCAGGATCAGCAGGAGCCATAAAAATACAAGTATCATTGGCCTTTCTGAAAAGGTGAGTATTAAAAGTGACAGACTCACAGGTACAAAAGCACTCCAGTCATTGTCCGGGTCAAGTTCTCTTGAAATAGCCCATAGCAGGAATATAAACAAACCTGTTCCAACTCCTGTAAGAAGGCTTTTAGAAAAAGTTTCACCATGGATTGTACTGACAATAGTTGTTGAAACAAAAGTGAGAAATGAAATGATGGCCATCAACCAGTTTGTTAAATATCCGTAATCAAAAGGTCGACCTATAGTCGTTATTCTGTTTGTTCCCATCTCTATTATAGCTGATCCAATATGATTTCTATTTTTTCCTGTGCATTGTGCATAGTACTATGTAAAAAGTACATCATAATTATTATGGTGATTAGATATCGAAGTGTAGATATATTTATATAGTATGTATTATTAGTAGGAGTTGTCACATAAGACGCGTGTGGCTAAATGTCCCAAATGGTACGATATGGACATTATTTACCCGCCTAAAACGGAATTGGATTGCACAGGAATGTGGACTACAGGTACTTCCCCCTCAGTACCTAAAAAAACGTATGCACACATAAGTCCACATTCCATCCATTAAATCGTTCCAGTGGAGTATGAGCAAAAAAGGATTGCATTCCGATTTAAACGGAATGCGGGGTTATTGTCGCTTCCCTCTATTCAACGCCATTTTCTATTTTTCTGGCATTTTCATACATCCATATAGCGTCTTCTTTCCTTCCCATGAGTTCCAACACATATCCCAGATTCTCAAGTGTTATGGTGACATTGGCACGGTATGACTTATTCTCTGGCTCTGCTTCCATTATTTCCCCGTATGATTTCAGGGCATTCTCATAACTCTTCTTTGCTTCTGCATGCATCTTCATATTAAGGAAAAGAGCTCCCATTCCATCCAGGACACCGGCATAATCCAGCTGGTATTCCATACTGGAAGGATTTGAATCTATTAATACCCTGTAAGTTTCAAGCGATGTCTCATATCTGGTTTTTGCCTCATCGCCGTCACTGACACTTGCTGCAAGTTCTGCTATCCTTGTATGTATCGCTGCAGTTCTTTCAAGAGGGTAAACGCTCTCCGGTTCGAGTTCTGAAAGGTCGGCATATGCATCAAGTGCATAGGTATACATGTTACCTGCCTCTTCCGTCTCTCCTTTTTCAGAGAGCATCTGGGCAATATTTTCGATGATCGATGCTCTGTTTCCGGCAATCAAAGCATTGTTAACCATTGTTTCCATAAGTTTGTTGTATCTTGAAAGCAGAAATTCCAATACTTCAAGTTTCTTTGCAGATTGCTGCCCGCCAGCAGATATCTTAATTTTTTCAAGCAGCTTTACTATTTTAGGCAGGTATGTGTTTGTGTTATCTGTTTCCTGAAGTTGCTCATATGCCTGAAGTGCTTCTCTGTTCTGTCCCATTGCGACCATTATATCTGCTATCTTTTCCTGGAGCACCTTTATTCTGTAGGTGTTTTTTCCCTGTTCGTCAGGCATCAGTCCAAGAAGCTCGGTTCTGGACTCAATTATCTTCTCGTACTCTTTTTTCAGGACATCCACATTTCCTGTATTATCTGCAATTTTTTCTTTATCAATTAGTATCTCATCAATACTTTCAGCGTATTTCCTATTAAGAGACCCTGCTTTTACAATCTGCATATAAATCTTCAATGCCTCATCGATATGTCCAAGATTGCTCTGCATATGTGCCATACTTTCCAGAACATCATTCATTTTGGACCTTTCCCCGGTTGCATGTCTGACTGTTTCATAGGTATGGAGTGCCTTTTTGAAATATACAAGGGCTTCTGAATATTCTCTTTTTTCAGCAAGTATCCTGCCTGTTTTGTTGCATATTCCTGCATTTATCAGTCCAATCTCAAGGTTTTCCTCACCAATTTCCTTTATTTCATGTCCAAGTCTACTGTATAGTTCAAGTTTTGTACTGCTGTCTTCTACTACACCGATAAGTGCCAGCATATCTTCTATAAAGGATATGGCTACCTGCAGGGAAGAACTGTCTTCTTTTTCCTTTTCAAGAACCTGAACTGCAATACCCACGGATTCTTCCATCTTTGGTATTGCTTCATTAACTTTGCCTGTGTCCTTTAGCAGGTTTCCTATTATATTAAGAGCGAAAGCCACATTCAGCTGATAAGACGTATTGTCTGGCATAGATACCAGCAGCTTTCTGGACATTTGAAGTATCACTCCGTACATTTCCAACAACTTCTCAGACTGCTCCACATTTTCCAGGAGCCTGTTCATATCCCTGAGAATGTCGATAAGCATTTTTTTGTTTTCAGGATCATCAGGCTTGTCATCAAACTGCTTTGAAACGATTTCCAGTGCTTCTTCAAGTTTCATGAATGCAGCATCAGTATTTCCTTCTTTTTCACGCATGTGGGCAATATTTCGCAAGGCTGTAGACATTTTAAGCGACCCCTTGTTATTAGCATTTATTTCTGCATACTGTTCCAGTAATTCCATATATCTTTCTTCTTCAATCCCGGATGTATCATCCAGAGGAATATTCAGAAGGTTTTCAAGTATCGTGGCTCTTTTTTGCTGGTATTCGGTTTCTTCGTTACTTCCAGTTGCTCTTGCATGGAGATTAAAAGCTTCTTCCAGCGTATCCAGAGCTTCTCCATTCCTTCCTATTTCTGCAAGCAGCGCACCCATGTTGTTTAGTGTTGATACAGCGTTCGAGATATGTGATGCGCTTGAAGTTTCCTCTTTGATTAGTTCCCTGTAGTTTTGAGCAGATATCTTGTATTTTTCCCTGGCCTCTTCTTTCTTTCCTGCATTCTCCAGCGCCAGTGCCATATTACTGAACATATTTGCTTTTTGTTCAAGAGACATATAGTTCGGGTTCTTTTCAAGGATATCAGATGCCGCAAGGTATCTATTAAGTGCTTCCTCTTTTTTATCATGCGCAAATAACAGGTCTGCATATGTCTGCAATACTGCGATCTGTATCTGAGGTGAGTCTGCTTCATTTGCCTGTTCTTCAGCTCGTTGCAGTGTCTCAAGTGCATCTTCATGCAGTCCTTTCTCAATGAGGCTTACTCCTTTGTTGAAGTGCCTGAATGCTATATCTCTTGCTCTTTTGGACATAATGCTCTCGGTTTTATGATGATGGTAATTAACAACATAGGTTATACTATTTATTTTTTCACAAAAAATATAATAGAACGTTTGTACTAGCTCCGCTTTTAGGTGGGAGTATCTTATTTAATAGTAACCCTGTTACTGGTTACGTTGATAATCTTTTCTATAAAAATATCTTTAAGTTCAGAATCGACTTCCACAACAAAGTCTGCAACATCAGAGTAACTTGTTTCCAGAATGCTGCCGTAGTCTGCCACCAATCTGGATACAACATCAATGTCCGAATAATTTGATTTTATATGTAAACGTATCCTTTTGCAAACCTCGATAATTTCCACATTCTCTATGGCTTCAATTGCAGTTTCTCTGTATGCTCTGGTAAGTCCTCCAAAACCAAGTTTAATTCCTCCAAAATACCTGTTTACAACTACCGCTACATTGCTGAGTTCTTTCATCTCCAGTACTTTGAATACTGGCTTTCCTGAACTTCCGGCAGGTTCCCCGTCATCGTCATATTTCATTGCAAGAACATTATTTGAATTTATAAGATATGCAGAAACATTATGATTTGCATCACTATGGTTTCTTTTTACATCGGTTATTACATTTTTAGCTTCTTCTTCATCTTTTACAGGGATTGCGTAGGCGATAAAGGTTGAATTTTTTATATCCTTCTGTGCATATCCCTTTGCTTTTAATGTTTTGTAACCTGACAACAACACCCTCCATTATTTACTTATCTTTATATTTCGAAAATGATTTTTTTATTTTTTGCATTAGATATATGTAAATACTAAAAACTGCTATTAAGATTAACCACAATTATCATCATTCAATATTTTTATTTCAGGTAATATTATGGTTCATAAAAACCCTATATTCTTTGTAATACTCCTGCTGGCAGTATTTTATTCCTGTCCCATAGCTCATAGCTTAGGTCAGGAAGCTGAAGGTTTGAATTCAATTGCTTTTTCCCTTGCCAGAAATGGCACATATGATGAAGCTCTGGTTTATTTTGATAAATCCTTGGAAGCAGACCCTTCCTATATACAGGCACTGGACAATAAAGGTTCAACGCTTATTCTGATGGGGAATTATAGCGCAGCATCAAAAGTATATGACCAGATACTAATCCGCTATCCTAATTCTCCTGCAGCTCATTTTAAGAAAGGGCTTGCCCTTTCAGGGCAGGGTTATCATGAAGAAGCCCTGAATTATTACAATGAGTCTCTTCATCTTTTATCAAATGAAAGTATTTCTGATTATGAAGATGTCTTTGACATTGGTACTTTTTCCCCGATGGCTTCATCACAGGAGCACAAATTAATTGATGTGGACTATGATTCCAGAATTCCAGGTGTATGGTACCAGAAAGCATTCTCACTAAAATCGCTTGGAAAGTACGATGCATCCCTTGAACAATATGATTTGATTATAAACCTTGTAAAAAGCAACAATGCTGGTATTTCAAAACGTGCAGCCAGTTTGTATGAGCTTGGAAAATACAATGATTCAATAAGCGTTTATGATGAGGCGTTACAGATAGAACCTGATAATGCTGATTACTGGTATGGGAAAGGTCTGAATTATGATAGTTTAGGTGATTATGAAAAAGCTATCCATTCATATGAGAAAGCTATAGAATTTAATCCTGAATATATCAATGCATACTACAATAAAGCACATGATCTTGAGCTAATGGGTCAGCTTGAACTTGCTGTGCAACAATATGATGCTCTTGTCAAGGTCAATCCCTATGCAGTTGATGCCTGGTATCAAATGGGAATAGGTTTTGTGGAACTTGGTAATTATAACTCCGCATTGAATGCTTTTAATCAGGTTCTGATCTATGAACCGGAAAATGCAGAGGTATGGACACATAAGGGTGATATGCTGGATACCCTTGGTATGTATACAGAGGCTATAGAAGCTTATGATATAGCTTTACAGCTTGATAATAAAGGTGTGGATTCTTCCAGCTTAGGGGCAAGTCTGTTTGGTGTGCCTTTCGAAGTTTCTGATTGCTATGATGATATTCCTGAATTTCAGTCTGATTCTGCTTTGTTGTGGTTCAACAAAGGTCTCTCTTTTTATAAAATGGGCAATTACGAGGGTGCGATTGAGGCATTTGATAGTGCAGCCGACATCGAGCCGGATTTTCCTATGATCTGGTATAAAAAAGCCAGTGCATATGAGAATCTTGAAATGTATGACGAAGCTATTAAATCATACGAGAAAGCGGTGAAAACGGATGGTTCATGTGCAAGGCTCTACTACGATCTTGGTCTTGCTTATGATCGTGTTGCTGATTACAACGATGCACAAAAAGCATACTCTAAGGCCGTAAAACTTGAACCTAATTTCACAGCTGCACTCTATAACAGGGGGCAAGACCTGGATAATCTCGAAAAGTATGTTGACTCTGCGGAAGTTTATTCTAAAGTACTTGAGCTTCAACCCGAATCCATAGATGCATGGCTGGGAAAAGGTTATGCTCTGAATGAACTTGGCATTCATGAGGATGCAATCGAGTGTTATGAACAGGTTATCCAATTGGATCCATCTAATTCATTTGCCCGGTTCCAGTTAAATGCAAATAAGGCTTTCCTCGAAAGCAGTAATAGTTCAGTTTCGTATTCTTATGATACTACCACATCATTTGGGGTACTGAATTCCGAAATTTTCAGTTCAGATGTGCTTATCCTGTACGATTCAGATAACATTTTATACGGTAATGGTAATGGCCCTAAAAATGAAGAAATACTTGGTAATATCATCACTTATGATAAGGTTTGGATTTCCAAGGCATCTTGTTACGAAAGCATGTCGATGTCTGATATTGCTATAGAGACTTATAATGCCGCTATACTTCTCAATCCGCAATCTGCCGAAGCCTGGAGTGGAATGGCATCATCTTATGATATTCTGGGTAAACATTCCGAAGCCATTTACTGTCATGAGCGGGCGGTATTGCTTGATCCCGATAATTCTATGGTATGGTACGAAAAAGCTCTTTCACATTACAATAGCGGAGAAAACCAACTGGCAGTTGAATCTTTTGAAAAGGTTATGGAGAATGAAAATTCCAATCCTGATGCTCTTTATTATAAGGCACTAGCCTATGACAACCTTGGTATGTATGCTGAATCCATTAAATTATATGATATATTGTTACAACAGAATGACCGGGATATAGATATCTGGTGCAGGGTGGGAAATGCTGCATACCAGCTTGGAGAATATGAAAAAGCAAAAGAAGCTTTTGACAGTGTGCTCCTATACGACCCTACAAATATCACAGCTCTTAAATCGCAAAGCAGGGCTGTAGAAGGGCTTGGTAGATATGAAGAAGCCATTGATATCTATGATAAAATACTGGCTATTAACCCGGCAGATTCCAGTGTGCTTTTTGAAAAAGCTTCCGTTTATGAGAGAATCGGAAATTATACAGAAGCATTTGTAATCTATGACCGGATTCTGGAATTGGAGCCGGAGAATGTCATGGTCATGAACAGAAAAGCTTTCTCATATTATCTTAAAGGTGACCTTGCAGGTGCATCAGATATGTTTGCAATGGCAGCAGCTAAAGATCCTACAAATGTTGCAGCCTGGTATCATTTGGGAACGATGGCGTACATAAGAAGCAGTTATAGGGGTGCTCTTTTTTATTATGATAAGGCACTGGAGCTTGATCCATACTGCATAACAGCCTGGTATAACAAAGGTTTCATTCTCAATATCATGGGTGATATTGAAGGTGCTGTTGAATGTTATGACAATGCCCTGATAATCGATCCTGATTCACCTTCTGTCCTTTACAATAAGCAATTCGCACTGTATAAAATAGGTGAATTCTCAACAGGTGAAACAACAAAAGAAAGACTTGACTCCATAGATCCAGGCTTTGCAGATTCTCTTAACGATCGAGGTACACGTTTCTTTGTTCCTTCCGAATATAGTGAGACTCTGGATTATAGTTTGCCTGATAGATGGTACAACGATACCACAACAAGCACTGCTGTAAGTAATGAATCCATGGCATCACATCCTTACATTACTGGTGTAAAGGAGTAGTTCCCGATATATTTTGCGTGGCATTTGACTTTGTCACACAAGATTTATCGTGTATGAGTGCAATTACCATCCATGCTCAGTTCTCTTATTTTTGACATGGATGGAGTACTTGTAGATTCTATGATGTATCATGCACAGGCATGGATACAGGTTTCCAGTGAAGTTGGTGTCAAGGTTGCACCTGCTGATATCTATGAAATAGAAGGTGCTAACCACAGACTTGGTCTAGAGTGGCTTTTTAAAAGGGCAGGTAGAGATTTTGAGCCGGAAATGTATGAAAAGGTCATGCAAAGGAAAATTGAGATATTTTATAGCATTGCCGATGTGAAAGCATTTGATGGAATGGCAGATTGTCTCAGTGTACTTAAGAATAATTTCAGGCTGGCGGTCGTTACAGGTTCCGAACGAGCTACAGTTGAATCTTTTATGAACCAGTTCTTCCCTGGAATCTTTGATGTTGTAGTTTCAGGTGAAGACGTGAGTTATGGGAAACCATATCCTGAACCTTACCTTAAAGCCGTTGAAATGCTGGGGATTGCAAAAGATGAATGCATTGTGGTGGAGAATGCCCCAATGGGTGTTGAGTCTGCAAAAAGAGCTGGTCTTTACTGCGTGGGCGTGCCGACATATGTTTCCCCGGACAGGTTATCCGAAGCAGATATCGTACTGGAAGACCACGCATCGTTGCAGGATTATCTTTACAATATCCTTGAGTCAAGGAATATGAGCGATAATTCGTAAGATTTTAAAACCAATGCTCCCAATATACTACTATGGAAGAGAAAACAGGATCTGACATGAAGGATGCTCTTATAGAGAACCTGCATAATCTGAAAGAGAGTTTCCGCGAAACCCCAAGTATGGAATATCTTCTCCAGATAATTGCCACGTATCGTGGACTTGAACAGACGGAACGTGGCATTGGCTTTGCAGAAGCTTTCATTATGCAGATAGAGGATGAAAAGGAAAGACTCTTGCAGACCTCAATGGTGTTTGAGATGGTTGAACTGAACGAGGAGGCTCTTTCCTATCTGACCGAGGCCGGTGAGAAATTCCCGGAGGATGTACAGGTGAGGAACCACCATGGAATGCTTCTGAACAAGCTCAAAGAGTTCGAGAATGCACTCTCCATCTACGATGGTCTGCTTGAAAGCACACCTAGTTCCCTTGAGTCACTTTCCGGCAAATTGATAGCGCTTGTGGGACTTGGAAGGCAGGGGGACATTCTGAAACTATACAAGATCTCCATTGCTATAACCCCATCCTCGGTCCAGGACTGGCACTTCAAGGGTGTTATCGATGGTATTCTTAAGGATTATTTTGAACATGAAAAAGGTGTATCTATCACCGAAGGGCAGGCAGCTAAGTTGTCTGGAAGTTTTAATTCCATTAACCACATAATAGATGGATTGGGGCACGAGGTCCGTAACTTTTACATGATGGGAAATTTTGCAGGTAAAGAGATATATCATGAAATACTGGAAAATAAAAACTAATTTTTCTGGCATTTTATAACGAACGGGTTATATTATGTCCGTTTTGTGCAATTTAAACTATTATTATAGCCGGATATGGTTAATAGTGGGCTCAAAAGGGTAACGTTTATAATCGCTCTTTCCACATTTGCTATATGAAAAAATATGATGTGAAATGCCTGTTGTGTGGTGAAGTTCACAATCCCTATTCACTGAGCTGTAAAAAGGGTGACGATTCTCTTCTTCGTGCTTATTACACAGCAAAACAGTTGATGCCAACGGATATGCCAGGTCTCTGGCGGTACTATAACTGGCTTCCTGTTGAAGGTATCATCGAAGAAGGTTCCGGGCGGACCATTACTTACAAAAGTGAAAAACTTGCTTCTGCTCTGGGTCTTGATGACCTGTGGATTGCTTTTAATGGTTACTGGCCGGAGAGGGATGCTTATCTTATGACATGTACCTTCAAAGATCTCGAGTCATTCCCAACCATGCAGAGACTCATGGAACAGGAAGAAAAAAGAATAATGGTTGTTGCATCCGCCGGTAATACTGCCAGGGCATTTGCTCATGTTTGCAGTATAACAGGCCAGCCACTTCTTCTTGTAGTTCCAAAAGAAAGTGTCCACAGACTGTGGACAATACATGATGATAATCATTCAGTTTGCCTTGTAACGGTGGAAGGTGACTATTTCGATGCCATAGCCCTTGCAGGCAAGATAGCATCAAGAGAAGGTTTTGTAAATGAAGGCGGTGCTAAAAACGTTGCCAGGCGCGATGGTATGGGCACAGTGATGCTTGATGCGGTGTTGACTTCCAATGAGCTGCCTGCTCATTATTTCCAGGCAGTTGGAAGTGGTACCGGCGGCATCTCGGCGTGGGAAGCATCCATGAGATTAGTTGAGGATGGACGATTCGGAAATACCTTGCCAAAACTCCATCTTGGGCAGAGTCTCCCATGTGCACCACTTTATTCCCTCTGGAAAGGCACTGATGCAATTGATGCCGCATGTCCCGATGAAATGTATGATGATGTTCTCTTCAACAGGAAACCACCTTTCGCTGTAAAGGGTGGCGTAAAGAATGCTCTTGAGGCAAGCGGTGGAGACATCTATGCTGTAAGTAACGAAGAAGCTTCCTATGCCCAGGATCTCTTTGAGAAATCAGAAGGTATAGACATAAATCCTGCTGCAGCAGTCGCAGTTGCCACACTTGTGCAGGCTGTGAAAGCCGGCAATGTGAAGCCCGGTGAAAAGATAGTTCTCAATATCACCGGCGGCGGACAAAAACGATTGATTAAGGATTATGAATTAAAACAACTACCTGTATCTCTTGCAGTGTCGGCAAAGGACGAGGATGCAGAGAACATGGTGGTAAAAAAGGTAACCGAAGGATTTGGTGTATAATTATGGCTGAAATAATAACTCTTACTATACTGGGCGGTGTTGACAAAGATGGTGTCAACGAGCCTATAAGATCAGTTGATATCTCCCGTGGCGAAATAGTTGGCATTGTAGGTCCAACAGGTTCCGGAAAGAGCACACTTATCGATGATATCGAGCAGCTTGCGCAGGGTGATACGCCTACTGGCAGATTACTTCTTATCAATGGCGAAAAACCGGATGCAAGTGTCCGTGCGGACCCGCGTAAGAAACTTGTTGCCCAGCTTTCACAGAACATGCATTTCCTTGCTGACATGACAGTTGAGGAATTTCTGCAGATGCACGCACGTAGCAGAGGTAAGGACGAAGGTCTTGTTTCAAGGGTTATCGAGCTTGCAAATGGCCTTACTGGAGAGCCAATTGCACCGCATCACCACCTGACATCTCTTAGTGGTGGTCAGTCCAGGTCACTTATGACCGCGGATATTGCAGTAATCAGTGACTCTCCTGTGGTGCTCATCGATGAGGTGGAGAATGCAGGTATCAAGAAGCAGGAGGCTCTCCAATTGCTTGCAGGCGAGGGAAAGATTGTTGTTGTGGTCACACATGACCCGGTTCTTGCATTGATGTCCTCCCGCAGGATAGTTATTAGAAACGGAGGCATGGTAGACATTATCACAACAAGTGAGCAGGAACAGGATGTCTGCTGTAAGATAAGTGAGGTAGATAACTGGCTCATGTCGCTCCGGGAGACTATAAGGCGTGGTGACATCGTGGGAGAAGTTGCATGAAGCTTGTTGTAATTGCTGGAACGCCCGGTTCAGGAAAGACTTCTGTTCTCTTGCATACCATTAAAGCTCTGATGAGGCATGAAAAAAGACCTGCGGTTGTCAAGGTTGATTGTCTCTGGACAGACGACGACCAGCGTTTCAAGAAACTGGGCATACCTGTGCATGTTGGTCTTGCCAAGGATATGTGTCCAGACCATTTTACTATTTATAACACTGAAGAAATGCTTAAATGGGCAACTGCAGAAGGTGCTGATGTCCTGCTTAGCGAGACTGCCGGACTTTGCTTGCGCTGTGCCCCTTACCCGGATGAGTGTCTTGCAGTTTGCGTCATAGATGTCACAACAGGTCCTAACACGCCACTCAAGGTAGGTCCTCTGCTTACAACCGCCGATATAGTCGTCACGACAAAAGGTGACCTTGTATCACAGGCTGAGCGGGAAGTATTCAGAGAACGTGTCCTTGAGGTCAATCCGGGATGCATCATTGTAGAAGCAAACGGTCTTGCCGGAAAAGGTTCGTTCGAGCTAGCAGAACTGATAAGGTCCGGTCCGGATGTTGTAGACAATATGCTTTTGCGCTATAACCCTCCTCTTGCAATATGCTCTCTGTGCACTGGTGAAAACCGTGTTGCGAGGAAACATCATATGGGTGTCCTGAGGAACCTTGATGGTTTCATGGAATACAAGGGAGAATGATCCATGAGCGAGATCGAAAAACTGCTTCCTGGTTATAATTGTGGAAGTTGTGGATTCCGCCAGTGCAGGGACTTTGCATCATATATCAAAACTGCTGAAGACTTGCATAAATGCCCTTTTCTTTCCCGTGAAAATTTCAAGGATAATGTGGAAAAAATACTGATACTTCTGGGCGCGGAGGTCCCCGGAGATGAAAAAATAATCGGTATCATTGACGGACTTGAGGCGGACTTCACTTTGGCTCCACTTAAAGATGAATGCTCATGCAGAGAAGATATACATCCCTTTGACACTTCTGTTGAAGTGGAAGTAGGCGATATACTGCGCTACAGGCCACTTGGATGTCCTGTTACTCATTTTGCAAAGGTCATCGATAAAACACCTGGTGCAATATACACAGTTCACATGGTAGGGCCATTACACAGGCTCGGGAATGATGATTTCAAATTCAAGGACATTGGTCTCTGTATGATACTTGCTTTTGATGGCAAGGTTGCAAAGGGTAAGATTCCGAAAGTAGGCCAGACCGTGAAGTTTATTCCTGAATACTGCATGATGCAGAAGGTCCACTCCGGCATGGTCGTGGGTGTGGAAGGCAGAAACGTTCGCATCGAGGCAATAGACTTGAAAGTATGGTGATATCATGACTAATTCATTAACAGGTGAACTTACTCCTTCTGAATCTATTTTTGAAGGTCTCAGGGATGCTGGCATAGATTTCATTGTCAGTGTGCCATGCGCTAATCTCAAGGAACTCATCCCAATGGTGGATGAAGCGCCTGATATCATTCATCTGCCAGTGACCCGTGAAGAAGAAGGCGTGGGAATATGTGCAGGGGCCTATATGGGCGGCAAAAAGCCAGCAATGCTCATGCAGAACTCAGGTCTTGGCAATTCGATAAATGCACTTGCTTCACTGAATATTCTCTACAAAATACCGCTTTTGATGATTATTAGTCACAGGGGTGTGGAGGGCGAACCAATAGTTGCCCAGGTGCCAATGGGTGAGTTGACCACCAAATTGCTGGATACCATGGAGATTCCATATTTCCTTCCGCAGAAAGGCGTCGATCCGGCAGATCTTATCGTAAGAGCATGGAATGAAGCTTATGAGAAGAGAAAACCAGTTGCTGTACTTTTACCCATACCATTCTGGAGGAAGCAATAATGAAGCGTATAGATGCCATCAACGAAATCGCTGCAAAGGTAAAAGAAACAGGTGCATTGCTTATAGCTAACATCGGTATTCCCTGCAAGGAATTACATTATGTGTGCGATATACCTAATAATTTTTACATGCTTGGTTCCATGGGACTTGCTTCTTCAATAGGTCTTGGTCTTGCATTATCAAGGCCTGATAAGAAGGTTATTGCAATAGACGGGGACGGTTCTATCCTCATGAATATGGGAACCCTTGCAACAATAGCTTCACAGGAACCGGATAATTATATCCTGGTTATTGTTGACAACCGTGCCTATGGTTCAACCGGCAATCAGCCTACAGCCACTTCAAAGAATACTGATCTTGCGGCCGTAGCAAAGGGAGCAGGAAACTCAAATGTCTATGTGGTCGATACTCCCGAGGGTCTGAGAAGAACCCTGAAATCCACAGATAATGGGATAATAGTAGTAAAAGCCGAGCCTGGTAATTCCGATGCTCCGGTGATTGAGATGAGTCCTGAAACAATCCTCAAAAGGTTTATGGGTATATCCTCTCGACCATCTCGTTGATTTTGAAATCTCCATCCTCTACTTTCTTTTTAAGTTTCCCGGCAAGTTCTTCAGCTCTTTTTCGGTCTGATTGTCTCAGTACAATGGGTACATCATACTGCTTTCCATCTATTTTGAAGTGAAGCTCTCCAAGCTCGGCGGTGAATACTTCACCGGGGCAGAGTGTTGAGCAAAGGCCGCAATTGAAGCACATGTATCTGTCAAGTACCATTCTGTCATCATTGCGGTATATCGCTCCCATGGGACAATCTCTTGTAGGCTTGCACGTGTCACAATTAATACAATTATCAGGATTGAAACTGACTGAGGCGTCTGTATCCTTCCACGCATCAGCATATGTGCTGCTACCTATCATCATTCTTTTATCCACATCATTGACAACCATTGGGATGTCACTGTCTGTTTTGATCACTGCATCAAGTACGGATTGACTTGTAACAGGTATGGCAATGGCCCAGGAGGCTATGCACTCAGGTCCGGCAGATGTCTTAAAACCACCCATGAGGGCCGGATCCATATCGTGCATATCTGCAAATCCGGTCAGGTTTGGCTTTTCCGGGCTACTGCGCGTTCCATGTCCAATAACGAAGCCTTCAGCTCCGTTCATAAGCATGCGTGTCCCTATTCCAATCGTCTCCATTTTAGGGTCATTTTTAACAGGGTTAATCTCGCCACATCCGGAAAGTGTTGCACCATCCATGTCAGGGCTGAACTGTACAGCATGGAATATAGTGCTGATTGGTTTTGTAGAGCAATTCACAAAAGCGGCATAGTTCTTGAAAGTATGGCGGGTTGCATAGAGCTTAGCATAAGGTATGTCATCCAGTTTAACTTGACTTTTGAAGGATACATTTTCGTCGGTGACAACGGAAACATCTATGTTTTTTCCCTCAACCAGTTCTCTAAAAAGGTGTCCTGCTCCGTAACTGTGTTCATAGGTTGAATGCGCTGTTCCAAATACTATAAGGTCAAGCACTCCAAGACTTTCATTGGGGCACGGTCCAACATGTGCCGGTACTCCATTTAGAAGAACCGTTGATGCTCTCTTAAAACTTAAAGAGCAATCTACAGGGAAAGATAGGATTGCATATGTTCCGCTCATGATAGCTCTTGTTGCAGTTGTGACAACATCAACATCTTTTGTTGTTATGTTCTCTCCTTTTTCCACAAGTCTGGATACTTCCTGTGCTGTCATTACAACGGCTTCTTTTTTATCCAGTTTTTCTTTAATATGAGCAATAGAGCGTTCCATAAATACCCCTCGTTTCAAAAATCAAATTAATAATTCAAATATGAAATACAAAATAAAAATGGCAGCAGTTTTTGCTGCATTCAGTCAACACCAAGTATACTTGCCAGTTCCAGTCCCTCACTCCCAAGTTCCGAAAGCTGGTCAAAAGCTTCTTCTTTTGTGATATATTTCTCAGTACGTGTTCCATCGGATGCTTCTATTTTGATGGTTATTTCGTTTTTGACATATCCCTTCTCAAGTGATTCTCTGACAATATCTCCATATTGCTCAGCGATTAGCTTGAGGCAGTCAAATATCTCATTATTACGTACTGCGTCTTTTCCGTCAAGCGAAATGTGTGTAAGTGTCTGGGATTTGATGAACATTTCCATGTATTTCCTGACATCTTCCACAAGACCTGTAATGTTGTCCACAGTTAGTGATTCAAGCAGTTTTTCATCGGAAGTGATCTCAAAGTCGTTGTGATATATCTGATATGTATCATTGTCAGAAACAACCTTGAATTTCTGTTCTCCCTTTTTGTTCTCAAAACTGACATCAATATGTTTATTACCATCATAATTCATGGATGTGATTACGTATTCGGACACATTTATTATTTTGACCTTGTTCTCTTTGGAGAATATACCCGCTTTTGTCCATGTAGGTAGTGCCAGTTCTCCATAAACTTCCCTGATGGAAAGTATCTCATGGGCGTAGACAAGGTCGCATGTGTATTCCATACCTGCAAAGGATGCTTTGAGTTCTCCTTTCAGAGACAGGTCTTTCATAGAAACGTAATATGCTTTTCTTGCACCATAAATGCTGGATTCAAAAAGTGGGTTAAGGTTATTCAGCAGATCCATCTCGATTTTGTAAATACCACTTTCAGACTGGCGTTTGATCTGCTCCAGTCTCAGAGTAATATCCTTAATACCACGATTGGCAGTTTCGGTGCAGGCATCTATAACAGCGTTGCGACATTCAAGTATTTCTTTATCTTCCGCACCCTTTGAGCGATCGTCAACATAGTTCTGTATGTCCTTGCTGAAGCTATCGATCTCTTCTAATCTTGCTTCCAGGGAAGATATCTCTTCAGATTCTTCCTCGCTAAGTTCAATTGCAGAATTTTCAAGAGGAAGGACCTTCTTTGCCATTTCTATGAAATTATTAAGGTCCTGAATAAAATCTCTTTGTAACGGTAATTCTGTAGAGTCCTGAAATGTATATTTCATCCTAATCCCCGTTGTTATTTTTCTAGTAGTATATTCTTACGGACCGAATATATAAATTCCTGCTTATAGGGGTGCAGGCAAATCTTAGATTACACTCCTTACAACATCAAGTATAAGGTTCATGTACTTTGCAGCCCCATTCTTCAGGTCCATTGGGTGAAGTTCCCCAGATGCAAAAACCGCTTCAAGTTGCTCATATCCCTTACATACAAGGTTGCCGCCAAATTTATCTGGTCTTTCAAAGACAATTTCCTCGTATCTTGGGCATATGTGGTACTTGAACAGTTCCATTACTGGATTATCATTAATTTCTCCTGCAGGACAGAATGCCTTCTTCATTTTCTTATTGATGTCAGCTTCGGTGTCATCAACTGATATGAAGTTGTTATTTGACGACGACATCTTTTCACCATCAAGTCCCAGGAGAATTGGCGTATGGATGCATAGTGGCGCTTTAAATCCAAGTGATGGAAGTCCTTCCCTTCCAAGCATGTGTATTTTTCTCTGGTCTATTCCACCAACTGCTATATCAACACCAAGCATTGCTATGTCCACTGCCTGCATAATGGGGTAGACCATCTGTGAGACGGATGGATCTTCCATCTTCCTTCCTACCTCATCCATACTCCTTGTTGCCCTGTTCAGGGTTGTGATACGTGTTAGCTTGAGTACGTTGAGGATGTACTCCTGACCGAGCTGGTAATCTGAGCCATATACGAAGTTAGTGTTCTCCTCGTCAAGTCCTAGGGCAATGAAGCATCTTTTATTATAATCTGCAACCTCGCGGACCTCTTCAAGTGTTCCTTTTTTGTTGAGGTAGGCATGAACATCTGCAAGAAGCACCGTAATCTTAAAACCTGCATTCTGAAGGTCAAGGAGCTTATTGACCGTAAGGACGTGTCCCATATGGATCTTACCACTTGGCTCATATCCTACATAGGCTGTAGGGTGTTCTTTTGTTTCCAGAAGCTTCTTCAGTTCGTCCTCTGTTACTATTTCCTGCACATTTCTTTTTATAAGCTCAAGTTTATCCATAGGTTCACCTTATAAATCGTGGTTTGTATAAACACATCCCTCTTTAAATGCTTTTTCTTGTGTTATTCGCTCAGTTCTTATGCAAGGATTTTTTTCAAATATGCTTCTCCCTCTTCTGAACTAAACAAAGGGATGTAGCGGTCAGCAAATACCTTTGTTCTGGTACTTGTTGTTTTGACATTGAGGTACGGGTTAAAACCTTCAATATCGTTCTCTTTTTTGTGGAACATTATCCCGCGTCTTTGCCACATGGGAACTTTTGAGATATTAATGCCTCTGTCAAAAAGAAGCTCATGCATATCAGAAGACTTCTTATTTTTAAGGAAAGCAGTTGCCTTCTTCTCATCCATACCTTCAGATAAAAGAGTGTAATATGCGTATGAGTTGATGCAGTTACGCCATGCTTCATCCTGTCTCCAGATGAGGTATTCGCGAACATCTTCCTCATGCACAGGTATAATCCTGGAATCAAAGGATATCGGTTCACTAGGGTTCAGGGCTGTCGTAAAAGCACTGCTGATATATGAAGGGACAATTGAGTCAATTTTTTCAATTCTGCTTTCAAAGGCATTATCCCTGAAAAAAAAGCTTATCTCGTCGGAGAAAGTATATGCAAAAACAGGACTCAATCCGCTTTTTGTAAAAAAGGTTTCTATTGCTTCTACAATAGCGGATGTGAACTTTTCGTCATAAGGTTTTTCAAATCCCATGCGTGACAGTGCATTTTTAAAATTCCTGCCATCAATGCGCACGATCACAGGCGGTATACAACGCAGATCTGAATAGATCTCTCGCCTCTTCATGGGTCAGTCTTCTTCTATCTCTTTCTTAAGTTTCTTGAACTTGTTCACTACATTCCTGATAAGTACAATGTCACCTGAAGTAACAACCCATCTGTAAGGAATTATAACTCCTCTTGAAGTTACGTCAAAAAGATCCTTATTGATGTCGGAAACTGCTAATCCTCTGACTACTCTCTCGTCAACGTCCAATACAAGGTCAGCAACTTTTCCTACGTATGTTCCTGTATCAGTATAGATGTTTAATCCAAAAAGTGAAGTTATGTCTGCACGCATGATATCCCTTTCTTCTTTTATTTTACTTATATATGAATATTTGTATGTAATCCGGCATTTTCAAATGTAAATGCCGGTATTTTAAGTTTCCTTCAGGTGCTAATCTTTGCAATTCCTTCTCTGACTTTGTTAGCAGATCTTTGCAGAGCTTCCATTTCCTGGCTGCTAAGTTCAAGCTCGATTATCTTTTCAACACCGTCTTTTCCAAATACTACAGGTACACCAAGGCATATATCGTGTAGTCCGTACTCGCCGTTAAGGAATACTGAAGCAGTGATTATTCTCTTTGTGTCATTGAGTATTGCTTCGATCATTGCCACAATTGCAGCAGAAGGTGCGTAGAATGCACTGCCGTTTTTCATATATCCCACGATTTCCGCACCTGCATTAATGGTCCTGTTTACTACTCTTTCAATGGATTCTTCGTCCATCAGTTTGCTTAAAGGAATTCCTGCTACTGATGAGTGATCAGGAAGAGGGACCATTGAGTCGCCATGACCTCCAAGTACCATTGCACGTACATCTTTTACGGAACAATTAATCTCTCTTGCAATAAATGATGCAAAGCGACTAGAATCGAGCAGTCCGCCCATGCCAAAAACTTTGTTCCTGTCAAACTGCGTGCTTCGAAGAGCAGAATATGTGATTATGTCAAGAGGATTGGTCACAGTCATGATTATAGCATCTGGTGCATATCTTTCAATTTCCGCAAACACTTGTAGTGTGATCTTGATATTTGTAGCAAGCAGATCGTCCCGGTCTATCCCAGGCTTGCGTGCGATTCCTGCAGTTACAACCACAATATCCGAGTCTATGATGTCTGCGTAATTATTCGTCCCGAGTACATTAATATCATATCCCATCAGTGGTGCTGCATGGAGTAAGTCCAATGCTTTTCCCTGTGGAAGACCTTCAACTATATCCACCATTACAACATCTGCAATATTAAGTTCTGCAAGCCTCTGGACTGTGGTGGCACCGACATGACCTGCTCCTATCACTGCAACTTTTTTCATATTTATCTCCTGAAGGTGATTTATATATAATATATTGTGTTATTGGTGAAGAGGTTAAATCCAACATTATATATTAAACCTTATTTTATTTAGCACTTGTAGATAGGCCATATAGTTATCAATACCATAATCATTACTAAATATTAGGGAAAATTATGCTTACAAGTACATACATTCACATGCCACGGATTGGCGCAACCGTGGAAAAAAGAATATGGTCAAATGGTATCAGGACATGGGATGAGTTCATGGATAGAAGGGATGAGATTCTAATATCTCCTTCCAAAAAGGATATGCTTATGACTGGCATCAGGGAGTCCATTGAAAGACTTGAGTCCCACGATTTTGAATTTTTTGCCAAATCTCTTCCAAAAGCGGAACATTGGCGTGCTTTCAATGAGTTCTCAGGCAAAGTTGCCTATGTTGATATAGAAACTACAGGTCTTTCTCCAGGTAGTTCGTATATCACTGTTGTAGGGATATATGACGGGAATAATGCCAGAACATTTGTAAAGGGTATAGATCTTGATGATATAGTCGATGTTTTTCCAAAATATGATTTCCTTGTTTCTTTTAACGGTGCAAGGTTCGATCTTCCCTTCATTAAACGTGAATTCCCTCAAATAGAATTCAACCAATTGCATGCAGACCTTATGTATCCTCTGCGCCGCATCTCGCTTTCAGGCGGCCTGAAAAAGATAGAATGTGAATTGGGTATTTCAAGAGCAGAGGAAACTGTTGGTATTAGTGGCTTTGACGCGGTGCGTCTATGGCACCAGTATGAGCGCGGGGACGACGATGCACTTGATCTCTTGCTTAAATACAACCGGGAGGACATAGTGAACCTCAAAACGATAATTGACATGACCCTCCCCAGATTCATCGAAAATAAATTCTCCGAATGTATCTGATATGAAATTTGACCTGAAAACCCTTCCTGCACTTCCTGGTGTGTATCTAATGAAAGATAGCTCCGGGGATGTCATATATGTGGGTAAGGCAAAGTCTCTGGACAAAAGGGTGCGTCAGTATTTCCAGTCGAAGAAAAATCTCTCTCCCAAGACAATTACACTGGTAAAACACATTGATGATATAGAGTATATTATAACGGATTCTGAAATAGATGCACTTGTATTTGAAGCAAATCTCATAAAGAAATACAAGCCGCGTTACAATGTCCGTTTAAAGGACGATAAACGATATCCTTACGTGAAGGTAACAGTTAGTTCCGCATACCCGCGTATATTTCTTACCCGCAGGAGACTCATGGACGGAGCTCTCTATTTTGGTCCTTATACTAATGTAAAGGCTATCCGTACTACACTTGATCTAATCTCCAGGGTTTACATGCTCCGACAGTGCAAAAAAAGAATCGAACCGGGAAAATCTCGTCCATGTCTTAATTATCATATCAAACGTTGTGTAGCTCCATGCAGGGAAGGACTCGATAAGGAGGAATATCGCAGGAGGGTAATGGAAGCTGTTCGCTTCCTGAAAGGTGATACTTCGGGTCTTTTGAAAGAGCTTGAAAAAAAGATGGAATCTATGGCAAAAGTACAGGATTATGAATCTGCTGCAGAAGTAAGGGACCAGATAGAATCTGTAAAATATCTTTCAGAGCAGCAGATCGCGACTTCCGGTACGGATGATCGCGATATACTGGCTGCAGTTGCTGATGAGAAGTCAATCTATATCCAGGTTTTTTATGTGCGTCACGGCAGCATGGTTGGCAAGGCTGACTTCACACTTCTGGGGGCCGAAGCTTCGGAAAGTATTGAGGAATCCATGGCGCAGTTTGTAAAACAGTACTACCAGGATTCACCTATTCCACCGGAGATCCTGGTCCAGTATGATCTTCCTGAAAATGAACTCATTGTCAGATGGCTTTGCCAGCGTTCCGGCAGGGATGTGCATGTGCATGTACCACTTCGGGGTGAAAAGAAAAAGCTCATCGAGATGGCTGCAAGGAATGCTGAAATGGCCCGAAGGCTGGCACAGCTAAAACCGTCACCATCTGAATCAGCTATGGAGGCACTTGAGGATCTGCAAAAAGTATTATCACTGAAATCTCCTCCTATGCATATTGAAGGCTTTGATATTTCCAATATATCAGGTACCAATGCAGTGGGTTCCATGGTATATTTTGAGAATGGCAGACCTGAAAATAACAAGTACAGACAGCATAATATAAAAACTGTAAAGGGGATCGATGATTTTGCCATGATGGCAGAGGTTGTAGGCAGACGTTATTCCCGATTGCTCAAAAATAATGAGGATTTGCCTGATCTGATTCTGATAGATGGGGGGCCGGGACAGGTTGGTGCTGCAAAATCCTCTCTCGATGCTCTGTGTCTTGATATACCGCTTATCGGTCTTGCAAAAAGGTTCGAGCATATAATTACGACTAAAAAGGGCCCGGATGAAGTTATTATTCTTCCTCATTCATCTCCTGCTTTAAAGCTCCTGATGCATATACGTGATGAAGCTCACAGGTTTGCAGTGACTTCTCACAGACGCAGGAGGTCTGCCAGTCTCACACATTCGGAGCTTGACTCAATACCTGGTGTTGGTTCTTTCAGGAAACGTCTTTTGCTTGAGAATTTTGAATCAATCGAGAAAATAAGATCATCTTCAGTTGAAGAGCTTTCTGCTCTTGATGGTATAAGCCAGAAGCTTGCAAAAAGAATACTTGAGCATCTGATCAAATAAAATCATCTTATTAAGGAAGTTGCGGCAAAAATAAATACTGTGCTGTGAATATACTCTACTATCTTGATTTTATTCAAATGGTAAAGTGTGATTAAATGGGTAAAGAACTGGATTTTTATGGGAATGTCCACCTTCCTGATATAAGGATGCTTCATGATATGGACGAAGTACTGCATGATCAGGCATGGCTACTTTTACAGGATAATATTGAGCTTTATTACATGTATCGTGATCTTTCAAAAAATGGATCCGACTACAATAAAATAGTCGAAAACAGGCTCAGATATGATATTACTATCATTCCTCCTGCAATGCTTGGTGATGAGTATGTAAAGACAGCGGGTCATTATCATCCTCCTGTGCCAGGTCAGGATGTATCATATGCTGAACTCTATCAGGTACTTGAAGGGGAGGCTATCTACCTCTTGCAGAAGGCGGAAGGTGACAAAATTATCGATGTAATCGTGTTTGAGGCAAAGGCTGGAGATCTTGCACTGGTTCCACCGGGTTATGGACATATAACAATCAATGCTTCGGAAGTACCACTTAAAATGGCTAACTGGGTATGCCGTGATTTTTCATCTCTGTATGAGCCTATCAAGAAACTCTTTGGTGGAGCATACTACATGCTAACAGATGGTTTTGTAAAGAACCCTGATTATTTGGAAGTGCCGGAAATAAGGTTTATAAAACCGATGGATTATCCAGAATACGGTCTCTTCTGCGGAAAGGACATGTATGAGATGGTAAGCGAGCTCCGCAAACTTGATTTCCTTTTGAACCCCCAGGTTCACCAGGATATATTCAAAAAGATGATATTTTCTTAGTTCCGTTATTTTTATATGCGAAACTATAAATGTCTAGCCGTTACTACTTTCTAGCAGTTACAAAACGTTAGAGGTATATCTTTGCAAGGAAATCAGCGCATTCAGTTTACATCGTCGAAAATAGAGGACCTGATGTTCAGGACAACCTTCAATCCTAAAACAATGGAAGGAGATGTAATTGTAAATCTCTCACTTATTGACAAGAAGGATTATGATGATGTTTTCAAGATCTTCAGAATGGCCATAAATAGTGGACTTTCCGTCAGTCCTCTGCTTAAGATCCTTCGCGAGGGGGATATGATTGGTGAGCGGAAGATCGGTAGAGATGAAATTGGATTTGCAACGGTATGCAGTATCACTATCGACGGCCTTCTTCTAAAAGCAGGTGTGATGGTAAAACCACGATTTGGTGGTCTTGTAGAAATACGTGATGGTGAACCTTTACGCTTTACAAATGTTCTAACATATCAGAGTACTACCATAGATCCTCTTGAGGTTCTGATGTCCCAGGAACTCACGTCCGTGATGGGTATGTTGAAAACGGGCTCTGGTAAGATACTTGCTAATCTTCGTGAAGCACCTATGGTTGCAAGGGATGTAATAGACAGTACTCTTTCTGATATGGTGGATGCCGGAATAAATGGAATTCTTGAGGTGGGTGAGCCGAATACAAGAATACTGGACGTACCGGTAGAGCGCGATCACCTTGGTATCGTTGTCATAGGTGGTACCAATCCTATGGCTATAGTCCAGGAACATGGTATTCCAATAAGGACCAATGCAATGTCATCACTTATTGATATTAAAGAACTGACTCACATCAACGATCTTGTTTGATGTGTTTCATGCTTTCATTAGCTGTGCAGCGATAGTAGTATTCAGTTTCTGGATAAACTCTTCTTTTTTACCGAAAGGAACTGTAGCACCCGCTGCAATATCATGTCCTCCGCCTGCACCTCCAAGTTCCTGACATACGATACTCATGGCTTCTGCCAGGTTGAGTCCCCGGTTGACAAGTTCCTGTGTTCCTCTGGCAGATACTTTGTAGCCGTCATCCTTGTCTGCAAATGCTATGATTGGTAATTTACGATTACCTGCAGATGAATGACTCATTCCTGCAACAATACCTACGATGGTTTCCGGGATCACACTGCCAGCATCAAAGTACTGAAGATATGAAAGTTCGGTTATCCCATTGTCTCTGACGAAATTCAGTCCATCAACAAGGTTTTTGCGATGAGTGTTCAGCAGGTCCTGTGCTTGCGTGTAGGCTTCATCGCGATCTCCCATACATACCTGCATGCCAACTTCTGCTCTCATATATCGGCCGGTGGCATTAAGGAGTGTGGAATATTCTGTTGCATCCCTCATTTCCGTGCCTTCCTGTTCGGAAAGAAGTATGTATCCTTCAGAAACCAGTCTTCCTATATTGTAGGACGACATACCGCTCTGCATGGAATGTTGCAGGAGTGATGATGTGACTTTCATTTTCTCCTCTTCAGAAAGGTCTATCCATCGTCTCCATTTTTCGTCATTTGAGAACTGAAGGCCAACCCTTGCAAGAAAATCAATGCATGCATCTTCATTGCCTGTAAGTCCTGGGATAAAAGGGTCGGATGAGAACTGCAACATCTTGTAAACAGGTCTTGTCTGTTTTCCAAAGAGTGAAATGTCCTTCCTAGGGAGTATAACTTCAGGATTTGCTTCAAGTATCATCCTGTTAAGACTCACAAGTTGTCCATACTTTCGGTATTGCATATCTCCTACACACCCTACAATTGCAAGATCAGCAAGATCCCTGTTATCTCCAAGCTGGGTTGCGAGTATAAATGTTGTTCCTGAGCCACTGATCTCGTAAGACCCATTTGCTCCGAAAAGATGTGGGTTCAGGTGGAACTTTGTTTCTCCCTGGGGTCGGTGATGGTCTGAGACAATGGCATGCACTCCATAATTGCTGATATGCTCCAGTTGTCCGCTCCCAAGGTCGGTGAATATCGTAAGTTCCGGGTTTATATCTGCAAGTTGCTCTACAATTGTTTCATCGAGTTGCTTCACAAACATCATGTTATATCCAATACCCACTCTTTCCAGGGCTTTGGAAATAATGGCACCGGATGTTATCCCATCAGCATCGATGTGAGATACCAGTTGTATTTCATCATACTTCCTTATCTCTTCAACACATTCTCTTGCACGTTCGGCCATCATGGCCATGGTTTCAGACATTATAAAAACCTCTTATTCTATCAACCTGAGTCTTTTCCATCCTTTTGTGTCTATCAGGTACTTATTTCCTTCTCGTTCTATTCTCGGGTATTCCTGTATTTCTTCCACAGTTATTTTTGGAGTACCTTCTTCATTGTATTTTCTGCAAAGCTCTGTCCAGGGGATCATATAGGCTTCTCTTGCCCTTCCTACTCCCATTTTGAGTTCTACTGCAAGGAATCCCGTTCTCCCTGATCTTAACAGGAAACTGGATATTCTTTCTATCTGGTGGACTCCATTCTTATCTGTTGTGAAGTGCTGTGTAAAATATATTGCTTTTGCACCTTTATCTACGGATATGCTCTTGCATTCAATGCCCATGTAGTAGTCAGGATCAAGGGAATCAACGAGCACATCCAGAAACTGGGAAGTGAATCTATGCTGCTTAAGTCGATAGGCAATTCCCTTAAAGTTGTTCTGTTCGAAGAATGCATTAAATGACTGGACGAGTACCCTTTCAAATTCTGTCATAGCTTGATCACGTTTTCAGAATTATATTATTTTGAGGTTATATTAAGTATTGCTTTTAGTTTCTTTCCTGTATATTCGATAGATTCATGTACCTGTTAACTCAATTAGAAACGATGAATAAGAAAAATATGGAAATTATATCTTCAGTAGGTTCTGTAGTATTGTTGATTGTTCTTTTTGCTGTCGCACATCAGATGAGGAATTCAATGTCACAGGAATACGGATTTGTCGGTGCACTTGTGGCATTCATAGTTGTGATCTCAGTTGTTGGTCTGAAGTTAAATGAAATGCAGTGAGGTTTAGTGATCGATGTCTGTTTTCAGTAGTGATTTCAGCCTTTAAACTTCAGGAAATGCGGACGTAATCGATATTATTCGCCAGGTTTGTGAGCTGGTCTTCTCACGTAGTCTTAGTGATGATATATGTACTGGTAAATGTTCTTGGTTCAACCGCAGCGATAACCGCGATTGAGCTTAATCGGGTTTGCTTGGAACATCAAAGATGCACTTAAAATCTGGCTCTGGAAGATATTACTTATTTTCATAATGGAAGATGGCATGGTGGCAATGGCTATTCTCATATACACGCTTCATTTATAGGGCAAAGTGAATCTTTTCTTCTGATAAAGATTCTACTTGGCGCCTGGCAGCAGATTGTTCTGATGGGCCTAGATGATCGTCCGCAATCAAGAAAAATCATTGTTCTGATCTGCGGTGAATAAAGAATAGAAAAGAATAATAGGAAAAGTTCCCGGCTATTGCCGGTAACTGTTTTATCCCTGTTTAACAAGGAACTTGACAAAGTCTGGACTGAGTCTTGTCTCTCTGATCATCTTGTCTTCGACTTCATCTTCGGAGAGTCCGTCCTGCTTGTACTGTGCAATACGGTCGTAAACACTCTGTGAAACCTCGGAGTATTCATTGATATCCTTTCTGTGTCCCCATACATCTCCTTCGAGGAGCTCTATTCCCTGCATCTCAAGGTACATCTTTGCAGAGTTTGAGATTGTCCTCTTGTATGAGCTTGGTATGTGGAGTGCTTTTACATTAGGGCATTTCATAATAAGGGAAAAGATATCTGTGTTTGATGGTCTGAATGCAAGGTGTATAATCTCTTCATTTGGGCCAAGTGTGTTGATCTCTTCTTTTGAACTTACTACTCTTATTTTCATGTTTTAACATTCCTTGATATTTGTGTGTTTTTATTAACTTTTAGGAGGACTATCTTGAGATTTTTTCTCTCTAAAAATTAGTGTATATACAAACTTTTATTTAAAGGTTACTAACGTAATATTATATCAATCAAATTAATTAGTTCATTAGTGTAATTAGTTATTTTTTTATAAATGTCTATTTTTGAATAAAACGCACGCAATTGATTCATTGACTGTTTCTTTCTTATGTCTGTTAAGCACTTTTTTACTATGATTCTTTTATTTATTTCATAGGAATAAAAAAATAAAACATTTGTATTTTACAGTATATACTTTAAATTTCAAGTTGCCCGTAAAAAAGTTTATTTTTATAAAAACATACAATATTTGGTGTATTTCTCACAACAACCACACTTTGTATCTATTTTGGTATCATTTAAAATATAGCGTATATATCATAATTACATTTATATTGCGGGTGATTTATTTTAAATAGATATATATATCAACTCTATTCAAGATACTTAGTTTTATTAAAATGTAAACGCTTATATAAGCACCTCTCCAATTTAAGAAGCGTGTTGCCAAAAAGGATAAAGAATGATGTCAAAGCAGTTTACCTTCTATTTGGTATAGTAATGACCTATTTTTCTATATATATGCCTGATTATATGGATGTGGTAGGTGTAAGTGGAACTCGGATTAGTTCCACAGTATCCTTTGGAGCATTAAATGGAATGTTATTTGGTCCTTTTTGGGGGTCTATTGTTTCACTAACAGGTTTCATGTTGCATAAGTTCACAAGTGGGAGTTATGCTTCAATGACTTCTTTTTCGGTCTTTTCGGTCTTGTTCATTGCCCTGAGTTCAATTGTTGCAGGTCTTGTCGTTAACAGGGAGCACAAAGCAGTTAGGTATATATTTAGTACACTTATTGCTGCATGGTATCTGCTTGATGTGGGAAGGGCGGTATATTATTATCCATGGTATCATTTGCTCGTGCTGGGTATTTTTATATTTTTTGAGAAAACAATCCTTATAAAGTCTGTCACTTCAAAAGCATATGTTTTTGCCTCATTGTTTATAGCGTCTCTTATGGGTGTTCTCTCCGATCACATGGCAGGCAGTATTACATATTACTTGCTCTATGGTCTTCCTGCAGATATGTACAGGTCTGTAGTCTTTATTTATCCCGTGGAACGAACTATACTGGCATTCTTTCCGGCATTTCTGGTATACGTGCTCGTAGTCATTTTCAAGGATATACTACTCTCCTCAGGTACGATTGAAAAAGACATAGAGGATATGAAATCCAAAGATCTGGAGGAATATCTCCAGAACGATGTCTTAAAAATAATAAAAGAAGATGACTGAAAAATGTAATTTACTGCATGGTTTTAATTTTGTCTTTAATTGCGATTATACTTTTAGAGAATAGGTGTTCAGGTTCTGTATGTACAAGTATCTCATTCTTTCCCTTGGTTGCAATTTCACACATACATGGTATCGTTGCAAGGACGGGTGCACCATATCTTTTTCTTTCGATCAGATCAAGATGATTTCCATGGTACATATTGTCTATTACCGCACATTTTTTATCAAGAAGTGAATAAACGCCTTTTATAAGCTGTTCCGTACAATTGGTGCAGGCGTTTGTATCATTATGGACTATAATTACCATATCCGATGCCGCCACTGCATTTATGGATTCATATTCAACACCTGGACTAGTATCAAATATGACTACATCCATATTATTTTGTTCCAGTTCTCTTTTCCCGGCCATCAATGCTTTAAGTGCACCAGCCTGCCAGTTCCTGTCTTTGCTGACAAGGTCTCTGATCTCTCCTATATCAGGATTTGCGAAGCTCAGGTAAAGGTGACCACTCGTATCCATCTTTTTTTTAATATCAGTCAGAGTATCCTTTATGCTGCATCTTCCTGAAATGAAATCATTTATCCAGAAACGGGTTTCTGGCTTGAACATGCTACAAAGAGATGGTCCTCTCAGGTCCAGATCTATCAGGCATGTATTTTTTCCTTCAGCTGCAAAAGCAACTGCCAGGTTCATGGCAATGCTGGTTTTTCCTGTTCCACCTTTTGAGGAGTGTATTGCTAATGTATGGGTCATATTTCTGTCATCTGGTTTTGTTTAATTGTTCTGGAACTGTTCTGATTTGCTTAATAAAGCATTTATGTAATACAATATTATTATCTCTTCCTCAAACTTTGGTTAATACGGAAATAAACCTTCCTTCCTTCTCTGTACTTTTTAACGTGATTCATCCTGACAAGCTGATTGAGGTAGTTACTTTCTACTGCTCTTTCTTTATTTGTGACATTTGATATCTCGTCTGCTGTTGCAGGGCCGATTTCAAATAAAGTGGTTGCTGTTTTTCTCAAATGGTCCGGAAGGGATAATAATGTAATCACATCGAGAGAATCAGCTACATTTCTAATTTTTTCACTGACCTGCTCTTCTCTGCATTCTGCCTGTACAACGAGCCTATCGAGTTTAGAATTTATTTCTTTTAAATTATATACAATTTCTTTAAGCAACTCTGAATCCAATATTTTGTCTCCTGCATTAATCATCAGAATATTCATTATTACTATCATTATTATACATTATTGCTATATAATCATCCGCCATCTTTACTAATAAAACTTTCTAATTCAGTTCTTCTGTATGTTCTTTGTCATATATACATTTTCCAGTTCATAACCTGCCTTGCGGTAGTACTGGCGAACGCCAATTCCACTTATTATTGCAACTTTTCGATATCCTGCATCATATGCAAGTTCCTCTGCATACGATATTAGTTCCTTTCCATAACCTCTGTGCTGCCAGTCGTTCTTTCCTGCATCTTTTCCAACAGCCACAGTAGAGCCGAATATATGAAGTTCTCTGACAAGAGCTGCGTTGTGCAGTTCCTCACGATGGGGACTATAAGGGTATCTAAGTCTGAGAAAACCTATCAATATATCATTTTCAACATCCTCAAAGGCAATAAAATTCTCTTTTCCTCCACAGCAATCGTAGGATTCCACTGTTAGTTGTATATTTTCTATATCAGGTTCATTTCCTTTCAGCATGTTATGTCCGACTTCACGGCATCTTATGCAACGGCACTTGCCACCATGTTGTTCAAGATGTTCATGTGCAAGTTGGCGTAGGTTGCTTTTCCTTACACCTGCAAGTATCTGCGGGGATGGTATGTCTCTCTGGATACGCTGTAGTCTGACCCATTTTGGTATAAAGGATTTGATTGTGGACAGGAGCTGTGTTGCTTCTCTGTCTCCCATAGCCTCGTACTTTCCCTGTTTCCACATCTCATGTAATTCAGTACCTTCTGTAACAAGAGTTGGATATATTTTCAGGTAGTCCGGTTTGAATTCCTTATTTTCAAAAAGTCTTTTGAAATTCCTTTCGTCCATTTCTACGTCAGTTCCGGGAAGTCCTGGCATCATGTGGAATCCTACTTTAAGGGCACTATCTCTAAGTATGCGGTTCGCTTCAATGCTGTCTGCAACGCTATGGCCCCGTTTCATTCTTTCCAGGACAAAATCATAAGTACTCTGGACTCCGATCTCTACCTTTGTTGCTCCAAGCTCCAGCATCTTGTCGATGTGAATTTGTTTTGTCCAGTCAGGACGTGTTTCAAAGGTAATGCCGGTATTCCTTACATCCGATGTTTCATTTGCCTTCTGAACGTCTTCAATTGTGTAATATGGAACTGCTTTTCCAATGGGATTTGCCTGCTGTCTCCAGGAATCTCCATAGAAATCATTCATAGCTTCAAGACAGCGTTTTGTATACCATTCCTGATAATCAATGGACCTTGCGGAAAAAGTGCCTCCCATTATGATAAGTTCGGCTTTTTTAATTTCATGTCCGATCTGTTTCAATTGGGTCAGCCTGTTTTTTACTATTCTGTAGGGGTCGTATTCAAATTGTATGGCCCGCATGGTGGAAGGTTCCCTTCCCATGTAGCTTTGTGGTGAATGGAATTCTGAGTTAGGTCCTCCGGGGCATGGTGTGCATATTCCGTGAGGGCATGGTGCAGGTGATGTCATTGCTGCTATCACAGCTACTCCAGATATGGTGCGGACAGGTTTGCGCTGAAGTATGGCACGGACCTTTTCCTGCTCTTCATCGTTACCTGATACTATAATGTCTGCATTTTTAGGAAGGGTCGAAAGATGAAACCTTTTTGAAACCTTTTTCTTAGTTTCATTCAGTTGTTTTTCATCAGTTATCTTGCCTTCAAGGACCATGTCCATTATTATCCGGCAGGCTACTTCAAAATCATTTATGTTATTATCAGTCATCCAAACCATCATTTTATGTGGTAAATATCGCAGTATCTGCGTCTATTGGCAGAATTCAGCAACAAGGGCTTCAAGCTGTATCCTGTCGTTTGCACTTTCAGTCAAGTAGAAATCTGTATCTGCTATTTTTGTGACCCACCTGGCAATGATATTATCCGGTTCATTGTAATTAACTACCATTTTATGAAGCTGAAGCAGTATTTCCTGTCCTGATAATCCTTCTTCCAGAATAAGTGCATCAATATACTTCCTGGCTTCGAGTATGTTCTTCAAAATAATGGAATCAAATAGTTTTGCTACGTTCTCTGATTGCTCCTCCAGTGTTGCATCGTATATCTGTTGTGTGCCGATATTATCAATGTCGGATTGTATGGATGCTATCTGAAGTGTGTTCAATGCTCTTGCAATGTTGCCTCTTGCATGGTATACAAGTGCATCGATGCCATCGCTGGTAACAGTTAGTTCTTCGGCTTCGATTACTTGTAAAATGAACTTTGTGAGCTTATCATCTGAAACATGGGTGAAGAATAGTTGTAGTCCCCTTGACCTTAGAGGTGCTATCAGTTTTGAAGGCTGGGTAGTTGAGAGAATGAAACGGCATGTTGTCGTATACTTCTCCATTATCCTTCTCAGAGCATTCTGAGAGTCAGAACTGAGTGATTCGGCATTATCTATGAATATTATCTTGTAATCTGCATCCATGGGTGCCATACTTGCATATTCGTTGATGACTTCTTTGAAGATGTTGATTACACTTTTAGTGATTTTCTTTGGGTCATCAGTTCCCAGAATGCGCAGAAATCTCTTATCACGCACGAGGTAACTTTTTCCCTGTTCAAAGAAATCCGATGCATTGAAGTATGCCAGATTACGCTCATAACCTTCTCCATATAACTCATAGGCAAGTGCAAAAGCCGTGCTTGACTTGCCTGAGTTTTCCGGGCCGTGGAATACAAGATGCGGAAGGTTGTTGGACCTGGCCAGTTTAATTATCATGTCCAGTGATTCTTCATTGCCGACAATATTTTCAAACGTCGATGGCCGATATTTTACAGTCCACAGGTCCTTCATGTATTCACCTTTCTCTTTTATTCAGCATCAACGGCAACCTTTGCTGCAAGTATTTCATGTATCACTTTGCCGTACACTGGTCGTGCAATAATTATGCCTATCAGAACTCCTACGATAGTCGTTATTGCAAATCCTTTCAGGGTGCCGAATCCCATGATGACCATAGGTGACATTGCGATAATGGTTGTTGCTGCTGCTGCAAATATTATTCCGAATGCTTTTGTTATCCTTGAAAGATATACTTTCCTTGGTGGAAGCTTGCCTTCGTACAGCACTTCATCAGTGATGATAACAAGGTGATCAATACCTGTTCCTATGGCTGCAATGATACCTGCAATACTTGCAAGGTCAAGCTGCCAACCGATGGCTGCTGCAAAACCAAGTATCATTATAACTTCACTGATAGAGGTTCCTACCATAGGTACAAGTATAGATGGCTTGTTGTATTTCCTGTAAACCACAAAGGCAACAGCGAACAGTGCCAAAAGACCTGCAATGACTGCCTGTAACTTGAACTGCTGGCCAAGGGTTGCATCTACATGTCCTGAACCCATGAGTTCTACATTCACAGGCAATGCACCTGCACGCAGGTGTATCTGCAATTCTTCAGCTTTTGTCTTGCTATCCTCATCAGGGCCGGTGGATGCCTGCCATGAGTATATCGGTGCATTTTCGAGTCTGGAAGCTGCTGAGTAGCTAAGTGGCGCACTGTAAACTTCATTCTCATCAAGGTACATAACAAGGTTATGTGAAAGTGGATCTTTTGTTGCACCAGTTTCCATGGCAACTTTCTGAAGTGCAATTGCACCAGCATCTGTGAGGGTGAATGGAACGTACCACTGACCATCATCTTCCTGATATCCTACAATGCTGACCGATTCAATCTTGTCACCATAAAGAGCATGCTCTGACTCGTTGCCCTGGGTTATTATCCTAATTTCAAATTTCCCTGGTTTTTCAGCAATGTTCTTGGCAGTTGCAAGATCAATTCCTGCAAAATCAATGAGTATATATTCATCACCGACTGTTTTTACAGGTATGTCCTTAAGACCCAGAGAATTAAGCTTATCGCTAAGTATCTCCTTGGTCATTTCCGTTGTTTCTGCTGTTACTCCCTCTTTGTAGAGTACCTCACCACTGCTGTCAGTAAGGATAGAACCACCGACTGCTCCCATAAGCTCTTCGAGTTCTTCCTGTGATACAGCAGTTCTTATCTCGTACTCTACACCATTGGAAATAAGTGTAGGAAGGACTTCTGCTTTTAGTGAATCGACAAGATATGTGCTGATAAGTGTTTCCTTTGAAGTGTGGAGTATAACTTCGGTCACATTGTTGTTTCGGAAGATAGTTGTCTGGCCCACGCCAAGCTGGTCCATCTGGTTATTGGTAAGTAATGAATCTGATGTGAATGTTACCGTTATGTCATCGGTTCCTTCATCGACGGACAATATCTCAATATTCTCTGCAATGTTAATATTAACTATTTCCTTTACCAGAAGACCAATATCCCCATCAAGTTGTGCAACAGCACCTTGAAGTTTCAGTTGCAGCCAGGAGCCACCTTCAAGGTCCAGTCCGTAGTTAAGGTTGGTTGTAAATCCTTCTTCAGAGGAATACCATGGCTGTATGAAGACTATAGAACCAAGTATTGCCAGGATGAAAATAATTACTCTGACGTCCTTGAAGAGGTTTTGTTGTTCGTCGTCTTTCATGCTTTACGTCTCCTTGTGCCCACGTTTGTAACATGCCATCTGAGTATGGATGTATTAAGCATCCAGGTGTTCATCATATCGGCAGCCAGTCCGAATATCAGGACGATTGATATGTTTGAAAGAAGGGTGATCTGTGAAAGCGATGAACTCAGTAGGTATGAGTAAGTTGATACAAGGTACATTACAACCAGTGCCGCAAGGGTAGTGGTTGTCATGGTTACTCCTGTATACATTGCGTTGGTAATATTCTCCTGTGGAGTTCCACGTCTTTTGAGTACTCTTGTAGTAAGTAATATGTCACTGTCAACTGAATAGCCTATTAGCATTAACAGGGCGGCAACAGTTCCCAGAGATAGTTCGATCCCGACTATGTTCATGAACGCTGCTGCAATAATAATGTCTGATAAAGCTGACAATACAACCGCAATTGAGGGTACGAAAGTCCTGAATATCATAAACACTACAAGGGCCATTCCCAAGAATGATATAATAACTGCTTTAACAGCCTGTTTCTGAAGGCTTTCTCCGTATACAGGTCCAATCTGGTTTATTTCCACACTTTCGTATGATTCTATTACATCACTTACCAGTTGTTGTTGCAGTTCATCATTCATTGGTCCGAATTGTATTATAACTCGTGCTCCGGCCTGTCTGACGTCAGATATTGGATAATCTGCATACTTTTGTTCAATGGCTGACAAACTGTCTTCAGTTGCCACAGAGACCATTGTCCCGCCTTTAAATTCCATTCCTAGCTTTACAGGTGCACCGCTACTGGCAAATGTGAATGCAAGTATCAACAATGATATTACTAAAATCACAAGCGGTATTACTGCAAGCTGACGATCGTTATGTTTTCTAACAAAAGAATCTAAACGTTCAGTCAAACCGACTTCCATGTTTGTATACTCCAGAATAATAGGTTTTCAATCTCATCAATAAAACATTGAATTGATGAATACACTCTTACACTATAACTTATATATACCACTTACTGCTTCTTTTAGTCAATGACTGACAGGCCAAGTATAGATGAGTATTTGCTTGAGATCGCTACGATTGTGGCTAAACGCTCCACATGTCTTAGAAACAAGGTTGGTGCTGTGATCGCGAGGGATAAACGTATACTTTCCACCGGTTATAACGGTGCACCACGGAACATGAAACATTGTCTTGAAATAGGTTGCATAAGGGAACAGAATAACATTGCTTCCGGCACACGTCATGAAAAATGTCGTGCTGTCCATGCTGAACAGAATGCTATTATCCAGGCAGCCCTTCATGGTGTAAGCACTGATGGTGCAACTCTTTACTGCACTCACCAGCCATGCATACTATGTACTAAAATGATTATCAATTCCAACATAAAAAGAGTTGTTTATATCCAGCCTTATCCGGATACAGATGCCCTTGATTTCTTTTCAGAGTCAGGTGTTGAAGTAGTGAACATTGCGATTTCAGACTTTGCTTAAGCAGCGAAGTCCTTTTTTTATTATATCTTCCCGCTTACTACGGTACATTTCTCTAATTGAACCTTCTTCTGACCTGAATTCCAGTCCTCGCAGAATCACTACAGGATATCCTCCGTCACCTTCACCCATGAGCAGATTTGCCGCTCCTGCAATTTCATCGGCTATAGCTTCCTCGGTGATTTCCAGTATATTGCCAAATAGGTCTTTTTGTCCCTTCCAGTTCTTTATCGGATGTATTTTGTACACACCAATGGCAATGCCTGTCTGGCCGATCTTAAACGATCTTCCATTGGTGTCGGTCACTATGATACTAACTTTTTTTCCTGTTTGGTGTTCGATACCTTCGCCTATGTTCTTTGCACTCTGGTCCGGATCAGTGGGTAGGTCTGCCATATAGCCTTTATCAACATTTGATTCATCTATTCCTGCTTTAATGCATACGTGTCCGTTGTCTGTCTCTACAAGAAGTATCGGGAACTCTACCAGAACCTCATGGCTGCGGTCAAGAACTGCCTGCACAAACCTTGCATCAATTCCGTGCTTGTCTGCAATTCTTTTAGCGTCTTCGCCTGCAGTTATGTCTTCCAGCCTGAACATCCTGCCCTCTGCTTTTGAAACTATGGTGGAAGCTATGACTATGATATCATTGTCTTCAATGCTTGTTCTCTCACAGATGATCGATGCAATGTTATCCCTTTCTTTGATCAGGGGGATATTTTCCACAGTAAATGCCTGCATTTTCAATTGGATTCTCCAAAGAATGGTGTTTCATAAAAGTTGCTATGTTAATTTATGCTGCCATATTAAATTAATACACGTTTATGTTAAATATGCTGAAAATCAACATAATATTTAAGGGGGTAGGTTTATGAGGCAAACACAGGTTTCAGCTATAAACCAACCAACACATAGTATTGAAGTTTGCATTGATTAGTTTTCATGTGTTTGTCTCGCCTCCAATTTCCTCCATTTGAACTGTATGTTGTATCAATTTTAATGGTTATTCAAAGACCTGCCAAGAAGAATAATATACTATATTTGCATAGTATTTCCTGCGGCGATGATGACAGTTACCCCGACTGAGCAAAGAATGATGATATTTCTAACTGATGCCGCAAATCCAAATAAGGGTAATATAAAAAGATGAAACGTCCCTTTTATGGGGCGTTCATTGTAATACAGGTTTTACTCGATCATTATCTATGCTTTTCTTCGATATCTGCTTTAGGTAACGTTATGGTCAGTACACCATCTTCCAGTTTTGCACTTGCTGTGTCTTCCTTTACTGCAGATGGCAGATTGAATGCACGTGCAAACCTGTTGTAGGTCCGTTCTCGCATAAGGTATCCTTAATTTTTTTCTTCGGATTCCTTGTGAGTATTGGCACTGATCCATACTTTGTTATCCCTTATGTCTATATTGACGTCCTTTTTATCAACACCCGGAAGATCTGTTGTGACAACAATATTATCGTCATTATCTTTGATGTCAACAAGAGGGGATAGTGTATCAATATCCATCATTTCAGGCATCGATTCACGATCTCCGAACAAACTGTTGAGGTGCTCTTGCGTATGTTTCATTTCTTCAAAGGGATCCCACCTTGGAGCTGTACTCGGGTTTCATGGCGTTAATCCAAATTTCATTTCACCACACTCATGGTTTGTTATAGTTGGAACTATCCCTAATATTGGATACTCCCACTAAATAATATTATCCATTCAGTTTTATATATCTATATATATATGTGGTGATTCGGAGTGTGGGTGTAAAAAAGATGACAAGCGGAGTTATTGGGTCCACTTGTTGTCTATCAGTATTCTTACAAGGTTAGCTGCATACATTGTACCAAGTGAGCCTTTCTTCACTGACTCCTCGTCAAATGCATCTGCATTATCCGCAGTTTCTTCTGATGTGCAATATATGGCTACAGGGATTGGCACTGAAGTGTGCGTCCTCAATGCAATTGGTGTGGGGTGATCCGGCAGAACCATGATGGTTACGTCTTCATCCATGTCGTTGGCAGCTTTAAGAACAGTGCCGACAACTTTCTCATCGAAATCCTCGATTGCCTGTATCTTGGCCTTCATATCGCCCATGTGGCCTGCTTCATCAGGTGCTTCCACATGAACGAATACAAAATCGTGGTCTTTGAGAGCTTCCATTGCGTACTCGGCTTTTCCTATATAGTTTGTATCAAGGTACCCTGTGGCACCCGGTACTTCAATAACATCAAGCCCTGCATAGATGCCTATTCCTTTTACAAGATCAACGGCTGATATAATGGCACCACGAAGTCCATACAGTTCGTTAAATGGTGTGAATGCAGGTGCAAATCCCTGTCCCCAGAGCCATATGGAGTTTCCGGGGTTTTTTCCTTCTTCGACTCTTTTTTTGTTTACAGGATGATTGGGAAGTATCTCCATTGACTTTTCTATGAGTTCAGAGATCACTTCGCTGTCTTCTCCCTTTGGCATATGTTCATGCCTATTCTCATCGATGACATCATGAGGTGGAACGCATTCTGTATTAGCTCCAAGGCTTTTCTTTGCCACCATGAGGTGTCTGTAGCTGATACCAGGGTAGAAACTAAAACGTTCGTCTCCAAGGGTCGAGTCAACACTTTCTATCAGTTCCTTCGCTTCCTCATTGGTGATGTGTCCGGAACTGTAATCAGCGATCTGTTCATCTTTGATCGTTATCAGGTTACATCTGAATGCCACATCATCCTTTTCAAGTTCCACTCCCATGCTTGCTGCTTCAAGGGGCGCTCTTCCTGAATAGTACTTCTTTGGATCATAACCGACAATGGACATGTTAGCCACATCACTTCCAGGAGGAAATCCTTCAGGAACTGTTTGAGCTAGTCCTGCCCTTCCGTACATGGTAATGTAATCCATGTTGGATGTGTTGGCTTTCTGGAGAACTGTCATGCCTCCAATTTCTTTAAGGGGCTCATCTGCCATGCCATCTCCGATAAGTACTACATATTTCATACAATCACCTATATTAATAGAAATCAATAAAAACTATGAGACTTTAATATGCTTGCTAAGTAGCATAATGATTCTGTCATTTTAATCCGGTATTATGATGTGAGGGTTCGATGAAATATATACATTTTGTAATGGTCTGTGTTTGTCTGCTTGTTCTGTGTGTTTCTCCTGTTTCTGGTGTTGAAACAGAGACAATAATCCATTATTCGGAACCTGCCGTAAGTGTGCAGGATAATATAACCCTGGAGCAAGGCTATTCCTTCAAAGTTGTAGATATGAATAGCAAAAGCGGCGATGTAATGATAGAACTCTATCTTAATGGCGAAGAGATTGATCTGGACAATAACTTTGCCGCAGAAGATAATCCATTGGAGTATGTCCGTTCAGTTGCAGATGATGACGATGAAGAGGTAGATTATTTCATCATGAGGATAACCCCAAAAGGTTCTGTAAAGGAATCTGATGGTAAATATTACTCTATAATCTATATTGAGCAATACCTTGATCCGGTGGAAGATATTGATGAGTATCTGATTCTGGGCGAGAGTTATTCTTTTAAGAGTGATTCTGATTTTAAATTGGCCAATAGTTATACTCTGGATGTTGCAGGTATCGAAGATAATGAGTTATCTCTTGAACTAAGGCTTAACGGTAAATTGCTAAAAGAGGATGATGTTGAAGAAGGAGAATACTTCTATTATACTGTCTATTCTGGTAATCAGCCAGATACGATTTTCCTTGCAAATGTGAAAGCATTTATTGAGTCCGATGATTCTACTACGGTTTTCCTCAAGCAGGTTTCATTGAAACAAAATTCAAAATCTGTACCAGACAAGGATGCTGCTGCTGTTCCTGAAGAGATAGATATTGATGTTGAGTCCCCAGTAGGTGGTGACTTGAAAGCAGGTAGTATCGCCATTATAACCTATGGTGTCGATGAGGCATTTACAGAAGTGCGCATTCTGGTTGACGGTGAATTTGTTGACTCTAGAAATGACGTAAGTAAGGGAACTTATAAGGCGGTCACTGGAGAGATGGATGCCGGGATTCATGACGTAATGCTTATTATGATAGATGGTGAAGATTTTTCATATTATTCAGAGGATTTCTCAGTGTCTGTTAACATAAAAGACAATATCACAGAATCGATAGCAGGCATTGCAAGTTCAGCTGCAGAAAGTATCGTAAGGGATAATAGTTCTTCAAACGTTTCTTTCAATTCATCTATGCCATCCACTTCCGGTTCAAGTATTTCAAATGTGATCTCTCTTATTGTAACAGTAGGAGTATTTGTTGTATTTTTTGTTTTCTACAATAAATTCAGGTAATATCATATTTTTTACCTTCCTTTTTTGCTTTACTCATAATCTTTATATCACTCTTTATTGTTTATAGACAAGATTAGCTGACTAAACTTGGTTGTATCATGAGAATCGTAATGAAGTTTGGCGGAACTTCCGTGGAAAACGGCGAAAAGATCCGTCATGTGGCAGAGCTTGTAAGGCAATACTATATTGATGGCAATGAACTTGTAGCAGTGACTTCTGCACTTGGCGGTGTTACGGATGGATTACTGAGCACTGCAAAAGAAGTATCTAAAAATGGGAAAGTAACTCAGGTCAAGGAATTTATTACAGATTTATCCAAAAAACACTATGATGCAATTAATGTTGCTATTGATGATGATACTATAAGATCAGAATGCATAGAAGTAATCGACAGTAGGGTCGATGAATTGGAAAAGGCTTTGATTGGTATATGCTATCTTGGTGAACTGACCAACCGTTCAATAGATTACATTTCTTCATACGGGGAACGTCTTGCCGCACCGATTGTAAGTGGCTCGATCCGCTCACTTGGAACTCTTTCAAAAGCGTTCACAGGCGGAGAGGCGGGTATTGTAACAGATTCTAATTACGGTGATGCTAAGCCATTGGAGGACAGTTATTCTCAGGTACACGAAATACTCTGTCCTTTGCTCAAAGATTATATTTCGGTAGTTACAGGTTTTATTGCCCATGATAAGCAGAATATCATTACCACTCTTGGACGTGGAGGTTCTGATTTCTCTGCATCTATCATAGGAGCTTCTATTGGAGCCGATGAAATCTGGCTGTGGAAAGAGGTTCATGGTATATTGACCACTGATCCGAAAATAGTTCCTGAGGCAAGTCCGATCCCTCAGATATCATATATAGAGGCTATGGAGCTTTCTTATTTCGGTGCTAAGGTTCTTCATCCTAGGACAATTGAGCCTGCTATCAGGCACAAGATACCTGTACGTGTGAAGAACACCTTTGAGCCCGATTTCCCGGGCACGCTTATTGTTGCAGAACAACAGCAGACACAGGATGTTGTCAAGGCTGTAACTCTCATTAACAAGGTTGCCCTTATCAATATATGCGGAGCCGGCATGGTGGGAACCATCGGTACAGCGGCAAGGGTATTTTCCGTACTTGCCAATGCAGGTGTTAATATTATCATGATCAGTCAGGGTTCATCTGAAGCTAACATGTCCCTGGTTATCAATGAGGACCATCTTGAGGCAGCAGTGGCAGCCGTAAGGTCAGAATTCACAACTAATGTTGTAGGTGACGTTGCCTATGATCGTGATGTCTGTGTGATTGCTGTGGTTGGTGCAGGGATGGATGGTATTCCCGGAGTTGCAGGAAAAGTATTCAATTCTCTTGGAAAAGCCAGTATAAATATTATTATGATAAGTCAGGGTTCTTCACAGCATAACATTTCCTTTGTAGTGAGTTCAGAGGAAGCTATTGATGCTGTGCGGACCTTACATAAAGAATTCGAGCTTGAGAAATAATGCAGGGATTTCAGATGAACGATAAACACCTAACGTATGCAGATTCCGGGGTTGACATCGAAAAGGAAGAAGAGACTATCAAGGCGCTAACTAAAGGTATGGATTACAAGCGTGAGGGTCTGGGTGCACCTTTGACTGGCATTGGTCACTATGCAGGTCTCATAGACTTTGGAGAATATGCCCTTGCTCTTGCTACTGATGGGGTGGGTTCCAAGGTTCTGATCGCAAATGAGATGAAGCGCTGGAATACCGTGGGAATTGACTGCATTGCAATGAACGTCAATGACCTGCTTGCAATAGGTGCTGAACCTATTTCATTCGTTGATTATCTTGCTCTTGAAAAGCATGATGAGAACTTTGCGGCCCAGATCGGCGAAGGTCTTAGAAAGGGTGCTGAGATTTCACGCATGTCGATAGTTGGTGGTGAAACAGCAACACTCCCTGATATTGTGAAGGGTTTTGACCTTGCAGGCACTTGTCTGGGAATGGTCAAGAAGGATCAGATCATCACAGGCGAAAAGGTTCAACTCGGGGATGCAATTGTGGGTATTCCAAGTGACGGTGTTCACAGTAATGGGTACACCCTTGTCAGAAAGATAGTCGATGAATCTTCCTATTCATATCATGATGAGTTTCCTTATGACACCTCAACCACAATAGGTGGCGAACTTCTTATTCCTACTCGTATCTATATGGAAGTTCTTAATGTCATTAAGGAGTGTGATGTACATGGGCTTGCACACATCACTGGTAGTGGACTGTTGAAATTGAAGAGGGTCACAAAGCTTGGTTTTGATTTCAATGATCCGATAGAACCAAATGACATTTTCAAGTTCCTTCAGGAAGAAGGTAACGTGGCTGACCTTGAAATGTACAGGACATTCAACATGGGAATGGGATTTGTGATTATACTTCCGGTAGAGCAGGCTCAAAAAGCCGCACAGATGACTGGCGGTAAGATTGTCGGTCGTATTGTCGAAAAAGGTATAAAAGTCGGCGACCTTTTTATTGTTGAATGATTTATAAGGTGTTATGATGGCTTGTATCAATGATATTCCCTTTGAGATTCTCTTAAAGGGTGGCACTCCTAGCCAATGTGAGAAACTCATACAGGAAAAGTCGGACAAGGTCTACCATGTAGCTGGTGGTTACAGATTACGTGGTGTAGCTCTTATGGGGGATAATGTCCCAGTAGGGGTGAAAGGAGACGAGGTATTCTTCCAGTTCATCAAGCCGTGTTTTGGGCTCTTTGTACTCAGGGTGCCTGATGCTGCAGATATTGCAGAACAGCTTGAAAAGGATTTTAAAAAATAGTTGATCAATTAGATTTTACTCAATTTTGCAGTTTCATTGATCCATTTCAGGAACTTTCCTGATGGGAACTCATGAATGGTGGTGGCAATTATCCTGCCATTTCCTAATTCCTTCACTACCATTAAAGGATTTCCTGCATCATTACTGAAAACCACTTCTCCATCTGTCTTTGAGAAATATCCATCGAATTCAACTTCAGCACATGAATCTTCGATCAGGCACTGCGCTTGATGATCTGTTGTTTTGCAGATAGTGGTTACTTGTTGTTGCTGTATGTATTCTAATTCCATTGGTAACCAGCCATAATTATATTTGGGAACCATGGGGCTGAATACTACAAGGTTACCTCCGGCACGAACAAACTTTTCGAAGCTCTTAGCGTTCCTTTCTATTCCTGGTAGGATTTTCGTATAATCTTTGTTTGCAAAACCAGTTGGAATGACTACGCATTTGCATGGTGGGGTAAAAGGTGTGCCAATGGAGTCAGATACAATTCTCTGGCACTCAATGTTATGCTCTTTAAACAGTTTTTCGAACAATAAAGGATTATCCCAAACCAGCATTACCTCGGTCATGGTAGCTGATAGTATTTGTTGCTTTAATTATTTTGCTGCCAGTAACAGCACTTCATATGTTATTTTACTACTGTTGCATTATGTCAGTATAAGTGATTGAATATAGAGTATTAATTGCAACACATATCTGTAGGTGTGTATTTTTATATTTTTTATGTACACATTATATCGGGTTGGGGATGGAGGTCCCTAAGAAATACCTACGGCTCTTTGCCAGAAGGTCTATAAAAAGAAAAAAGAAAGCTGGTTTAAACCAGCTTGTTGAGTGGGTGGTTCTCGTCCATGATCTCAAGGCCGAGTTCCTTTGCAGTCTCTGCCAGCATGATATCAACCATTGCTGTTGCAGGGAATATTTTGTCTGTGTTCTCGATAGGTCCAAAGAGCTGGAAGTTTGAGCCGATTATCTGTGATACAAGATTTGTTCCGATATCAGTTGGCATGTAAATTGCCTTCCTCTCTTCTATTGTCTCAAACTGCTTTTTGTACGTCTTCATCCAGTCCCATGCGGATGCCATGTTGTGGTATCCACCGCCAACAGGCAGTCCAAGGTGGCCCTTGATTGCAATTACTGCTCTTATGGATGCACCGGAGCCTGCTCCCAGTGGTGTTGCTGCTACATCGATCAAAGGTTTTGTGATTCCACATTCCTTTGCGATATCGAGCATACCTTTTTCCTGTCCGGTACCACCGCTTTCAAGGATCTCAAGTTTTCCTTTTACGCTTGGGTCGGTTGCATTGAATGCAAGCACAATGGAAGCATTGATGTCGCTGTCTCTGATTGCCTCGATCTCGTCAGCATGAACACTGGCGTTGATTGAGTTGTAGATTGCTCTGTCAGCTACACCGATCTCTGTTACATACTCTGCTGCTGCTGCACGAACATCACCAGCAGATGAGTCTATGAGGAATGGTGTTTTGTCATCGACACTAATGAACCAGTCGATATATTTCTTGATTGCTTCCGGTGTTTCTCCGACAATCTGGTTTACGATTGGGTTACCAGTGATCTGTCCCATGTCAACCATTCCCTGCCAGAGCTTGTTTGCAGCATCTACATCGAAGACACCCTTGTCTTCATCAGTCACGATCTTGTGCCTGTTGTAGAACATCGTTCCTATAAGCACTGTTGGGTATTGCCCTGGCTGGCCACCGAACTTGACCCCACCGACATCAAATACTTCTTGTTTCTTGTCAAATTTGAACATATGAACAACCTCTTTATTTTAAATACCGAGCATAGGTGCAAGGAACAGAACGTACAGCAGGAATATGATAATTCCAACAACAGCTCCGTATAATATTCCTATGTCTCTTCCTACTTTCTTTCCGATACGTTGTGCTACTTCACTGTTAACAAACTCGATTTTCTCATCTATCTTGTTGAGTTTCTCAAGTACTGCATTGAAGTCTTCCGGATCTGTAACTACGCTTGGTACCCTGTCGCTACTGTCAGCCATTTTACATCACCTTCCAGACGAACATAGGGATTATTACTACCATTACAATCGCAAATACGAATCCCGCTATAAACCCAGACACACCTGTTACAGATACTCCTGAATCGAGTTTCTGGTTTCTTGCTATGAGCTGAGCCCTGTAACGGATATCCTCAACTACGGCTTCAATGGGTCCCATCTGTGGGTTTATGACCATTGGTACGCCTTTTCCATATTCTTGTTCTTCTGCCATATCAGTTACCTCCGAACAGCAGCATTCCAAGGAGTGCTAATGTGATTGCAAGACCAATCATTACACCTTCTACCTTACCAGCGTGTACACCAGAGTGGAACTTGTTGAGGTTACCTATTACCATCATTTCCTTATTGATGCCAAGTATTCTGCTTCTGATAGTTGAGATCTCAGCTGCCATTGGCTTAAGTCCGCCGGCTTCCTCTCCTTCGTCACTTTCTCCGCCGCCTACTTCAAGTACCATTGCGTCTGCATCGAAAGCTCCGGGATCTTTTGATGCGTATTCCTTGATCTTTGCAACAATAGCATTCATGTCCTCAGTACCGATGAAATCGATACATTCGACCTGCTGCTGGAATCTTTCAATTGCCTCCGAACTCAGGTTCTCTACGTAAGGAATTGCACCTGCTGCACCAACTATCCTGTTGTCTTTTATACCATTTTTGTGGATCTTGATGATTGCGTCTCCTGTAATATGACCCTTTACTTCGGATCCTGTTACAAGGAGGAATCTTACGTTAGGGTTTGATATTATGTGAGCAACTACTTTTTCAAGACCAAGGTTTTCGGTCTTACAAGGGCCTGCTATACATGCACCTGCTTCTAACATGGGGCCAGCTGAAAGGTGTGAACCACATGTTACGACTGCAACACAGTTGTTGACATCGCCAACATCGTATTCTCCTTTAAGGATTGGCCATCCTGCTGCTGGTTCTCTTTTATCTACCATCTCACATCACTCCTAATGCGCCCATGACCAGAAGCATGAGTCCTGCAACTCCCAGACCAACTATCACTCCATAGAATGTGTTTCCGTAGAAACCTGCGTGGTATGAAGTCTGTCCACGTCCTGGGAATGAGTTCATCAATTCTTTGCTTGGTGACAGGGAGTTGATGAGGTCATCAGCTATTTTGTCAAGTTCATCAAGCTGTGCCATGATAGGATCCATTGAATAAGCAATTATATCCTCTCTTTCTGCTGCAAGAAGGGATGTAAGTGGATCCAGTACAAGATGTGCCTCTGGGGCTACGTGTACCATGCTCATTCTAATTCCTCCTTTGTAGGTAATTGACCAGTGCCAAGAACTACATATGCATCTCTCTTTACGCGCTCATAGTAGCCGCTGAACCCTATGTACCAGAGTGCGAGTCCTATAAGGATGGTAAGTGAGCCGGATGCTCCTTCGTTTATGGTTGCAACTATTCCTGCAACTACCATTGCCAATGCACCTTTTTCCAATGCAACTATGAGTGTCCTGTCCTGTTTCTCGTCAGGTCCCAGGTTTGCATTGAATGGGTGAAGTATAGCAAGTCCTCCTGCTATGAAGATAACAGCAATGTATCCGGTACTGATGACTTGCTTAAGTACTATTGGGAAATCAAATGTTCCAGTCATTGCGATAGTAAGACCAATGATGGTGATCGTACCAGCTGTTGCAATTTCTGTCATGGATATTTCCATGATGGGGATACCCATATTGAGTACTTTGTTTGCAAGGCTACCAATGAGAAGGCCAATAATTGCTGCTGAAATCAGTGCAATTATAGGTCCTGCAATGCCACCTACTGCAAGCCCGAATGTTGTTGCAATTACTCCCATACCGAGTGCCAGCATACCGATTGAAGGTACACCAGTACCAAGCCCGTAACTTGCTACTCTTCTGACTGCTGCAGCACCCCATATCATGCCGCATATTGCTCCAAGTGCACCGATAAAGGACATATACTGTCCAACCATGTCCACAAGGAAATATGCTGCATATATTCCGATAAGTCCGCCTGCAACGCCAAAGGCTATAATTTTATTCTGTGGAACTGCCTCTGCGGCTGCTCCGCTTCCACCTGCTGACATTTACAGACCTCCTATGGACAACACAGCAATAATTGAGCAAAAGAATGTTGCTATTAATGATGCGAGTACTGCTTTTGGGAATCTCTTGAATTTAGGGTCGTGGAAACCTTCGATGGTTCCTCCGATGTTATAGGATGGGATTACTGCGTTAACGAAGAAGATACCTACTGCGAAAACACTGGCCATACCTACAAGGTCTACAAGAGGAAGTCCGTTCTCAATGCTCATAAGGGAGTAGTATATAAGTGCGCCACCAATTCCTCCAAGTGCGCCACCAATTACACCACTTACAAATGATACGGTTGGAAGTCCGTGTCCCTCAGTACCCTGTGAAACGTAGAGATCCTGCCTGTCCTTTGTAATTGGGTCGTACTTGACCTTTGCTGATGCAGGTGGGCAACCAACTCCGTATGTGTATACCCATGCTCCTACTATCATTGTTACGGACATCATTATCATTGCACCGACTGCACCAGATGCAAGAATGAGTCCCATATTATCTGTTACCTGCATCATGGCGCCTGCTGTTACAAGACCTGTAAGACCTGCACCAGCTGCAAGCTGGACAGTACCTGTGCCGATACCTGTTGCCTGTGCCATAGCTGCCGGAGCACCACCTACTGGTACGAAGTGAACACTCCATGAAATTAGTGCTCCACCAAGTGTGATAGCTATCACGTAGATGATGTTTGCCATTAATATGCCTACAATATCTATCATGCGGCCACCTCTGCTTCTACTTCATCTTCTTTGTATGTTCCAAATGCGGCACGTGCAGCAACTTCAATGTTCCTGTTCCATAATATCAGAATAAGTACAATAATCACACCTGTTATGACTGAAACCCAGCCAATAGCGTCTCCCTTTGTCGGATCGAAAAGAGCGGTGATCCAACCACTGAGAAACACGGTCATACCAAAAGCAAGACCTGTAACAGGTCCACCGAATTTTGCACAGAACCAGGAATTGTCGATACCATTTCTCAAGCCTGACTCTGCTTTTCTCACGATGTTACCGGAGTTTGCAGCATTAAGGCCTGCTCCATATTCGACGTTCTGGAATTCACGTTCTGCACCGTAGTGTACGTCACCGGTTGATGATCCGATTGCACCGACAGTGATTCCCCAAATGAATGCCAGAAGTGGCAGTGAGAAGGGGTGTGCCAATACAGCCACCATCAGATATGATACCACAAGTATACAGAATGTTGTGATAAAGGAATATCCCATAATGACGGGTGTGTGACTTGCAATTAAATCAAGATAAACTGGTTGTTTGAAACGTTTCTGACTTGCTGATCTGCCGAAATATGCGGTCACTGAATATGTGCCATGTATTGCTGCAGCGACAATTGCTCCAATGACCAATGCCAGTACTGCAGATGCACCAGCGGTAATCAATACGGATGCGGTTGTTCCACCAATTGCACACATAAGTGCGTTTGATGGTGGTTCACCGGAAATGGCTTTACTATATATCCTGTGAGGATACATCATTTGGGGCGCTAACTGCACTTGAGAGTTTGGGTTACTTTGTGACCCAACATCTGATTCAAGGTCTTCAGAGGCACCTGCAATAGTTGCAGCTGCACCCATAAGTGCGAGTACGCCCATACCTGTGAGCGGTTCCATTCACATTTCCTCCTTTTTATGTTGTACCAAGTAAATTATGCCAAAATTACAATAACTATTTCTTAATATTTTATTATAATTGCTATGGCGTAAACTAACGTAAGGTGGATTGCATTATCTTAAATACTTCTTAAAGCTTTCGAATGGATTCAAGTGAAAAGGCAGTCGTTTAGCTAAAAGAATGACATATATTTTCAATACCCCGGTACGTTAAAAATATATAATTCAAGAAATGATGGAATTGTTAATTTCATTCCCTGCGTTCGAAGTTAAGTATATATATATCTGGTCTTGGCTTTTTGCCACTTCCCCGGGAAAAGTCCATGTAACACCTGTTGCAAAGAACCCGGCTGTTGAGTGAGGCTATTTCAGCTGTACCAGGTACAAGCCTTGCAAAAAGAAAAGAAGATTCGATTTCGAGATTCTCTGATGTCTTTTTCAGGTAGCCATTAATGTGTTCCTCAAAGATCTCCAGGTCATCATACTGCAATCCTCTGGTGTTTACGGTAACTCCTTTACATCCACATGGGAGGGCGAAGACATCCATCTCTATAATAAAGACTGGTTTTGCCAGCAGACTCCTCAGGTTGTTTTCAAGGTCACCACGGTTCTTTGCCAATATTTCTGTTATAGTCATTATTGCCCTCCTTCTACTTTCAGGGGCTTAAGTATGTTTTCACCATTCTCCGTGGAGTAGACCTTTATTATTTTCTCTGCCAGTCTCTTGCAATATCCGCATTTATTGCAGACCTTGCCACATTGCTTCCATTGGGAAATAGCACCTTCAAGCTCTTTATTAGGTATATAATACAGGTCTCTTAAATCTCTGGGACAGTCCAGCAGGTCCATAAGATTGCCTTCATATGACTCATTTGCATAAGCATGGACATTATTTAATATCCAGTTGGGAAAATGCGTCCTTCCGCCAATCTTGAAAGTATCAGTTATATGTTTGTATTCCTTGAGGTCTTCTGGTCTTATCCATGGAGATTTGATAAGCTGCTGAGGATCTTTTATCCTGAGTGAGAGACACTTGTAATAATAGTAGTCGTCAAGCACGTTCAGTTTTGGTCCCGGGCCATTTGCGTGAGAGAAGAAATTAAAGTGCGCATACCTGAGCGGACACTGATAAAGGCATCCTTCGTTCACAAGCAGTTTCAGGTCACATGATACTGCATCCCTGATAGCTTCAAGTTTATCGAAGGCACGATTGATTACAGGGTCTATTACTATAGTATCTGCTCCAAGTCCTTCATAGAACTCTGCTTTCTGCGGTGAGTCAACGAATGAAAGGACTGATACAACAACTTCCATATCAAAATCCTTTGATAACATTTCTATAAAATAAGGCTCAGCAACCGTTATAGCATCTACTCCTATGTTATTGAGCTGTTTAAAATACCAGTTGATCCGGTTGTAACCTTCAGAGGTAAGATGTTGGCCTCCCATACAAGAACTGTTGAGGACGACTTCCATTTTGACCCCTTTTTCATGGGCATACCTGGTTTGCTCAGCTATTTCTTCAAGTCCAGGTGCACTGAGATTTGTTCTGCCTGTGCCTACATAGTCTGGAGTGCCCGCCATGTAAACTCCATAAATATCGCTGGAACCGGTAAGCAGCTCCTCCAGTCCCTCAAGGTGTCCCACATGGGGAGCATACAGTTTCATCGCTTTGGTGGTACTCTTTAATTTAGATAAGTATTTTGGTTATTAAGAAAAAAGCAAAACTCTTATCAATTACTATAATATCCATTTAGTCATGATACTGGGTGCTTCATCCTTTGCAGGCAAAATTTCCGAGATTGCCTCTGAATTACAGTCTGTTGAGCTTTACATGCCAAAACTTGATGTGTACAAAAGTTCCATCCTGCAGAAAGACATTCTTGAGTTCATACTTGATGAGCTTTCGATGTTTGATCTGCAAACCTCACTTCACGCTCCCTATTTTGCAGATGTTCCTACTTACCCGAAAGATGTTGTTGTTGATACAGCCAGTATGGGCGAAAGAGAATTCCGTCTTATCCGGGAATCCATTGAGCTTGCCGCAAGGCTTGATTCAAAGGCTATTGTCCTGCATCCCGGGAGATTTGACAATGATCATGAAGCATGTTTCAATAAAATGATATCCAATCTGAAAGTCCTTGCCGCTGATGCAGAAGATAGTGGTGTGATGCTTGGACTTGAGAACAAGGAAGGGACTTCAACCGGGAATCTGTGCTGTAATGCTCATGAACTTTTACTTGCCGTTAAAGAGGTAAATTCTGATAATCTTGGTGTAACCTTTGATATAGGGCATGCGAATCTTACCTGTGGCGGAGACAGTACAAAACTTCGTGAATTTGCAAGAACACTTGCTCCGTATGTTATTCATGTGCATGTGCATGACAACGGTGGAGTCTGGACAAATGAATATGACGGGGATGAACACCTTGCTCCGGGATCAGGGACTATAGATTACAGTGTTCTGAACGAGTTAAAAGGTTACAAAGGTATCTACAATATGGAGGTTTTCTCTATAGAAGATGTACGTTTGGGAAAAGAAACAATAAAAAAAGCACTTAGTACTTGTTAGTATTCGATGTACTACTTTCTGTCATTCCTTGAATGATTTTCAATTTTTTATTTAAGAATAATGCTAAAAGATCAAGCATTATAATTTGGCGGAACGACCAGGACAAGCACATCGGATATCTGTAGCACTTTCTCGGTGACCGAACCTACCAGTTTTTTCAGGCCATTCTTTCCCTGTGTGCCAATAACTATACGATCAACACCTTCCTTTTTTGCAACCTCTACAATTTTCTCAGGGGCGCTGCCGTCCTCTATTATGGTATCTATCCTATCCATTTCACACCCTGACTCAACGAGTATGTCGGTGATAGTTGAAATAGTACTATCAGCTCCTTCATTCTGCCATGTTTTCCTTGAAAATCCCTTATCGGGGACAACATGAAGGACAATCAGCCGGTAGTCATGTTTTAAGGCTATTTTCGCTGCTACCTTTGCAGCATTTGATGAATAGATTGAGCCATCTGTAGGGATGAGTATTTTCATTCAAACTGTGGAATTGTGCAGGTTATAATTAAATATATTGGAATGCAATTGTGTAATACAATGGCTGCAATACTTCATGCATGTCAGTCTTATTGTGGGTGAATGGCGATGAACAAATATCAGAAATTCAAAAAAATGGATAACAAAAGTTATTCCGATGTAACTCGTTTTTTGAAGGAAACAACGCACCTTACAGCCAGGGAATGGGTTGTTTCTAGGATGTGTGCTGACTTCAAGAACCTCTCCAACCATTCCGAGATGACATGGATAGGTGAGAACCTACCGGAAATGGTTCCTTTCATGGACGAGGCTTACTCAAGGCAGGAAGTCTCAAATGCCAGGTCCTCATTCAAGAAAAAAGTCCAGCGCAGTGGAACTACGTTTTTTTATGCTTACTATGCGGGTTTGATTACACAGGAAGAAATGCTTTACATGATCCATCAGATGGTAAAAGATATCAAAAAACTAATGGATACTGAAGGCAGTGAAGTTCCACAAGAGCATGCAACTGATGTTCAGATCCTCGTTGCCGAAGTACTCAGAAATATAAATGAATCGCTGGATGAAGGGTATTAAGATATTAGTACTCTTCAATTCCGTTTCTTTCACAATAGTTCAGATATCCCAGGAGCATTCTCATATCAATCTGCCTGATATATCTTGCCTGTACCTTGGATACATGCAATGTATTGTCTCCAATCTTTACCTTTATGTCTGATTCCTTGGGCATACTCATATCTATAGAAACAATGGCAGGTCCGCCACAGGTAGTGCAAAGGCGATAGTCCTTGTTTGATTTAAGGATAAAGTCCTCAACTTCATTTTCAACTTTTATTTCTCTAGGGGTATCTATCATGCGTACTAGGCAGTATTATGTATACTTAAATCTTATCCATTATTGCTTATAATCTGGGTATTTTCATGCCTATAAAAAAGTAATGTAGGTGTATGTTGAACCGTATGGTATGCTAAAAATCTGTCAGATACAATGTTCTTTTGTTTTTAAAAAAGGATGGTGAAAAAGGAGTTATTGCAGCTCATGCGTACGAGTCAAAAAATTATATTTCAGGATTATTTTCCGTTAGTTTCGATACAATAATACATATTTTTAAGCTCATTTTCTTTGTAAACTTCGCAGTCTCCGCATATGCAGCCTTTCTCTTCATCAATACATTTGCTCTTTTCGAAAGCACAGAATAATCCTTCCATATGTTCGACTTTGTCGATATCTCCCTTAACCATGGTCATCATATTCTTAGGCATTGCTTTCATTTTGCATGCAAATGAATAACTTGGGCATTTCATGCACATACATTTGCTTATATTTTCCTTACTTCTTTCCACATTCCCCATTATTATCACCTTATATTGCTATTGTTGCAACATCTGCTATGATAACCCCTGTTGATCTTAAATCTCTATCTACCATCCATTTTGATCAACATTTAAAAACTCTGTGTCATTGATATTTATTATTATTGGTATTTAATGATGTGTGATTTTTATAAACACCATTTTCAGGGCAAATTTAAATCGAATGAGTTGTATTGTAAAATCCATGTTGATGAAAGAAAGGGGTAAACTGGTCATATGGCCTGCGTACATCGATAAGACCAAATCCAGGCGAGACGGGCGTATTGTCTCCAGAAAGACTTCAGTGGAATCCCCCACAATCAATGAGATTAATCAGGCTGCACAAAAGTTGGGACTTAATCCTGAGGTAGAGGCTGACAAAGCTTATCCTCGTAGCTGGTGGGAAATTAAAGGGCGGGTACTTATTGATAATACGGCACCAAAGACTCATTTATCCAGAAGGATATGCGCAGCTATCAAGGAAATGCGTTCCTGATAGTTTATCTATCTTATTTTTAGCTATTTTAAAAAAAGAATGGTGAAATGCGTTTTGTAGTTATGCTACAGGCCACATTCCAAAGTTTGCATCAAGTATGATGATAGCAAGTCCGATGACCACGCCAATCACCATTACGGTTTTAGGGTCTACGTGTATTGCTTTTTTGTCAGCTTCATAATAGCGCATAAGGCCGGCAGATGACATCAAACCGTTACCGCTGGATTTCTTTTTTGACATTTGTATCTCCGCATTTTAGTGTTTATATCTATTAACTAGATATTATGTGTTTATTATTAATTTATTTGTCCCTTTCATGTCTTTCATGATTTAAAAGACTGTGCCTTCATGCAAGGAGTTCATCCAGCAGGAATGGGGGGTAGAATACTCCTTTTTCTGTAATGAATGCAGTCACATTTTCCATTGGTGTCGCGTCGAATGCGGGATTGTACACCTTTACATCTGCAGGTGCTATCTGCACATCCTTGAAGAACCGCAGTTCGTTTGCATCCCGCTCTTCAATGGTAACAGTGTCTTCCCAGTTATTTGGGTCAAAGGTGGATATGGGGGCTGCAACAAAGAACGGTATCTCATGTTCCCTTGCAAGAACTGAGTGTGTGTAAGTTCCTATCTTATTGAAGACTGCATCTCCAGTTATCCTGTCCGCGCCCACGATAACCTTGTCTACCATGCCCTTGCTCATGACATGTCCTGACATTGAATCGGTGATGAGTGTTACATCTATATTGTCCTGCATGAGTTCCCATGTTGTAATTCTGCCACCTTGGTTGAGTGGTCTTGTCTCACACGAAATGACTTTGATCTCTTTGCCTGCCTCGATAGCAGAGCGGATAACTCCAAGTGCGGTTCCCCAGTCAACACATGCCATTTTTCCTGCATTGCAATGAGTCATGACAGTGTCGCCATCTTCCAGGAGTTTTGCTCCGTATTTTCCAAGTTTCTTGTTGGTTGCAACGTCTTCGTCAGCGATATTCTTTGCTTCAGATAGTACTACATCCTTGATGCCATCAAGGTCAAATGCATCCGAGATCGCATCCATTGTCCTGTCAACTCCCCATGCCAGATTTATAGCAGTGGGACGTGTTGCCTTGATAGTCTTTGCAGCAATTTCCAGATCCCTGATAAGCGCTTCCATTTCGTTTGCGCTGCTCAGAGTTGCGGCAAGTGCGATACCATAGGCACCGGCAGCTCCCAGCGCAGGAGCACCCCGCACGCGCAGGGACTTGATAGCCTCACAAAGCGAGGCAAGAGTTTTGCATTCAATGACCTTGTACTCCATTGGTAGAAGTGTCTGGTCTATCATTACGATTGAAGCTGATTCATCATTCCAGTCTATGGTTCTCATGCTATCTGCTCCTTTAAAGGTATTAACTGGGATAAAAATGTAAAGGTTTGAACAAATGTGACTTTAATATTTATAACAAGTATCATGCTTACAAACAGAGTCACTTTTTTAATTACAGAAATGAATACTAAATTATAATACATACCAATGAATGGCAAAGAGCATCTGACTAGGAGCACTCTCCAATCTAATCATTTTGATGGTTATTATAAAAATCCATTTTTTTAATAACCTTTGCCGGGTTACCGGCTGCAATACAATTAGAAGGAATGTCACTCAAAACAACCGAATTGGCACCGATAATGACATTGTCGCCTATAGAAACACCGGGCATTATAATACTTTGAGCACCAATATATACATTGTTACCAATTTTGACTTTTCCATACGGGTCTTTCTCATAAAAATCCTGGAATTTGAATTTTGAACTATCATAGGACAAAATCATTGCATAGCGCGTTATCTGAACATCATCACCGATTTCGATATATCCGGGTTTGTGCATATCGATATAACTTAAAGGTGATATTTTAAAATTCTTACCTATGACTACTCCGCTAGCTTTGTACATTTGGATACGGGCATGAATATATATTTTATTATAGGCTGATATAATACGGAATACTAATTTCATTATTGGGCGAATAATCATTTTTACACCGTATGTTCAATGGAAAAAGTTATTTTATATCAAAATATGCAGTTTGCTCTTTATTATAGGCCATTATATTAAGTTCTTTATTTAAAAGGATGCCTATTTTATTCAGTAAGTCCTGATTATTCCCTACAAAGATGAAGAAACAAAGCTTCTTCATTTTGTTAACGATGCTGGAGATATTTCATTGCCTACAGGGTCAAAACTTCATTATTTTGTAAAATATAGGTTAAGGAAGGAGTTCAATAAATTATGGAAATGATAGGAGAACATTGACCTAACCGGGTATTTTAAGCAAAAGAGTCATCAAATTAGAATAGAATAAATGATGGTCTAATTTGATAGGTTCATGAAGCTGGATCGTCTATTTACCTTCTATTTATATACTCATCACTCATAATATCAGCCAATGCAAAAGCCCTTGATTATCCACGATCCGGTACATAAAACCATCATACTCGATGAGTTCGAGCAGATGGTATTGAACTCAAGGCATGTGCAAAGGCTTAGGAATATTCAGCAACTGGGGTTGGTCGACTATGTCTATCCAGGTGCCAACCATACTCGTTTTGAGCACAGCATCGGAACCATGCATATGGCATCGGTTATTGGTCACTCCCTCTCACTTGAGGACGAGGACATACGTAGGATAAGGATTGCAGGTCTTCTTCATGACGTTGGGCATTCTGCATTTTCTCATGCGGTTGAGAATGTGCTGAAGCGCAATCCTCAGTTGCAGCCGGTGATCGAAGGAAAGAAGTTCATAAAACATGAGGCCTTTTCAAAGGATATTATTTCCAGAAGACTGCCACAGGATAATTATATTGCAAGGTATGTGGAGTCCGAGTTTGGCACAGATCCGTTCGATTTCTTTGATGAAATATCAAAGATAGCCACAGGTGATGCCCAGTCTATTTCAAAACCGTACCTTGCTCAGGTAATTGCAGGTGATGTGGATGCCGACAGGATAGATTTCCTTCTGCGTGATTCATATCATACAGGTGTCTCATTCGGACTCATAGACGTTGACCAGATAATTGGCAGTCTCATTATTAAAAATGGAGCAGTTGTGCTGGGAAGCTCGGATGGTTCTGGTTATGGAAGCGACATGGCTCTCACGGCTGCCGAATCTTTGCTTATATCCCGTGCTCATCATTATACTGCGATCATACATAATCCTAAAACTCAGGCTGCCAGGGTGATGTTGCTCTATGCACTTGAAGATGCGCTGGAGCAATTCAAAAACAAGTTCGGAACAGATGCGGTAAAAGATGAGATAGTTTGTTTTTTCACAGAATATAATGATAGTGATCTGCTAAGTTTCATCAGGTCCAATGCATCTGAAAAGTCTGTTAGTTTGATTAAAGACTTGCGTGATGGCAAACTGCATGTGCCGGTAGCCCGGCTAAGCCAAAAGATACTCAGACCATCCACTAGAATGGCACTTTCGACCATTGCACGACATGGTGTCGCTACAAGACGACTTGAGATGCGACTTGCCAGGGAACTCGGTGATGTGCTTGTGGATCTAACGGTGGCTTCGGGTGTTCCCAAGAGCATGCGCATAGCAATGGAAAATGAGGATGGTTTCTTCTATGATGAATCAGCACTTGCAAACGGTCTGGTTCGTGCCATCTCAAGACAGTTGTCTCTTACAGCATTTTCCCATCCTGAGGTTGTCACGAATGAAGACTCAGCATCTGTGATCTCAGAATTGCGCAGGGTGGTTGATGATCTCTCTCCTCGGCTCCTTAGTTTTACCCGGGAAGATCAGTATCTTCCTATAGAGGGTATAATTCTGTTATTCTATGCCGTTCACAATCTCTTTGCAGATGAAAAACCGGGTTTTATCTCAATTCCCCGTCTCCGGCATATAACATGGCTCTACCGTACCATCCGTGAGCTAAGTGGTTTCCCAAAGCTGAAGAATCTCTTTGACTATTCTTTCCATGAAATGTATGGTTTCCCCTACTGTGAGAAAGTCTTTGAAGATATACAAGTGCTTGTTGCCATGGGTATTGTTGATGAGGACCTCCGCTATTATGAAAAGGACGGGAGGTTCCGGCAGAGTTATGAATATGTGCTGACATGGGAAGGGGTTGAATATGCAGGGACTCTTGCAGATGCATACCGTCTGGAATTCGAGGAAATGATGTTTCATCTTTCAATGGTCAAACATTCTATCAAAAGGGATATTGTTACAATTCCTTCCAACAGATATGTGTCAAAAAAACGTCCAACAGGTGTAAAATAATGTTAACTGGTGAATTGGTTTTGCTGAAGACCTTCTATGGGGATAAGGTCAAAGAGTTTATCGCAAAAGTTTCTGATGATCAACTGCACACGAATTTTGGTATCATAGAACTTTCATCTCTTGCGGACAAGGTCCCTGGCGACACAGTAGTATCACACAAAGGCCAGGAATTCATCATCCAGCGTCCAAAAATGCCGGATTTTTTCCGTCATGCAAAAAGAACAGGCGCTCCTATGATGCCCAAAGATATAGGCATGATATTGGCCTATACTGGTCTTAACAAGAATGATGTGGTACTGGACGCAGGTACGGGTTCGGGAATACTTACAATGTACCTTGGCTCCATCGCAAAAAGGGTTGTGACTTATGAGGTCAGGGAAGAATTCGTAGGTGTTGCTCGTAAGAATGTTGAAAATGCTGGTCTGGATAACGTAGAACTCCGCTGCGGTGACATCGTTGAAGAAATAAAAAAGCTTGATGAGAAATTCGATGTTATAACTCTTGATACTCAGAATTCGAAGGATGTCATTCCTCATGTGAAGAATGTATTATGTCCTGGTGGTTTTCTTGTTACGTATTCTCCTTTTTTTGAACAGACAAAAGAGATACGTGATGCAATTGAAACTGCGCAGTTTTATGAGGTAGTAACATTAGAGTGCACAGAACGTGAGATTTCTTTCTCTTCAAGGGGCACCCGTCCATCTACGACAAAAGTAGGTCATACAGGCTTTATAACAATAGCAAGGGCCTGAATTATTTTTTAATACTTATCTGACACCTTCACTGGTGATTGTAAATACACAGATCTTTCCTTCTGGGAGTGAGCGGTGTTTCCATAGTTTTGCACGTCTTTTGCCATCTCCTGTTTTTTCGAACTGGATGATGGTTTTTGATATGTGCTCTATGCTACTGCCACCTATGGGTCGTACTGTGCCTGTCGATATATCACTGTATACCTGATTGGTTATAACAGCCACAACCCTGTGTTTGCGCGCAATGCCGTGTACAAAACCTATCTGATTTGCCAGTTCTCTTCTGGTTTTGATGCTTGATTCTTCCTGGTCAAGCTCTAATCTGTAAAAAGAAGTTGCAGAATCTATTATTATAAGGCCAATCCTGTCTGAGATGAGTTTTTCTATTTCCATAACTGAAGCGTACTGTTCTTCAAAATTATGAGGTTCAAAGATGATTATTTGCTGTGCTATCTCCTTTGCATTCTCTCCGGCTATTTGTTTGAATCTGTCAGGGGAGATTGCTTCAGTATCTATATAGATGACCTTTTTCCCATTTTTAACACATTCAACTGCAAGCTGAAGGCACAGATTAGTCTTCCCGCTTCCGGCTTCTCCATATATCTGCGTAACAACTCCTGCTTCAAATCCTCCTCCTAGAAGTTCATCAATGGGCTTGCAGCCGGAGCTTAGTTTTTTAGTTATCTTGTACACCTCTTGATTGGATTATGTGCTATATGGGGTTTATAATATACATCTTTTGGCAGTGGAATCGTAGTTTTTTTTGTTTGTGATTTTCTGTCTGCTTCTATTTATGGGATGACATTCAAGTCAGTTCTCTCTGGATTGTTGGTGTCATGTCTGGTATTAATATATTATCATATTTGTTATCAGTAATGTTTCATATATGGTCTGATATTCTCTACTGTATATTCAAACGATGTTTGAAAAACCATTATTAATCTATAAGTCATTTGTATAATTTACCTTCTGGAAACAGAAGTCATCACCACTACAATGCCGATTGAATGTGCTTTTCAACTTGGCATTGTCGTTCCTCTTTGGAATGGTGGTAAATATAAAAATTTAATTATATACTATGAAGGGACGCGAGAAAATGGTTGAAGTGGTTATATATACAACAAAGACTTGCCCGAAATGCGAGCAACTGAAGAAGGTACTTACGTCAAAGGAAGTTGCTTTCACAACTGCAGATATGTCTACTCCTGAAGCTTTGACCGAACTTAAATTCAATGGTGTTTTCACCATGACTGCTCCGGTACTCCAGATTGGCGATGAATTTTTAACACATAAGGAACTGTTCAATGGTCCTGACGTGAATCTGGAAGTATTGAGTAGCATAATCTAAGTGCAATTAAATTGAGGTGGAATGATGGACGTATGTGCTACTAAAAAGGGAAAGGAAGAACTTGACAGGTCAGACTTGGGAACTGACATGCAGGTTCACGCAGAGGAAGATGAGAGGACAAATATTAGTATGACACCATTAACAAAACAGCATGCTATACAGAAGACACTCGATGGCCATGATGTCTCTATAATGCCAAAGGTGCGTACCACAGCAGGCCACATGGTCGATTGGGATCGCATTGTAATTGTCAATCAGTTGCTGAAGGAAACAAAGCTTGCTGAGAGGTTCCATGGCAAAGCTGGCATAGAAAAGGATGAGGCTCATGACATCGCAAAGGAAGTAGAGCGTCTCATCAGAAGTCTTAATCTGAAGTTCCTTTCAGGTCCTCTTATAAGAGAGATCGTGAACATGGAACTTCTTCAGAGGGGCCATGTTGAATGGAGAAATGTCTCCACAAGGATAGGTACTCCTGTATATGATGCCTGTGAGATCGACCTTGGAAGTGGTTTTGAAGCAAATGACAACGCAAACCTCCAGGAGAACGCTGAAACATCCCATAAGAAGAAGGCTGACAAGATCTCCAAGGAACAATACCTGCTTCTGTTGCCTACAAAGCTTGCTGACATGCATCTTAACGGCGATATTCACATTCATGACCTTGAGTACCTCGGAACCCGTGCATTCTGCCAGGACTGGGACCTCAGGTATTTCTTCTATTATGGTCTCATGCCAGACGGTTCGGGTGCAAAGGCAAGTGTCGCTGGTCCTGCAATGAAGGCAGAGGTAGCTATACTCCACGCAGTGAAAGCTCTGGGAAGTGCCCAGACAAACTTCGCAGGTGGCCAGGGATTCTATAATTTCCTGACATTCCTTGCTCCATATCTTGAGGGCAAGAATTACACTGATATAAAACAGCTCATGCAGATGTTCGTGTATGAGATGACCCAGATGATGGTAGCTCGGGGTGGTCAGGTCGTTTTTTCTTCCGTTCAGTTGTCTCCGGGTGTACCAAAACTCTGGAAGGATAAACCTGTTGTTTACAAGGGACGTGTGCATGATGGTACAAATGGTACTCAGAAGCGCACCTACAGTGAGTTTGAGCGCGAGGTACGTCTTTCTTTCCAGGCACTTATGGATGTAATGATCGAAGGTGACAACTGGGGCAAACCTTTCAATTTCCCCAAGCCTGAGATATCCATTGAGCCAGACTTCATGACAGAAGATGAGTTCTTCAACAAGGCACATCCTGACCTGCCAGGTTATGAGGCACTCTACGATATGACCTTTGAACTTGCAGCAAAGTTCGGTACACCATATTTCGATAATCAACTACCTGAATACAGAGGTGCAGGTGAGGGTATATCCTGCTATCAGTGCTGTGCATACCAGTTTTCAGCAAATGCTGATGCAGATGACAAATTTGATGAAAAGCTCATGTTCAAGGATGGGCAGCATTTCTCTATGGGTTCCTGGCAGGTTGTATCTCTTAACTGCCCAAGGGCTGCTTACAGGGCGAATGGAGATGATTCTGCTCTGTTCGCCGATCTGAAAGGTCTCATGGACCAGTGTATAACTCTCTTTAAGACAAAGCGTAGCTGGATGGATAATATCATTGAGAACAACAGGATGCCATTTGCAACCCAGAGGCCAAAGGATCCTATTACAGGTGAGAAAGGTTGCATTGCAGTCGATATTGATGCACTTGTCTGTACTATGGGCGTTATTGGTATCAATGAAATGGTTCAGTACCATACTGGTTCGCAGATGCATGAATCCAAAGCTGCATTCAAATTTGCCATCAGGGCGATGACTGAGATGGAAATGTATGCCAACGAGCTCAGTCAGAAACATGGTATGGAGATTGCCCTTGCCCGCACTCCGGCTGAAACCACAGGTCAGAGATTTGCGGTATCAGACATGCTGCATGAAGAATACAGGGATTGTGTCATGGAAGTTGTAAAGGGGGACAGTGAAGCTGCTCTTGCAAATCTCAAAAAGACCCACGATCTGCCTGTTTACTACACCAACGGTACTCATGTACCACCGGGTGCTAATGTATCACTTGTGGACAGGATGAACATCGAGCATGTTTTCTTCCCTATTGTTGATGGTGGAAACATCTGTCACATCTGGATGGGTGAAGGTGCTCCTGATGCAAAGGGACTTAAAGAATTTGCAATGAACATTGCAAAGAACACTCAGGTAGGTTACTTTGCTTTCACCAAGGATATGACTGTATGTCTTAATGATTTCCATATGATGTCCGGTCTCAAAGATGTCTGTGAGAACTGTGGTTCATCGAATGTTGAGCAGATGTCAAGGGTAACCGGATATGTGCAGGCAGTAGGTGGATGGAACAATGCAAAGAAGCAAGAGCTTGCAGACAGGATGCGTTACAGCTCAGCAGACATGATCTGATAAGCTTATGAACGTAAACTATGGGAGTTCGGTTCCCATATCAACGGTAGATTGGCATGGTAAAGTGTCAATCGTCTTTTTTTTACGTGGTTGTCCTTACAGGTGTCCTTATTGTCAGAACCATGAGCTACTTTTTGAAAGCAACATGGTGGACGCTTCGGTACTTGAAGCTGAGATGAAGAAGTCCCGGCCCTTTGTCAGTAGTGTCGTTCTCTCAGGTGGTGAACCTCTGATGCAGAAGGATGCTGTAAAGCAGCTTGCGAGGTTTGCAAAGAAAATCGACCTGCTTGTCGGTATTCATACTAACGGCTATTATCCTCACGTAATGGCTGAATTTATGGAAGAAGGACTTGTGGACAAATTCTTCATCGATGTGAAAGCTCCGCTGGATGATGCTGAAAGTTATGCAAAAGCAATTGGATGTAAGGATTATACTGACATTCATATTGAATCTCAGGTTGCAATGGAAAAAGTGGCTGAATCTATCAACCTGGTTCTGGAAAAGGGTGTTGCACTCGAACTGAGAACAACCATCATCAGGAATTTCATGGGAAGTTCTGATGATGTCTTAAATATTGCTAGATCTATTAACCAAGTTACCGGAAAGCGGGACGTAGGCTATGTGCTCCAGCAGGGATTTGCTGACAAAGCAATGCTGGAATCTCTCAGAGATATAAAGCCATTAAGCAGGGATGAACTTCTTGAACTTGCATATGTTGCCCATGAGTTTCTTGATAACATATATGTAAGGAGCAAAGAGAAGGGCAATGAAAAGGTTAACTTCGAACCAGTTTGAAGTTTAAACAATTTTTTAATACTTTGCAGTCGATTATTTGATTATACATTAAAAAGGGTGTAATCAAATGAAGACAAAATACAGTAGCTTTACAGTAATTATGCTTTTACTTACGGCTACTTTTGTATCAGGTTGTATGGGAGCCAATGAAGAAAGCTATTCACAATCAGCAGATTATATTGTAACTAAAGATTATGATGACTCTTATACGCGGAATACAGCTATGGGGGAAGCAGAATATGATGTTGATGATGGTGGAGCTTCCACTGCTTCTGTGGACCGCAAAACAATAACAACCATCGACATGACCATTAAGGTCGATGATGCCGCAGCAGGTATTGATGAAATATCAAAGATGGTAGTGGCTTTTGGTGGTTATGTTTCTAGTTCTTATATCTATGATTCATATTATGATTCCAGTGCAGGTAAGGAAGGTTATATTATTGTAAGAGTTCCGGAATCTAAATATCCCTCTTTTCTCGAAGATGTGGGAGTTCTCGGAGAAGTTACTTCTAAGAGTGTGAATGCTCAGGATGTCACGGAAGAGTACATAGATGTCACTGCACGTCTGGATAATCTTGAGAGACAGGAGATACGCCTTCAGGAAATCCTCAATATGACTACTACGGTTGAAGAAGTTCTGACTGTTGAAAAGGAGCTTGAAAGGGTGCGTGGTGAGATTGAAAGTCTTACTGGAAGGCTGAACTATCTTAAAGACAGAGTAGAATTTTCAACTATTACTATACGTGTCACAGAGCCCAGGCCAATTACTCGTTCATGGGGTATCAGGGATGCGGTATCTGAATCTGTCAATGGTTTTATTTCAATGGTAAATGCATTGATAGTACTTGTGGGCTATCTTCTTCCATTGGCAATAGTTGTTGTTTTCCTTGGTGGATCATTTGTACTTGTGAGGAGGAGACTGCGCAGGTAATTTATCTGCAAATTTTAATAATATTTGCTGATGTTTATTCATCAGCAAAATTTATTTGCTAAGAGTATGTTCTATAAATTCGTCTTCATATGTACTACTTCCTCTTGAATAAGTATATTTTCTCACATAAAATAGCAGGTAAATTATGGCAGACTCTACTCATGTATCAGAGATCGGTGAGCGTTCACTTATAAAGCGTTTATCAGGTATTTTCAATATTGGTTGTAACTCCGATGTTTGCATTGGCTCGGGGACAGATGATTGTGCGGTCATTGATATCTCCGAAGATGAGTATATGGTAGTAACTACAGATATGTTGCACAGAACAACCGATTTTCCTCCCCAGATGACTCCGTGGCAAATTGGCTGGATGTCAGCTGCTGTGAATTTCAGTGACGTGGCATCAATGGGTGCACGTCCCATAGGTTTTCTTTCCGCCATGGGTTTTTCCAAAGATACTGATATTTCCTTTGTTGAGGAAATTTCCAGAGGTATGGATGACTGTGCTAAATTCTGTGGCACTTCGGTTATAGGTGGGGATATTGATACTCATGATGAACTGACGATAACTGGTACTGCACTTGGAAAAATAAAAAAATCCGAACTTTTGACCCGAAAAGGTGCAAAGGTCGGTGACAAAGTTTGTGTGACTGGTTTTGCAGGTTCTGCCGGAGCTGCACTCCATGCTATTGAACAAAATATAAACATTCCTGATATTCTTCTCAATAAACTGCTAACTCCAATTCCCCGTGTCAATGAAGCAATGAAACTTGCTCATTCTGGCGCTGTAACATGTATGATGGATACAAGTGATGGGCTTGCAATGTCATTGCATGACCTTGCTGATTTAAATGAGGTCGGTTTCAGGATATATGAAGACTCTCTTCCCCTACAGGCAGAAGTCTCAGAATTTGTAAGTTCTGATGCAGATTCTCTGACAGAATTTGCACTTTACACCGGAGGAGATTTTGAATTACTTTTTACAATCTCTCCGGATATGCTAGAAATTGCTCAAAGCGTATGTTATTTAAATGTTATAGGCGATGTAATTGAGCAAGAAGTTGGTACTGGCATTAAGCGTAGCAATGGAGAAATCATTGCGATAAATCGGAAAGGTTATCTGCAATTGGGGGATTAAGATAGTCAAGATTAGTTTACGTTATATAATTTAAGGAAGTTTTAGAATGCAAAAGAAGTTTAAATTTATTTTAATTGCTTTATCACTAATGCTACTATGTAGTACGATCGGTTCGGCTGCAAATGTTACTGCTGATTTTTCAGGAACTCCTACTTCAGGTGTCGCTCCTTTGAATGTGACTTTCTCAGATATGTCAGTGAATGCTACTTCATGGTCTTGGGATTTTGGTGACGGAAGTACTTCCTCCATTGAGCAGAATCCTGCTTATACATATGTTTCTCCAGGAACCTATTATGTAAATCTTACAGTCTCAGATGGGAATGAAACAGTTTCAATGAACAAACCAGCCTATATAAATGTAACACAAGCAGTTGTTACTTATACTCCGGTTGCTTCTTTCACATATTCTACAAGTGATTTAACTGTGAATTTTACTGATGCTTCAACCGATGCTGATGGCTTGTCTTGGGATTTTGGTGATAACACTTCATCAACCAATCAGGATCCAAGCCACATTTATACTTCTTATGGAACGTATACAGTTATCCTCACAGCAACAAATTCTACTTCAAGTACAAATAACACCTACATTGAGAGTATAAATGTTTCTGCGGCACCTATTACTCCTGTTGCCTCTTTCACATATTCTACAAGTGATTTAACTGTAGATTTCACTGACGCTTCAACGAATGCAGATAGCTGGTCATGGGATTTCGGGGACAATGGATCATCAACTAGTGTGAGTCCAAGCCATACTTATGGCTCAGCAGGAGATTACACAGTTGAACTGACTGTAACAAATACGACTTCAAGTGAAACAGACACCTATAGTGAATCCATAACTGTTAGCGAGCCTGCTTCTTCAGCTCCGGTTGCTTCTTTCGATACAAATGTGACTGAGGGATTTTATCCTCTTATAGTCCAGTTCAATGATACTTCAACTAATACTCCAACATCTTGGGCATGGGACTTTGGAGATAATAGCAGTTCCAATGATAAGAATCCTGTATACACTTTCACTTCAACAGGTACTTACAATGTTACTCTGACTGTAACAAAGGGTAGTGATACTGACACGTCAGAAGTAACAGAAATAAACGTATACTCACAAAATTATATCACTGGTGACAGAATATGGGATGAAAATGCTGATCAGTCAAAGGACAAATACATATGGACTGCAAAAAGTTTCTCTGGTTTCTTCTATGACCTTGAATCAGGACTCAGCTCTGAAAATATGACAATATACAATATTGACCGTTCACTTAACAATGGGGATATTGTTTATCAGACAAAACCGGTTGAAACTGATTTTGAGTACAGTGACTGGGGATCATATCAGGTAATCGGATTTATGGCTGAGAAGTACTTCGCAGGTTATACTAACGATACTGATATCAACGGCGCTGAAGAAGTAAGTATGATGTCTGCAGGACAGCTTTCAAAGATTCTCCTTGATATTGATGACAAGGAATCTATCTACTCCGGTTCATCACTTACTCTTGAAGAAGGTTATGATCTTAATGTAGTTGAAGTTGATGTGAATGGTAATAGTGTACTTGTTACCCTTACCAAAGACGGCGATGAGCTAGATTCCGGTGTTGTTTCCAGTGGGGATGACTACATCTATAAGACTGATATCGGTGATGCTGATGATGTAGTGATACTTGCTGTTCACTTCGATGAAGTATTCAGTGGTACTGAATCAAATGCTGTGTTTGTAAATGGTATTTTCCAGATATCTGATGAGTACCTAGAGGTTGAAGACGGGGACAACTATGGTGAGATGGAAGTTACAGCTATCAGCGATGAACTTATTGAAATGGAAAACGAAGATACCGTTTCTCTTTCCTCAGGAAAGACAATAAATCTCATGGGCAAGATCAACCTGATAGTTGCTGATAATAGTGACCTCAGATTCGCTCCTTATGTTGATATGTCAGACCCGGGTACATATGAACTTCGCGGTACTGTTGCAGAAGGAAATGAACTCCTTACATGGACACCTCTGAATTTTGAAGGTTTCTACTATGATATCGATGAGGGTATACAGACAGAGTCCCTTAAATTGAAATCCATTGAAGGAAGGACAATTCCTGATTCAAACCTGGTATATAACAGTACATCTAGACAAGTTGAGTTTGAGCACTCTGACTGGGGTGACTTTGAAGTAATTGGTTTCATGGCTCAGAAGTACTTTACAGGTTATACTGCTGACACAGATGTCGATGGCGTTGATGAAGTAAGTCTTTTATCTGATGGACAGTTGTGTGAGGTCCTGATGGATGATGATGACAAAGTCTCAGTCTATTCTGGTTCTTCACTTGTGCTTGAAGACGGTTACACCCTTGACATAGTAGAAGTAGATACAAACGGTGACCGTGTTCTCGTTGAACTGTATAAGGACGGGGACGAAGTTGACACAGGCATTGCATCTTCAGGCTCAGATTATGTCTACGAGACTGATCTTGGTGATTCAGATAATGTACCTCTTATTATAGTCCACTTCGATGAAGTTTTCAGAGGAAGTGAAAGCAATGCAGTTTTCGTGCAGGGTATCTTCCAGATATCTGAAGATTACATCACTCTGGAAAGTGGCGACAACTATGGTGAAATGGAAATTGACAGTTTTAGTGACACCACAATTGTCATGAGTAATGATGGATCCATCTCACTTAACAAGGATAACGAAATTGAATTGATGGGTGATGTAGGCATAAAGGTAGCAGACTCCAATACACTCAGGTACTATCCGTATGTTGAAGTAACAACTGCAGCTTCCGAAACACTTTCGGTTAAGTTGAGTGAAACGACTATTGTGGAAGACCAGGAAATAACTATCACTGTAACAGCACGTGGTGCATCAATTAGTGATGCTACAGTAAAGGTGGATGGTACTACTATCGGAACAACCGAAGATGAAGGTACACTCGCCTATACTCCTACAAAAGCAGGAACATATGAGATAACTGCTGAAAAAGATGGGTATGCTTCAGGTTCTGAAGATCTTGAAGTTATAGGTGCAGATGATGAAACAAAGAAGATGAGTATAGAAGTGTCTCCTGATGAAGTATTCGAGGGAACATCCATGACCATCTTTGTCCTGCAGGCCATTGGGGGTGAAGGTATTTCTGATGTAAACGTCACATTTGATGGTAAGTCAATTGGTACTACAGGTAGCAACGGCACACTCACTTACACTGCAACTGCAACTGGCACTCATAAGATAATTGCTACTAAATCAGGTCTTATTAATGCAGAGCTTGATCTCAAGGTTGTAGAGAAGGCAGCCAGATTTGAATATGGTAATCTGGATATCAGTCCTCTTGAGATTAAGCAAGGTCAGAAAGCCACAATTAGTGTGAATGTTACTAACATCGGTAGTGCTAACGGTTCATACACTGTGGACCTTAAAGTCAACGATATAGTTGTTGATTCACAGCCTGTTACACTCTCCATGGGGGAATCTACAACCATTGAATTTGTTCATGAAGAAGAAGAGATAGGTAACTACAAGGTTGAAGTTGGAGGTCTTAGTAAGACTTACGAGGTCTTTGAGAAATCCGGTATTATCTTGTATGTTCTCGGGGCAGTTGCACTGGCAGCAATAGGAGCAGCAGCTTATCTGTTCACAGCAGGTGGCTGGACTGTTGAGATTGCACAGGCAAAAGCAGCCGAAGCAATTGAAGCACTAAAAGAGTTGGTCGGAAACCTCCGATAACTCTTTTTTCTCATTTTATCTTATTTTTTTAGCCACTAGTTCTATAGCTTCCAGAAGACTGTTCTTTGGCATTATTGTGGCAACAGGTATCCTTAATATCTTCTCTACAGTAGTGCTTACGATTGGCGCGCACACAAGAGCCTTTGCTCCGTCCCTTTCAGCACGTATTGCGGCTATAATTGCTTCTTCCATTGAAGTTGCAGAATACTCTCGTATTGTGCAAAGGCTACCACATATTTTCCTTTTTGTTTCATTGATATTGTCCAGCACCGGTCTGGCAGCAATAACTGCAATGAATTCTCCCTTTTGAGACCCTTCGAGTTTTTTTACAGTTTTGATTATATTCCTGAGAGTCTTGACATTTGGGTCTCTTTTTCCTGACATTATCTTATAAAGAGTACTTGCAGGAATTTCCGCCTGCTCGGCAAATTCAGCTATATTCATATTCAGTTCTTCTTTTATAGTAACGGAAAGGATTCTCCGGAAATCATCGTCTGATTCAAAGACCGCGTCTATTATTTTTTCTGCAGCATTCATATTTCCACACACTCCTGGTTTTAGTGTCCTATTAAGGTGAATGCAGATGTTAAATTAATACTTTTGGGTCATGTTAATCCTTAAATGTGGAAATATATATAATATATAGGCCCATGCTCAGGAATATCTAATATTTATAAAGGTGGTAATGTGAATTATAAAAAGACACTAAAATTAGCTTCCGCTTTCTTTTTTGTTATTGTGTTGATTTCAGCAGTATTCATCTCCGGATGTACTGAGAAAACAACAGATCAGGAAGACGGACAGGCAGAAACTATTACAGAACTTACTTTTGGTTATCAGCCAAGCACTCATCAGATAGCATATATCACTGCAAGGGAAAAGGGATGGTGGCTTGAAGACCTTGCACCTTACGGAATAAAGTCTATAAATGACAATCTCTTCCCTACAGGTGCACCTGAAATGCAGTCCATGATGGCAGGAGATCTCGATGTTGCCTATGTTGGTTCAGCACCTGTTATTTCTGCTCTCGCAAGTGGTCTGGATGCAAAGATTGTAGCTGCAGTCCAGATACAGGGTTCAGACATTGTTCTGCGCACTGAACTTCCTTATGAAAGTCCTGAGGACTTGAGGGGACTGAAAATAGCAACATTCCCTCCGGGTACTATTCAGGATACTCTGCTAAGGAACTGGCTGGCAGAAAATGGGATTGATCCTAATGAAGATGTTGAGATTATTGGAATGGGTCCGGGAGACGCAATCACTGCAATCTCGGCAGGTCAGGTTGATGCAGTATTCCTTCCTCATCCTTCACCGGTAATGGTTGAGAATGAAGGCGTGGGCAGATCAGTTGTGTCGTCCGGTGAAATGCTTGAGGATCATGCATGCTGTGTGATTGCTGTTAGTGGTGATCTTATAAGGAATCATCCTGACATAGTCCAGCAGATAGTAGCTACACACGTACGTGCAACAGAATACAATTCCGAGCACTTGGATGAAGCAGCACAGATATTTGCTGATGATCAGGAATGGGATGTTGAACTGGTAAAACAGTCACTGAACGAATGGGATGGTTCATGGATTGCAGACCCAAACCTTATTGTTAATTCCACCGTGGATTATGCACAGGTTCAGTATGAGCTGGGATACATTAGCAGCCCTCTCACACAGGATGATATATTTGATCTGAGCTTCTATGAAGCTCTTGATCAATAATCCTTATTTTTCTTTTTTTGATACTAATTTAAATAATAAGTAGGCATTTCTATTGTCTGTCCGGAGCTCTTATCTCCAAAAACCGGAGGATCCATGGTAAAAAAAGATTTTCAGATACTGAGCGGTAAAAGTATAGAACTCATTTCAATATGTTCTGCAATCATTCTCTGGCAGCTAGTAGCTGTTTATATTGTGCAGAATAAATTCTACCTGCCAAGTTTTACAGATGTGACTTTTGCCTTTGTAGGTATAATATCGAAAGATACTAAATTAGGTCTTTTTGGTTTGGATTATCAACTTCCGGTCCTGCTGGTCGATCTTATTTACAGCCTTATGCATTTCTGGATAGGTTTGATTTTTGCCCTTGTAATAGGCATTCCTGTTGGGATGATAATGGGATGGTTCCGTACAATTAATCGTGTAGTAGACCCATTGATCGAGATTATTCGTCCGATTCCTCCTCTTGCATGGATCCCTTTTGCTATCGTCTGGATTGGTCTGAATCCTATTGCAGCTGGTTTTCTGATATTCATTGGTGCGGTATTCCCTATTATCATAAATACTTTTACAGGTTTCAAAAGTGTTTCCCGTGTTTATGTGGAGGCTGCAAAAGTACTCGGCTGTAACACAGACCGTGAACTGATACGGTATGTAGCTCTGCCTTACGCACTTCCTTCTATTACAGCAGGCATTAGAATTGCCATGGGGGTTGGTTGGATGTGTCTTGTAGCTGCAGAAATGTTTGGTGTGAGTAGAAATGGTCTTGGTTACAAGATATGGCATCACTACTATTTGCATAACATGGATCTTGTACTTGTGTACATGTTACTTCTTGGCTTTTTGGGACTTTTCATTGACAGGGCGTTGCGCTATTATATCGATGGGAAGCTTCTGAAATGGCGCAAAGGGGTTGTGATATAAATGGGGAAGGTAAAAGTGGTCAATGTTTCCCGCAAGTTCACAAAGGACAATGATACTTCCACACTTGCGCTGGACAACGTCAGCATGGAAGTTGGTGACGAGGATTTTGTCTGTTTTATAGGTCCTTCAGGTTGCGGAAAAACTACCCTGCTTCGGATAATATCCGGACTTGATAAACCGGATGAGGGCGAGGTGTATCTGGATGGCAAAAAAATAGAATCTCCTGGTCCTGATAGGGGGATGGTTTTCCAGGAATACTCTCTGTTCCCATGGAAATCTGTTATTGACAATATTATATTCGGTCCGCAGATGCAAGGCATTAAAAAGAAAGATGCGCTTAAAGATGCTGAAAAATATTTGAAATTGGTTGGTCTTCAGCAATTTAGGGACAGTTATCCGTATGAACTATCAGGCGGTATGAAGCAGAGGGTAGCCATAGCAAGAGCCCTTGCTAATGAACCTTCAGTTCTGCTGATGGACGAACCTTTCGGTGCACTGGATGCACAAACTCGTAATATTCTTCAACAGGAACTTCTTGAGATATGGCAAAAAAAGAATATTACAATCCTGTTTGTTACACACAGTGTAGATGAAGCGGTGTTCCTTGCTGATAAAATCGTGTTGATGAGTGCGCGTCCTGGTATAATAAAAGAAATCATCCATGTAGACTTGCCAAGGCCTCGTGACAGAACAAGTCTTGAAGCAAATGTTCTTCGCGAAAGGATATTGAAGTCTCTGTTGAAGGAACAAACAAGGTAATCATTTATACGTTCATTCAGAACGCACAATTACCTTTGTTCCTGATTCTATCTCTTTGATGCTGGTTTTTCCCACAAGTTCCATTGTTTTGCTGGCTTTTGCAAATTTGATGTTACATCCTGGACGGACAAGCATTTCTTCTCCTGCAATAGCGGAACCATTGATCTTAACAGAGTCAAATATACGAAGTTCTCCTGCCACTTCTATGTTGCCATTTATCTCGGATTTTGCGCCGATGATGGCTTTATCAGCTATTATGTTTCCTTTTACAAAAGTTCCTTTTCCAAGTTCCAGCGCTCCTTTTACATTTAGATTTTTCCAAAAATTAGAACCAGCTCCAACCATGAAATTCCCGTCAATATTAACATCTCCTTCAAAATAGGTTTTTTTGCGGGCAATGTAAGTGTTAGAATCTTCATGATATTTCAATTGGCTTTCACTCATCTAAGGTCACCATGCCTACTCCAATAGTTTTTTGTGATTATAAATGCTCCTCATAATGGGGGTACTTTTCTTCTTAATTTTGATTTCATAAAGCATACTCCATAACAATTTCTACTTTTTTATGTATACTACTTTGGTCACACATACTAACTATTATATATTATACATATGATATAATTAGATATACCTGTGATTTATTATTGTAGTTTTCTACAGTGAGTTTGTCAAGGCCAAAGGTGTGTAGATGGGAATTAAAAAAGAAACCCTGAATTTTGTGGATATTGAGAGTGATTGCTCTGCTTATACAGAGAACACATTCCAGGTTTCATCCAGCGAAATTTCGTTTTCAGAAATTGAGAAATCACAGGTTTTTTATGACCTTCTTGATTCACCCATATTCGTAATTAATGAAAAAAATGAGATAATTCTGGCTAATAAAAAAGCCAGACATTATTTAGATTTTGATAGTACTTTTGCTTCGATTAACAGTTTTATCGATTTGTGCGCTGTTGAAGATGAAAAAGAAAAAGTAGAATCCTTTTTTTCTTCGGTTTTGTCCGATTTTAATGTTGAGTCCCCCTCTCTGGAAGTGTCATTTAAGGGACCCGTTGAAACACAAACTACTTTTCTACTAAACACGAGCTTACTAAAAGATAGCCAATCTTCAGATAAGGCACTTCTTTTATCCTGTACAAACATCCAGAAAAAAAAGAAGCAGGAAAATGATCTGCTCCTGGAATCTGAAATGATCTTCAATTATCTTGATTCAATTCCATATGCTCTTGTACTTTCTGATTACACGGGAATAATTACTTTCTGGAACAAACATGCCACTAAGCTCTTCAGGTATGAGAAAAGTGAGGTAATAGGGCAGCCTATTAGTCTTATTATGCCAGGCCGATATCGCAAGGCTCATGAAGGTTGGGATGAGCTGATATCCATTGGTCAGTCTCCGGTTGTAGGAAAAATAATAGAGGTAACGGGATTACGCAAAGATAATACCGAATTCCCTATAGAGCTTGCAATAACAACAACAAGAGTAAAAGGTAACAGGTTCCACGGTGCTATTATCAATGATATTTCTAAAAGAAAAATGGCAGAGCGATTAACGATTATTGCCAAGAACAAATATCGTATGATGTTTGAAAAGTCTCCTCTGGGTATTTTCCATTTTGATGAAAATGGTATAATAACCCAGTGTAATGAAATATTGATCAAGATTCTTGATGTACCTGCAGAAAGTGTAATTTCCAAAGTAATTGGGTTTAACATTATTGAGTCATTTGATGATGATCATTCTCTTAAAAAGTCTATAAAACATGTACTTGCAGGAATTCCTGCAAGATATGAGGATGAATTCCATTCTCCATTCTCCGATAAAATAATCCCTATTAAGGCAGAGTTCAGCCCTGTCATTTCTGACGAAGGAAAATTCATGGGTGGTGTATGTGTCGTTGAAGACTTCACCGAGCGCAAAGCAGCAGAAGAAGCTCTTAACAAATATGCTCAGGATCTGGCCAAAGCAAATGAGGAACTAAAGTCCCTTGACAGAATGAAAGATGAATTTATTTCCAATCTGCGGCATGAGTTAAAGACTCCACTTATTCCAATTAAAGGATATAGTGAACTGATGTATGAGGGGGCATTGGGTGAACTGTCTCAGAAACAAAAAGATGCAGTGGAAAAAATGATGTTAAGTTCCGAAAGGCTGAAACGTCTGATTGATTCGCTGCTTTATGTCAGTATTACTGAAGGTGGAAACGTTGATTATAGTTTTGTCCCTCTACGTATATCTGAGGTAATAGATTCAGCGGTACATGACAGGTCTCCTGAAATTATCAGCAAGAAACATGAAGTTGAGAGATTAATTGCAAAGGATATACCGCTGATCAATGGTGATCTGGATTATCTTGAAGAGGTATTCATAGACCTTATTGATAATTCTATCAAATTTATGCATGAAGGTGGGGTAATAAAAATATCTGCTATCCTGCAGGATGATAAAAAAATACACATCATGATAAATGATAATGGTGTGGGTATTTCTGAGGAAAATCTCCCTCAGATATTCAACAGGTTCTATCAGGTTGATGGTTCATCAACTCGTAAATATGGTGGCAATGGCCTTGGCCTTTACATATGCAAGAAAATAATTGAAGCTCATAGCGGTGAAATATGGGCTGAGAGTAAAATAGGGGTCGGAACCACTATTCACATATTGTTGCCTGTGAAATAATTCATCTCTTATACTCCTGTATAGTTATAAGTGACAATGATGTTGTATTGATGTCTCCCTCCTCTTTTCCCCAGGAACCATTATTGTTTATTTTCGATAATATCCATTCGAGAGGTTCTACAATTTCATCTTTAAGCTCCGCAAGGATAAGTGACTGGATTACAAGGTTGCTAGTAGCCAGAGTTTTCCAGGCTCCGTTTTTTTCTTTTTGTGAAATAATCCATCTGGCACGGTCCCTTATAATATCACTGAATACTCCTTCTTTCAGAAGTTTATCCTGCTTTATAAGAGCAGTAATGATGAGGGCTGTAGTTCCCGGGTGCTCCCATTGCTTTCCATAGTTTTCAACGAGCCACCTACAACCTTTCTCATTATAGCAACCCATATCAGCAAGCGCTATTAATGAGTATGTGGAATCATACACATCATCATTCCATGAACTATCTGTTTGTTTTGACAATATCCACTTTTCAACTTCCGGATATACTATGCCTGTAATTGCAAGTACTGAAGCTGCACGTGATGTATCTCGCAGGTTGCAGTTCCAGGAATCCTCATTACTTGAGCTTATAAGCATCTCCTTGTATTTGTTATTCTCATTCCAGAGATGACTTGCCTGCACAATTCGCGCAAGATCTTTTACTTTAGATATCTCCTGTGAATAAAGCCACTTGAATGATGTCTCACTCTTAAAATCCATACTATTCTGATGATCCGGACAGTTATTTATCTTTCTACCGGTATCCCATTCTGTATCGGTGACACGCTAAAAAAGGTTGTAGTAAGTAAAAATCATAAAAAAGGAAGAGGTAATCTCTTCCAAAAATAAATATTCTAAATTACTTTTTAAATTGCTCTATAGAATCAACAATTGCAGCAAAGCTCTTGCCCCAAAGCATCTCTTCGTTGATGTCGGTGTGAACTTTTCCGCTGTCCTCTATCTCTGCAATTTTTGGGTCCATGGGCAGTTCACCAAGAATGGGCACATTGAAGTCTGTAGATGCTTTCTCTACGCCGCCCTTGCCGAAGAGGTCGATCATCTCATCACAGTGAGGGCAGATGATTCCGCTCATGTTCTCCACAATACCAATTACAGGTACTTTGAGTATCTCTGCAAATTTGATGGATTTCCTTACACTGACAAGTGCTACATCCTGCGGGGTTGTCACAACGACAGCACCTTCCATCTTATCTATTAGCTGTGCAATGCTGAGTGGTTCATCACCAGTGCCGGGTGGCAGGTCTACAATAAGATAGTCCAGTTTTCCCCAGGAAACGTCTTCAAGGAACTGTTTAATAGCTGCCATCTTTGCAGGTCCCCTCCATATAACAGGTGCATCCCTGTCCTCTAGAAGAAGTGCTATTGACATCACCGTAAGGTTCTCTGTGACACTTATAGGGACAATGCCATTTTCATTAACGGTAGGTCTCTGGTCCTCGATACCGAACATCTTTGGGATGCTTGGGCCGTGGATATCCGCATCCATAAGTCCTACTTTATGTCCGCGTTCTGCAAGTCTTGCAGCCAGATTTGCTGCAACTGTACTTTTGCCAACTCCGCCCTTGCCGCTCATAACCATTATCTTCTTTTTGATGGCTCTCATGTTCCTGATGAGCTTTGGCTCCACCGGCTTCTTTAAAAGGTCAGCTGCACTCTGGATATTTTGTGTCATATGGAATCTCCTTTAGAAATATTCGATTTTGAAATATAATGGAACAACAAATGTCGCTGCGGCAATTATCCTATGTCTTTCGGGTCTTTGCCGACTATCTCTATGGCCATTCCTTCAATAAGGGCCATAGCTACTTTCTTTCTTGCATTCTGAAGATCCTGCCAGAAAGCCCTTCTTGAAATGCCCATGCTGATGGCAGCTTCTTCCTGCTGCAATCCTTCAAGGTCTGCCAGTCGCAGAGCTTCAAGCTCCTCTATTGCAAGGGATACTGTTTCAAGTTCCTTGAGTGGTACTCCTCGTGGTTTAAAATAGAGTGCCCCGGGTGAGCACTCAACTCTTCTGGGTGATTTGGGTCTTCCTCTGCAATTCATTGTTATGCACTCATTGAGTAATGTAATATTTATTTGTTTGCGGAAACCTTTATGTATTTCATCTCTTTTGCGGCAAAATGCTGAATATTAGGGTATAATTGTTTTACAAAATGTTAATGTTCAGTTTCATTTTCCAGGAGGATTGAATGCCGTATTTTAGTCTATTACTTCTCATATGTGTATAAATATATAGGCATTATGGGATATCCTTTTATATTTTATCTCGTATGTGTGTATATAGATTATTACTCATATGGGGGAAATTCAATGAAAATATGTGTGACAGCAAGTAATTCCGGTCTTGAAGCATCAGTTGATCCTCACTTTGGCAGATGCAAATACTTTGTGCTAGTTGATTCCAAATCAATGGAATTCGAATCAATTGAGAATGGGCAGGGTTCTGCTTCTGGTGGTGCAGGTGTCCAGGCAGCACAACAGGTCATTGGTAAAGGAATAGATGTGCTGATAACCGGTAGTGTCGGCCCGAATGCATTCTCATTGCTGTCCTCAGAGGGAATCGAAATGAAGATTTTCTCGAGTGGTTCAGTCATTGAAGCTATCAGAGCATATGAGTTCGGTTCACTGGAATCAATTGACTCAGCAAACTCTCCCGGCAAGTCAAAGATGTGAGTTAAGAATCAAGTTTAGCGTATTATTTCTTTTTATAGCAGATAAAAGCGACATTGAAAATTGTTAAAATATTAAGATCAGAGGTGTAAAAATGAAATTATGCATACCATCAATGGGGCAAAATGGAATTGACGATACAGTTGGCCAGCACTTTGGAAAGGTGCCTTTCTATACATTGTACGACACAGAAACAAAGGAAGCTACAGTTATTCCAAACACAAGTGAGCACAACGGTGGAATCGGTCTGCCTCCTGAGCTCATGGCAAAGGAAGGTGTGGATATAATGCTATGTGGCGGTCTTGGAGTAAAGGCTGTTATGATGTTCGAGGAGGCTGGTATTGAGGTATTCAGTGGTGCCACAGGCACAGTTAAGAATGCTATTGATGCCTGGGCAGCATTCAAACTCGCAAAGGCTACTCATGACAACTCATGCAGCGGACATGGGCATGATCACGACCATGACCACGAGCACTGCCATTAATTTTCTTTTAGGTGCTTGATAAATGAAAATAGCTATCGCAAGTGGCAAGGGTGGGACTGGAAAGACAACAGTAGCCGTCAATCTTGCCCTCGCTCTTGGAAATGCACAACTGCTGGATTGTGATGTGGAAGAACCAAATTGCAATCTTTTTCTGGGATTTGATCTTGAAAAGCAGGAAGATGTCACTATAACAGTCCCTGAAGTGGATTCTGAAAAATGCTCTCTTTGCGGCAAATGTGCAGAGTTCTGTCAATACAATGCGATAGCTAAACTGTCCAGTAGCATCATGCTGTTTCCTAAATTATGTCATGGCTGTGGTGGCTGTGTTCTTGTTTGTCCTGAAAATGCCATTACAGAAGAAAAGCGGTCAATAGGTATTATTGAAAAAGGTACTGATGAGCATTTTAATATTGAACTTCTGCAGGGTACTCTTAACATTGGTGAGCCCATGGCTTCACCTGTTATCAGGCAGTTACAGGCACACATTGATGAAAGCACAGTTGCAATTGTTGACTCTCCTCCAGGGACAGCTTGTCCCGTCATAGCATCTGTTGCAGAAATGGATTACTGTGTGCTTGTAACAGAGCCAACACCATTTGGTCTGAATGATCTTGCTCTTATGGTAGATCTTGTCAGGCAGCTCGATGTCCAATTCGGAGTTGTGATAAACCGTCATGGCATTGGTGATGCCCGGGTCGAGGATTATTGCCGGGCAGAAAGGATACCAATTCTGATGAAAATTCCCAACGACCGGGAAATAGCTGTCCTTTACTCAAAAGGTATCCCTTTTGTGGAGCAGATGCCTCTCTGGAAAGAGAATTTCCGGGAGCTTTACAGGTATATCTGCAAATTCATTTCCTATCAGGGTGGTTTCTGAATGGTAAAACAGCTCACAGTTATCAGTGGGAAAGGCGGTACTGGTAAAACAACCATCACTTCTTCATTTGCCGCACTTGCTGAAAATGCAGTTATTGCAGATTGCGATGTTGACGCTGCGGATATGCATCTTATTCTGCATCCTGATATATTTGAAACAAATGATTTCTACGGCCTAAAGGTTGCAAGCATCAATAAAAACATGTGTGTTGATTGTGGAAAATGTGCTACATCGTGCAGGTTTGAAGCAATCAACCGTTATAATTTAATTGATGTGTACAAATGCGAGGGATGTGCAGTATGTGAATACGTCTGTCCTGTAAATGCCATTAGTATGGTTGAGAGAAAATCCGGTGAATACTATTGTTCCCACACGAGATTCGGTACGTTAGTGCATGCTAAGCTTGGTATTGGAGAGGAAGCAAGTGGGAAGTTAGTCTCAGAGGTAAGGCGTAGAGCATCAGAGCTTGCAGCGGAAGACGGAAGCGATATGATACTCATCGATGGTCCGCCGGGAACTGGGTGCGCTGTGATTGCGGCAATCACAGGAACTGATCTTGTTCTTGTTGTAACAGAGCCAACGATATCGGGAATACATGATCTTGAAAGAGTTATAGGGGTAACACGACATTTCAGGATACCTGTTGCGGTGTGTATTAATAAGTGTGATATAAATATGAGTCTTTCACAGAAAATTTATGACCATTGTAAAATCAATGGAATAAGCGTTATGGGCATGCTTCCATATGATAGAAGTCCTGTTGCCGCAATGGTGGAAGGAAAATCAGTTGTAGAGTACTCAGATAATAGTCTTTCCTCTATGATCCGGTCTTTGTGGTTTGAGGTCAGTGCTCGTCTATTGAAGTGAAGGTTTATACCACTTTTAATTTCTTTTATTATTTTCAAATTTGATGCAAATTATGTTGCATTATTGATTATAATCAAAAATCATTAACAACCATCGATACGCTTTTATTATAGCTGGTATGAATTCTATTTGGGTGATAAAATAGTACATTCTGCAAATGGACATATGGGTTCTTTCGCTCATATGGTGCAGTCTCTTCCGGATTATTCCGAACTGCTCATAGCACTCCTGATACTGGTATTGTTGCTGCTATCCATTGATGAAATTATAGATTTCATCTACGTGGTGAAAGAAATTTTCACTTTCAAGGGTATGCCTTTCGATTGACCATTTCAATTATGCTCTATGCAACTGAGCAATCACACGGTTTAATTCATTCGCTTTTTTTTGAAGGGCGCCCATGGGAGGACACACATGGGGCATTCAGGTCCATATCCGGCAGCAGCATATCCTGTCATACCACCTGCTACATTTCGCACATCAGAGAATCCTTTTTGCAGGAGGATACTGCATCCTATGCTGGATCTTTGACCAGAGCCACATATAAGAATGGTTTCAATATCCGGTTCGATTTCGGTGTGGCGGTCTCTTAGTTCGTGTACTGGTATGTTTACAGCTCCTTCTATGTGGTAGTCTTCATACTCTGAGGCGGCTCTGACATCCAGTATTATCATTTCTTTTCCGGCAGTTAGCCTGTCATGCAATTCGGTTGACGATATCTGCGGGATATGTCTTGTAGGCAGTCCATCCGTCACCCATCCGTACATTCCATTTTCGAGATAGCCTGCTACTCTGTCATGTCCTACACGGTGTAACTGGGTGCATGCATTGAATGCCTGTAAGTAGTTGTCAGAAACGATGAGTATGTCTTTTTCAGTTGGCAGCAACCATCCGGCATAGGTGGGGAAGTTTGAATTGCTATCTATGTTGTACGCTTGGGGTATGTGTTGTCCACCGAACGATTCAAAGCTGCGAACGTCAAGGATGATTGCAGTTTTCATCTTTTCCCTGAATCGGTCATTTTCCAATGCTACAGGGATAGGAAGTTCTTTCACTTCATCCGGTCCGATACGGTTTAGATCTGTACATCTGCTGAAATGGTCCGGTGCATCAGGCATGTTGTTTGTTAGCGAGTCTATGAAATCTGTCCTATCACTAATCTTTAGAGCATAATTGTAGTTCTTTTCGTAACCCAATGTGCTGCTTCTTTTGGATGCCATTGCTCTTCCACAAAGCGATCCTGCTCCGTGCGCAGGGTATATTTCACAGAAATCAGGTAATTTGAGCAGTTTTTCATGTAATGTGTCGTACAGCTTTGATGCAAGCTCTTCTGCTCTCCCGGGAAATAGGTCCGGTCTACCCACATCACCTACAAACACGGTGTCTCCGCAGAAAAGTGCTACTGGCTCTTCACCTCTTGAAGTATCGGTAATCACGTATGATATGTGTTCAGGCGTGTGCCCGGGTGTTTCCAGAATATCCAATTTAATGTATTCTATTGAAAATGAGTCTCCTTCTGCGAGTGGAACTGATTTAAAATCACAATTCGCTGATTTAGGTGTGTATATTGCAGCTCCTGTTCTTTCTGCAAGGTCCATGTGACCTGATATAAAATCGGCATGCAAATGTGTTTCCAGTACATGTGTAATCTTGACTCCGAGGTCTCTTGTAAGTTCCAGATATATCTCTATGTCTCTTCTCGGGTCAATGATCGCACAGGTTTTATCACCTGCAAGTATGTATGAGCTGTGTGCTATTTTCTCTGTGAATATCTGTTGTATTATCATTTTAACCCCTTTGTTAAATCTTGGTCCTATGTACAAATATATTTCCAGCCATCTTTTTTAAATATTTTCAAGTGGGTTGTCTACATTCATGATCAGGCATCATTGATTATTGGATATATACCAAAAATCATCTAGTAATTTGGGTTATTTTCAAAAGAGATATATACGTGTTCTTAGTTAATGGATATCATGCAGGAAATCACAGGGCTGGAGCTATCTCCTAAAAAAGTGGAGTATCTAAAATTCCTCTTAAAAAAAGGTGGTCTTGTAAAGACTACTGATATATCTAATGAGTTGAATGTCGACCCATCGACGTCTACAAAGACCATAACGGACCTTTCCGAATCGGGGTATGTGGATCATGTTCCTTATAGGGGGGTTCAACTTACTGAAGTGGGTAAACAATATGCTGAGTTTTTTGTAAATAGACATAATATATTGAGTCTGATGTTGACTCATTACGGTTTATCTTCTGAGGAGTCCTGTGCAGAAGTGTCCAGATTCGAATCATTTATCTCCAAAAATGCTATTGATCGAATCTGTGATTCTATGGGTCATCCGACCGTAGGTGTTTGTGGTAAGATCAAACACATTTCCTGTGGCTCTCTTGATCGTCTTTAACTGTAATTTTTTGAATAATCAATCATTGGTATAATACCAAATAAGTTGGTGTAACTCCAAAAATATATGGTGTAATAATATGAAGAAAACTATGATGGTTCTAATGATGTTCTTTTCCATTTCCGTTATTTTGACATCTGGATGTGTCGATGAACAAAGTTCATCTGATACGATATCTGATACCGGCGATGATATGATTGTAGCTGTGAGCATACTTCCACAGGCAGAATTTGTGGAAAAGATTGCAGGTGATAATGTAAAAGTAGTTGTCATGGTGCCTCCTGGTGCAGATCCTCATTCATATGAGCCTACGCCAAGCCAGCTCAGGGGTCTTAGCAAGGCAAAAATGTATGCAATGGTCGGCTCCGGGTTAGCAATTGAAACTACTATGATGGACAAGATTGCAGATTTGAATCCTGGCCTGATGATAATTGATTGTTCTGAAGGGATAGCACTGCGGGAAATGGAAACCCATGCCCACGGGGATGAAGATGAACATGATGCTGAGGAAGAAACTGATGCTGACCACGAAGGGGGTCTTGATCCTCATATATGGACATCTCCTGGTAATGTGAAGATAATGCTGAACAACATCTATGAAGGCCTTGTAGAGATCGATCCCGAGAATGAATCAATTTATCTTGAGAACAAAAATGCATATATTGCAGAGCTCGATGAACTGGATGGGCAGATAAAAACCACTCTTTCCGGTAAAGAAAGTAGCAGTTTCATAGTTTACCATCCTGCATGGGGTTATTTCGCAGACTACTATGGTCTTATAGAGGTGCCTGTTGAGATCGAAGGTAAAGAGCCCAGTGTGAAGGATATGCAAAAAGTGATCGATGAAGCAAACGAGAAAAATATAAAAGTGATTTTCGTGCAGACCGGTTTTAGTACTGTCAGTGCATCCGCCATTGCAAACGAGATTGGTGGTGAGGTGGTTGAAGTGGATCCGCTTGCAAAGGATTATATAGATAACCTTGCAAAAGTAGCAGAAGCATTTGAAAAAGGGCTGGCTTGAAATGGATAACGTGATCGAACTTAAGGATATATGGGTGAGCTATGATAGTATTCGTGTTTTGGAATCTGTCACTTTAAATGTAAGGGATAAGGATTTCCTGGCTATCATAGGTCCCAACGGAGGGGGTAAAAGTACTCTTCTGAAAGTCATCCTTGGATTGATCACGCCTGACCGGGGCTCTGTCAGGCTTCTAGGGGGGAATCCTAAGGATATGAGGAAGTATGTTGGGTATGTTCCCCAGTATCACTCCTCAAATCTTGATTTCCCCATCACTGTGTGGGATGTTGTACTCATGGGTCGTCTGAGCCACAAAGGTCCTCTTCAGAGGTATAATGAAGATGATCACAAAGCTGCACACGAAGCACTCGAAACAGTTGGGATGCTTGAATTTAAGGACAGGCAGATCGGTGAGCTCTCTGGTGGGCAGAAACAGAGAGTTTTCATTGCCAGGTCACTTGTTACAAAACCGAAACTGTTAATACTGGATGAACCATCCACTGGGATAGATTCCAGAATGCAGAAGGAGTTCTACGAACTTCTCAACAGGCTCAAATCTGAAATTGCAATTGTCATGGTGACACATGATATAAGTGCAATTTCTGTGTATATTGATAAAATAGGATGCTTAAACCGTAAGTTCCATTATCACGATGATAAAGAAATCAGTTCGCATGATCTGGAAGTATCGTACCAGTGCCCGGTAGAGCTTATTGCTCACGGTGTGCCGCACAGGGTGTTAAAAGAGCACTAAAGGTGAACAGTATGCTTGAAATACTCCAGTATGATTTTATGAGGAATGCTATTTTTGCCGCTATTCTGGCAAGTGTGGCATGTGGTATAATTGGCGTATACGTAGTCGTCAAAAAGATAGTGTTCATTAGTGGTGGTATCACTCATGCCTCTTTTGGAGGTATCGGTCTTGGGTATTATCTTGGAATTAATCCATTATATGGGCTTATTCCTTTCAGTCTCTTTTCCGCACTTGTCATGGGGCTTGTAAGTAAAAGGTCGAAAGTGGCCGAAGATACTGCAATAGGTATACTCTGGTCCCTGGGAATGGCTATAGGTATTATTCTGATATACTGGACCCCTGGGTATGCACCCGATTTAATGACCTATCTTTTTGGTAATATCCTGACGGTGCCAATGTCCGATATTTACCTGATGTTGGGTCTTGATGCAGTTATCATCTTTATTGTATATGCATATTATAAACAGTTCATGGCACTTTGTTTTGATGAAGAGTTTACAACGGTTGCTGGCTTGTCAGTAGAGAAACTTTACCTGCTTCTTCTTTGCCTGATAGCACTGACTGTTGTATTGTTGATCAAGGTAGTTGGTATTATTCTTATCATCGCACTGCTTACCATGCCAGCATCCCTGAGCAGGCATTACACCAATGATCTAGGAAAGATGATGCATATTTCAATATTCTTTGGCATTTTTTTCAGCATTGTGGGTTTGTCACTATCCTACCTGTTTGATGCTCCTTCAGGTGCAACAATAATCCTGGTAATGTCTTCTGTCTATATACTGCACTTCCTGTATGACGGATTAAAACCAAAAATAGCAGCTTAACTATTCAGTTAAGGTCTGTTTTATTTTTTCAAGAACAAGGAGTGCATCATCCCTTTTTACGTCACACTCGTTCTCTATGCAGAACCTGAGGAGTTCATCTGCTTTATCCTCAGGGATAATTCCTTCCCTTGAAGCTCTCTTTGTGATTCCATAGTAACTTCTTTCGGTATAGTGTGTCCTTTTGGCAAGCTCAGTTACATGTCTGAACTCATCATCATTGATGATCTGGGATCTGAGTGCTACCTTAAAAGTTTCCCGTATATTGACCATGGGATTTGATACCGGTTCGAATGTATCGGGATTTATGGCAACGGCTACTTCATCATCATCTTCTATGACTCCGTCCCTGTACCACTCATATATTTGACCTACTCCTGTCATTCCGTGGACATCGAGTTCAGAAGCCCTAAGAGCTCCCATACTGCAACCTCCAACGACAGTTATTCCTTCCTTCGTTGCCCTGATGATTTCCTTGTGGCCCACCGCAGCCCGGCTAAAAAACATTCCGTCAATGATGCCTATTACTGTGTATCCCTGGCAGATTGCTTTGTTAACATCTCCTCTGGATATGGGTGGCCAGTATGTGGCATCAAGGACCTTTGCAGCATCCTCGTGGCTTATGCTTGTGCCTGCAAATATAAGGGCTTTAGCAAGGAATTTGGTATTTTCTCTCATTTTCTGCGTCCGGTTCTCCATGGCCTGTCTTCTGGTGCCATCTTCCTCTTTTTTCCTGACTTTGCTCTTTTTCCGATACGCTCTCTGTCAAGTGTGTACATCTCAAAGGAGGGAATAATTACTCTGACAACCGGAACCGGTATGCTTTTTCTTGACATGTCTACAACTACGGCGCAGTCTGCAATATTTCTTAATTGTTCAAGTACTGCATCGATACTTTTGGCAGGTGTGTTTTTTGACATGTCTTTCAGATCACACATGGAGATTTGTTCCGCATCATCATACCAGTACTTGTTCATGCGTTTTATTCTGTCATATCCGATTTCCCTTACAAATTTTTCACGTTCAGTGTCCTCTCGGGCACCATGTATCTGCACAACTCTTGACTGGGCGGCTTCTGTCAATGCTCTCTTTACTGCGATCTCAGGGTTGAGGTGTGCGCCTGCTCCCATTACCAGAAGTGCGGCATCTCTGAGTCTTATGTCATCGGTGACTGCAACCACGGTTGTTATTTCCGTATCATGGGATAATGCCCACAATTTTACCTCAACTTCATTGTCAGTGAACTTGCGCAGAAGCTCGTAATTTTCACCGTCACCTTCTGTGAGGATTATCTCTTTTCCGGGATTACGGTTGAACTCTGCTATGCTCAAAGCATCCCTCTCAATGACTTCCAGCAGGCCATGGAATATGGCTTCTTCCACAGTGTTTCCTGCCGCAAGGCCGTTAGTGTTACTTCTGAATAACTTCAAAGCTCTTCCTGGGGCATCATATGGGTGATAAACTGCATTTGCGGGGACAAATATCTCTTCATTCTTTAAAAGGTCCCATCCGCTTATCCACTCTACAAATGCCTGTGGGCTGTAGTCTTCAGATATGAGTAGGAGTGTCGGGTCGACTGTCCGGTACTTTTCCCCCAAGGATACAAAGTTCTCTATAATGTGCTGAGCTTTGATATCTTCTGCCACATCGTTGTTCAGTCCGTTCCTTTCTGCCAGGCATCGTTCAAAACTCTCCATAATTGCAGATATCCTTGCCTGATTCTCAGTGTTTCCTTTTCCTGAATATACTGATATTGCGCCTTCTGCCGCACTGGGTCTGATGGTTGAAATAACTGGTATTCCTACTCTGTCAAGATCAGTGATGCTGGCGACTCTGGTAACCCCTATCTTTTTGGAACTATCGTTTACCTTCTCCAAGGTACTTTTTTCATCAAAGACTCGCTGTGTTCCTTCGATGTACGTGAGTGTTCTGTCGATGTTTAGCTCTGGCATGATTAGCGAAAGTCTCCTGCATATATTATATCTCTTACGACAAGGAAATTCCGTTTTATCTCGGTAACAATTATATAGTGCGCCGTAATTTTGTTATTGGGGTTATATATGGAAATTAAAACACTTATTCTTTTAGTACTAGTATGCGCTATCGGTGTTTCCGGTTGTGCAGACAAGAGTCCGGTAGAAAAACTTGCACCTGAAGATGCTGGTGCAGACAATGTAGCGGATACCATGGAATCAATACCTGCTGCAGCTGATCTTTTCTCTGTATTTGCTAATGAGAGCAGTTATAAAGACTGGAGCATATGGCCAGGAAAGGAAGCAATGATGGGAGGAAATGGCGTGCATGGTGATTATGTTTCTATATATGTTTCGAATAATGCGTTTTCTGCTGCAGAAGTGGGTGGAGGACCGATGCCTTATGAAACGATGGTTGTTAAAGAAGGATTCAATGCCGATAAGGAATTAACGGGTATTTACCTCATGTACAAGTTAGAAGGCTTTGATTCGGATAATAATGACTGGTTCTGGGCTTCCTATTCTGCTGATGGGACTGTAAAATCCGAGGGCAAGGTTGGAGGATGTATCAATTGCCACGAAGGAAAGAAAGATGTTGACTATATATTTGTCAATGCTTGATTTCTTTTTTCCTTTTGTTTTCTCTAGAGGCCGTCTAATTAGAATTTCAGCATAAAAGCGTATCCTTTTTTTTTCGTTA
>NZ_JADQBY010000050.1 GCF_016278385.1 Methanolobus sp.
TGAGCAAGACTCCAACCGAGAACCTCCAGGCAATGGTAGAGATGGCAAAGAGTCATAAATATTGATATTTATTACTTCTCCGGGTCAAATCCTTCATGTGAGTAGTCATCCTTTTTCTACCCGGAGAAGCTATTTTTTAATACAGTTTGTGACATTGAATTTATTAGAAATCTAATAAAGCCTGCAACATGTAATAGTCCTTTAAAAAAGTTTTAGTCTTTCATATTTACTCGCTAGTTTCCTGAATCTTATCTTCAACCATGTAACAATTGCTCTATAGTCATCTTTTTGTAATAAGATTTATAGTTAGATTCAGTAGAATTCCTATGATTCTTATTCCTGATGTTAATTTGAATATTACTTTTAATTGTCCTGATTTCAAATTCTTCCTAATGACAACAGAAGATTTCTGGGCTTTCAAAGATCAATGGATGCTTATCTCGTCCACTCTTTGTTCATATCTATTGCAAATTATCATACATATTGCAGATTATCATGGGTACCAAATATTGTACTAGCTTTTTCTTATATATTACCAGAGACCTTTTTAATGTGCAGGAAAAGTTCTGCAGGAGGAAAACATTGGATTTGAAAGAGGAAATAAAGGCTAAAGCCATGGAGAACGGGTTTCAACTTTTTGGTGTTTCAGACATAAAGAAACTGGAGGATGTGGAGTTTCCATCCGGACGAGGACTTGTAAGACCATCTGAACTAATGGATGATGCGAAATCTCTTATAGTCATGGGAATGGTGATATGGGACGAAGGTATGAACGCTGCAATAAGTACTCCCGGGACTGGTGATTTCAGTGGAGGGGAAGCAGAGTATTATAACTTATATTACGAAACTGTGGAAACGCGTGCTTGGAGGCTGGCCAGCTGGCTATGGGATGAAAAAAGTGTCAAGGCGGTTCCAACACATTCAGTTCATGTAAAAGTGGCAGCTTATCTGGCTGGCCTTGGCTTCATAGGTCACAATACGCAGGTAATAACTCCTGAATATGGTCCCAGAGTGCGCTGGGTAGCTTTACTGACAACACTTGAACTTACACCGGATCAGCCATTCCTACGGGACCTTTGTGCAGAGCAACCCTTGTGCCAGAAAGAGTCCTTATGTGTAAAATCATGTCCTTATGGTGCAATCATTCCAGGTCCGTCGCAGGGAGTCAGTCCCGGTGAAAAAGTGATATACGATAAATGTGTGGTATCCCATGAGCTTGAAAAGGATATACTGGATAAATGGGAGACGCATATCCGCAGAATAACAGAACGTGGATTTATGGAATGTACTATATGTAATCTTGCATGTCCCTATGGAAAAACTGTAGATGAGGACATTGTTCCCAGAAAAAGAGGACTTTCTTGAGGTCAAGAACAATTTACATTATTTTAAGAGAAGCTTATTTCGAAACTTCTCTTAGACATTTTTCTGCCTCCATTATAGATTCATAATTGGTTTTGTTATATTGATATTTTGGTTCTGTAGAAATCCTCAATATTCGGACAACAATGTCATTTAAAAATGATTTGATATGTGTTTCATGGTACTGTATTATATGCAACTTACGCCCAATGATTCTGATTTTAGTGGAAGTTTGACAAAGTTTGGATACAATAAATTTGCTAATTCTTTTATACGATAAGTGCTATTAGAGCATAATATTCTAAGCTTGAAAGAAATAGGGAACTTAAAAACTGGCTTTATTGCCTACTTCTCACTTGGTGTAAAAATGGAAATCGAAGATCTCGTTCTCTCTACTTTTGTTATTAGTGCTCTTGGATGTTTTTTCATCTATGCGATGACTAACCCTCTACCCTATAGTACTCAATTGGTTAAAACTTTGGCAATTGGCGGTCTGTGGGCCTATCTCTTTAAGAATCCTAATATTTTATAGAAAATTAGGCCTTGCTTCGATGCATATGGTACAAATTTCTGAAAATGCTGGTGTTTAGCACTTATTTATTTCCAAAAATCTCCAACTCTCACCAAAATTATCTCGTAATCTCCCCATAAAAACAAATGAACAGACAAAGATCAGTTCCACCCGTTTTTTCAAATAGGATTTCTACAGAGACTCTTTTTAAAATCTGTTAGATATTTTCCTCAGCCATCATAAGTATCTAATTTATTTTTGGCTTATCCCGTAGTCTGTTCGTATTCAAGTTCATTTTTGTAGATTTTCACGGTACGCCATTATTTTTGAATTTCCGTGGCACATGAAGACCATGTTACTAGAGTAGAATTCATTTCAATTCTAATAGTCTATTTTAATCATACTCTAAGATTATAACCGCGTTGTAATGATTCAAGTGTAACCAATCATTTTTCTCGTGCTAATGAATTCACATACATTAGACATATTTGATTGAGTTTATGATATATACGTTTTCTTCTTATGCTTTACTATAACTGATTGCTCTTCAAGTTCCAGTTTTTTTACTATCAACTGAAGACAAAAGGTGTGGAGGTATTATCATTAGCAAAGAAGAAATGTTCAAAGAACTCTCAGATGCTGTTATCACATGCAAGAACGATGTTGTAATAGCAGCTGTTGAGAAGG
>NZ_JADQBY010000007.1 GCF_016278385.1 Methanolobus sp.
TTTGCGCGTTAATTGATTGGATAAGATATTTATCTTGTCTTATCCGACAGTCTCTAATCCAATGATTAATTCGCTCAATTCTTCCTTCTGCACTGATAACAGCATCAGAAGGTAGAGATATTGTAGGATTGATATTCAAATAGTTCCAGATATCCGCATAGTTATTGAACGAATCATATGCGCCATCCAAAACATACGAATCAGCTTCAAGATTCAATTTAATTAAGAATTCAATATGCTGTCTTAATTCAGGAGAGTCATGAGCTAACCCCTTGTATACGTCATGTATAACGGAAAAACTCCTATCAATGTGATGTGAGCTTTATCCATTTTACATCCATAGTGAGGATTATAATCACTATGTTTATCGTATCTTGAGGCTTTAAGAGGTGTGGAATTTGTTTTTAGATCTCTGGCTTTAATGAGTCCGATGATTCTCTCAGCTATCATCCCCATAATATGTTGAAGTCCTTCTGTTCCTAACCTGTTTTTCACAAAATAATGAAGTTTTGACCCTGTGGGCAAAGAAATATCACCATCATCATTAACAAAATGAAGAAGCAAAGCTTCTTCATCTGAAAGAGATGAGATTGTTTTGTTGAACGAAAGATTTCTGAAACATTTGACAATAGTGAGTTTTATCATAGAAGAAATACAATATTTAGTTTTATATAATTGAAATGAAAACAATTACGTTTGAAATGGAGTTGATATGCTATTTAAGCCAGCAGTAGTTAACTATAAAACAATTGACGATATATTTTTAGGTACAGTTGTTGATTTTTGGGAACTAATATGGGGTATAGAGAATTCAGCAATTGATTTAAAATTTAAGCTTCTTCTGTCAATGAGCAATGTCATAGGCTCTTCAAGATTAGACAAGCTACAAAAGAGCTAATAAAAGCTTATTCATTTGGTGTCACAGTAGAAGAATTGAAAAACAAAATAAATAATTTTATAAAGGAGTGGGTCAATCAATGAAAAAGCAAGTAAAAAATAATGTATCTTGGGTAGGTAAAGTAGATTGGGAACTAGAAAAATTTCATGGAGAAGAATATTCCATAGATAAAGGTTCCACATATAACTCTTACTTGATCGAAGAAGAAAAAACTGTTTTAATTGATACTGTTTGGGCACCTTTTGCAGGAGAATTTGTAGAAAATCTAGCCAATGAAGTGGATTTAGAAAAGATCGATTACATCATCGCAAACCATGGAGAGGTAGACCATAGTGGTGCCCTTCCAAAGTTAATGAAACTCATTCCTGACACACCCATTTATTGTACAGCAAATGCTGTTAAATCTATAAAAGGGCAATATCATGAAGACTGGAATTTTAAAGTAGTGAAAACCGGGGATTCAATAGAGATAGGAAATGGGAAATCACTTGTGTTCGTTGAAATGGCAATGTTACACTGGCCAGATAGTATGGCAACCTATCTTACTGAAGACAATATTCTTTTTAGCAATGATGCTTTTGGACAGCATTATGCAACTGAAAAATTATATAATGATTTGGTGGATCAATGTGAACTTTATGAAGAATCCATTAAATATTTTGCAAATATTTTAACACCTTTTAATGTAATATTAAGAAAAAAATTAGACGAGATTATCGCTTTAAATTTACCGATATATATGATTGCCACAAGTCACGGTGTTATTTGGCGAGATAATCCTATGCAAATTGTTGAAAAATACACTCAGTGGGCAAATGATTATCAAGAAAATCAAATTACCATTATTTATGATACTATGTGGAATGGCACAAAAAAATTAGCTGAAAAGATTGCAGAAGGAATAAACTTAGCAGATTCAGATGTTGTTGTTAAACTTTATAATGTCACTAAAAATGATGAAAATGATATGATTACTGAAATCTTTAAATCAAAAACTGTTATTATGGGATCTCCTACTATTGGAAGCAATATTTTACATTCAATGGCAGGCTTTATTCATCTTGTAAAAATCATGAAATTTAAAAATAAAAAAGCTGCAGCATTTGGTTGCTACGGCTGGAGTGGGGAATCAGTAAAAATACTTAATGGGTTAATGAAAGATGCTGGTTTTGAAGTAATTTCAGAAGGATATAAAAATCAATGGAATCCTGATTTAGATGCAGAAAATGAAGCAATAGAATATGGTAAAAAATTAGCCACTCTATAATAATGAAATGCAAGGTAAAATATTTACGAACAATAGTAAAACTGTGAAGATTTATAGATAAGTACAGTTTTCACTTGTTCATAAGCTCCACAGCTTTTTTTCTATTCCATTTCTCACAAGACTATTGTAAATCATGTTCTATAAATTATATTAGAATATAATATTATTTTTTATAGGTCATAATTCATTCAATACTTCAAAAACAAAGCGAGAAAAGAGTAGTATTTATAGTTTTGATATACATTCTATAGAGGATTTCGATTAACCTGGAAATTCAGTAATCTGTATATATAGCTCTTATAAGCAATTGGTAAAAAATGGAGGTTTATCGAGAGGTTATCTAATCAGCTCCCAACCTCTTCCATTCTAATTAGACAAAACATTTT